>CAZSOQ010000397.1:0-2505 GCA_964608495.1 uncultured Armatimonadia bacterium | reverse complement strand
TCGTCTCGCCCAGCAACAAGCTGGGCTTCTCGCTCAAGGTGAACTGGGAGGACCATCCCGGCGACCCGCCCTGGTGGAGCATCCGCGTGGGGCTGCCGGGCCCCGCCGAGGGCTACGACACCTTTAGCTGCGACCTGTATGTGGAGAGCGTGGAAGGAGGCGCGAGCCTCAGCGTCTTCCTGTACGAGACCGACGACGACCGCTGGGTGTGCTGGCAGGCGGCGCTGGATTCCGTCGAGCGCGGCAAGTGGCACCATATCCAGGTGCCGCGAGAGAAGATGCGGATGTGGTTCCTGGGGAACCATGAGGCGCAGTGGGACAGGCTCTCGGGGCTGGCCCTCGAGCCCGGCGGCGGCAAGGCGGTCTTCTACGTGGACGCGCCGCGGCTGAGCGGCCCGGCCGGGGGCCTGGACTTCTTCGGGACGGCGGACGACGGGCTGCGAGCGAGGCCCGAGTGGCGGGAGCCGCTGCGCAGCCCGCTGAAGCCCGGGTACGTCTATCTCCCCTTCGACGCCGCGCGCCTGGACGCCGAGGCCCTGAGGGAGACGCCGGTGAAGCTGGCGCGCCTGCTGGGGCCGGTCGGTGTGCCCATCAGCGGCTACCCGCGCAATATCGTGGACCTGACCCGTTACTACGCCGAGCAGGGAGTGCCGGCGGTGTATTACAGCTCCTTCGGCAGCGGCTACCAGCGGTTCCTCACGCGGCGCCGGGCCTGGGACGTCAACGCCGCCGGGGGGACGCTCAATGCCATCCCGGGCGCCCAGACTAGCTGGGACTTCCAGCACGCCTTCGCCATCGCCCATCCGGCCGTGCGCGAGGCGATGAAGCTGAAGGTGGACGCGCTGGCGCAGGCGGGCTTCGGGACCTGGATGGTGGTGGACTACGTCTTCCCGTGGTGGGATACGCTCTGGGGCTACTCGCGGGCCATGGTGGACGCCTACCGCCGGGACCTGGCCGGGGCCGACCAGGGCCTGCACCTCCGCGACGGCGAGACCGAGACGGTGGCCCACTTCCCCGACTACTTTCGCGCCTACAACGGCTTCTACCCGGAGCCCGGCGACCTGGGGCTGAAGGGCTGGGACGAGTACGAGCCGCCCCAGCCGGCCGAGGAGGGCGACGTGGCCAACAGGCGCCGCGTGGTCTTCATGTACCTGCGCTCCTACGAGTGGCTGAAGCTGCCCGACGAGATCGGCCGGTACTGCCAGGACAAGGGCGGCCAGGGCCTGTGGATCGTCCCGAACCCCGAGGACACGCACGGCTCCAGCGACTACGTCTGGATGGTGCGCAGCGCGGGAGTGGGCAACATCCTGCCCGAGTGGTTCGGGCCCATCGGCTGGGCGGCCGAGGCCTTCTACTCGAGCGGCCCGTACCTGCGCGAGCAGGCCACGCGTGGCGGGACGCGGCTGTCCATCATCCAGGAGACCGGCGCGGGGGGGCACTCGGCGCCCTATCTGGACTGGCGGATCGCCTACGCCGGCGTCTACTCGCTCACCGCGTCGGGGCAACTGGACGACTTCGACAACGATTTCCTGGACGAGGCTACCTACGACGACATGAGCGATCCGGCGCGCAACGGGTACCAGTTCAGGCGCTTCCGCGACGGCGTGGCGAAGGCGATGGCCTTCCTGCAGGCCCGCCGGGAGAAGGCGCGGCGGCCGGGCCAGGCGAAGGTGCTGTGCGTGGCCACCAGGCCCCCGGCCCACGCCTCCTCGAGCCTGTTCTTCGGCGTCGGGCAGGAGTCGAGCCTGGCCTGCGGGGCGTCACGGGCCGGACTGGTGCTCGACACGCGCGACAGCTTCGAGCTCGAGCGTGTCCTGCCCGGGTATGACGTGGTGTTCTACTCGCCGCGGGCGCCACGGGTCGGCGACCTCGAGCTCCTGCGGTGGTGGCTCGACGACCGGCCCGGGCGCCTGCTGGTCACCCATTCCTTCATACCCACGCGGCGGGCCGACGGGTACTGGAACCTGAACCGGGGCGCCGGGATCGGCGAGGAGAAGGCCGGGGCCGTGCTGGGCCTCGCACCGATCAGCTACACCGAGCACAAGCGGTGCACGGTGACAGAGGCGGCCGAGGGCTGGCGAGAGTTCCTGTCGCCCGGCGAGGAGATCGAGCTGCCCGATCCGCTGACTCGCTGCCCGGGCGGCGAGGTCCTTGTCGCGACGGACCAGGGGCCGCTGGTGAGCCGTTTCGGCTGCGGACGCGGCGAGGTGGTGTACTTGCACTACACCGGCGGGGCGGGTATCCGCGCGACCCAGCTCGACACGGCCGTAGCCCGCGCGATTGGGCACGCCAGGCGCCTGCCCGCGGTGTCCGACGCGCCCTACGGCCTGATGGTCCAGGTCTTCGACGTGGCGGGCGGACGAGTGGTCGTCGTCTGGGACGGCGGCGCGATGGCCAGGTGGGACTGGCGCTACCAGCCCGGCATCGAGCCGATGGCCTACGAGGCGCCGGACGTGCGCCAGACCTTCCGCCTGCCGGCCAAGGGCCCCGCGCCCTACCGAGTCT
>CAZSOQ010000396.1:0-2539 GCA_964608495.1 uncultured Armatimonadia bacterium | reverse complement strand
GCCCAAGGCCGTGCAGGCGCAGAGAGTGGCCCAGGCCATGGTCACCTCGGCGCAGGAGGCCGGCGGCGGGGATCAGGGACCGGGGGGCGTGGGCGGCCAGTCCCACGTGGACTCGGTGGACAGATTCCTCGACACCGCCGTCGGCGACGTGGTAGGCATCGCGCAGGCCGGGGACCCGAGGGCCGTTACGCCTCACCTGGGGTTGCTCGTGAGGCTGGCCCAGGCCCAGCCAGCCCCGGCGCAGGCAGCCCCTGCCCAGGGCGGCGATGGCTGTGAGACCGTGCCCCTGGACTGGGAGGACCCGCTGTACGACACGACCTGGACCGGCACGGTGACGCAGTGCCCGACGTCGCTGGCGGCTCACGCGGAGGGTCGGGGCGAGGGCACGCTGGTGAAGGTGGACCTGTCGGTCGAGTACACGCTGGGCGGCGCGACGGCGGAGCTGAAGGTGAAGGGCACGGCGCCGCAGCAGGTGACTTACTGGGACGTGCCGACCCAGAGCGACAAGCAGACGATGGGCCGGGTGAAGGTGGACGCCACGGCGACGGTGGAGATGGGGCCGGGTGCCCTGCTCGGGGCGACGATGACGCTGCGGGAGCGGGCCAGCTACGAGGAGCAGATCGAGCGCAGCGGGACCTGGGAGACAGTGCACAGGGGCAGCGCGACGATAGACGCCGACGTGCAGACCGACGGGCAGCAGGAGCTTTCCATCGAGGGCACCTTCGACTTCACGGAGGCCGAGAAGGTGGGCGAGGGCTTCCTGGAGACGAGGAGCCAGGGCACCTTCGAGGCGTCCGGCCAGGCGACCGAGGACGGCTGGGAGAGCTACCTGACGGTCACGGACGCCCGGGGCGGCAACTCCATGCGTGGCTACTTCCAGGTCCTGAGGAGCGGCCAGGCCACCGGCTGGGTGCGCGACGCCCAGGGCCGCGAGCTGGCCTCGATCAGCGGAAGCCTGCAGGACGGCATCGAGGTGTGCGCGGAGGGTCGGGGCTGCAAGACCGTCTGGCCGGGCGTGGCTGCGACAGCCGCGCCGACACAGTCAGCGAGGTAGGGCTGCCGCTGAGGCACCAGCCGCCGCCGCGCGGTACGAACGGCCCCGCGCCGGCGGGCGGGCAAGACGGTCGAGACCCGAAGGCAGGCCTTCCGGCCGAGCCGTCAGGGCGTGACCAGGGACGCGTTGGCGGCGATGTCCTTCGCGTTCATCCACTTGGCGTGGCCGTCAGCGAAGGCGAGGTTCGAGCCACCGTTGTGGCGCGTCTGGTCGTCGGTCTGGTTCAGCAGTTGGTTGGCGTTGCAGCCGACCGTGGTGTTGCGCCGTTCCTGAGCGGGATAGGCGTAGGCCCGCTGCCAGCACCCGCCGGCGTTCGGCAGCCAGTGGGAGCAGTCCCCTATGGCTATCACTGAGGCGGGAGTAAGAAGCAGGGCCATGGGGCGCGTGCTGAGGTTCGTGTTGTAGCCGTAGTGGCGGGTGAGCTGGACCGCAGCGCTCGAGGGGTCGCCGACGGCCGGGCCGGAGGGGCACAGGTAGAGCTGCCAGTTCTTGACGTAGGCCTGCAGGGGATAGCGCCACCAGTTGACGTTGGTGCCGGCTCCGCCGAGGGGTACGCCCGGGATCACGTACCCCGAGGTCATGTAGCGCTCGTCGTAGTCCTGCGCGTACATCATGATGGCAGTGCCGAACTGCTTGAGGTTGGACAGACAGGAGGTCTGTCGCGCCTTCTCGCGGGCCCTGGCAAACACCGGAAAGAGGATGGCGGCCAGGATGGCGATGATGGCGATGACGACAAGCAGCTCGATGAGGGTGAAGCCCTTTCTCATGGTACACTCCCCCGTTTCCCCGTGCTTCGCATGGTGTAACCAGTTATTCTACCCGAAGACGTGGCACGCGTCAAAGGCCGATTCCCGGTTCTTCGGGGTCCGGGCGGGCGGCGGCTCTCTCGTAGGAGCCAGCTATTGCTGGCGACCTCTACTGGCGGCCTGGACGGACAGCCGCCAGCGTCTCGGCAGGCGGTCCCTGACGTCTCGGCGGGCGGTCGCCGGCACAGCCGGCTCCTACATGGGGGCCGCGCGGCTGTGCGCTTCCCGTGCCTTGGTTGCGGGTGCGAGAGGGCGGCCCGTATAATCGCCGGGACGGGCCGAGCTGCCCGCGAGGCGGTGACCGATCGTTGAGCCAGCACCAAGCAGCCCCGGGCGGGCTGGTGTCGGTGGTCATCCCGGTCTACAACGAGGAGGAGAACGTGCCGCGACTGGCCCAGGCGCTGCGGGAGGCGCTGGGGGAGCTGGGGCAGCCATGGGAGGCCGTGCTGGTCAACGACGGGAGCAGCGACGACACGGCCGCTCGCCTGGACGCCGAGGCCGAGCGGGACGAGCGATTCGTGGTGGTGCACCTCCGGCGGAACTTCGGCCAGACGGCGGCGATGGCCGCGGGCTTCGACCACGCGCGCGGCGACGTGATCGTGGCCATGGACGCCGATCTGCAGAACGACCCGGCGGACATCCCGAAGCTGCTGGCCAGGCTCGACGAAGGGTACGACGT
>CAZSOQ010000395.1:0-2548 GCA_964608495.1 uncultured Armatimonadia bacterium | reverse complement strand
GGCCGGGCTGGGGCGGATGGGGCTGAACATGGCCTTCCGCCTGCTGAGAGGCGGGCACCGCGTCGTGGCCTTCAACCGCTCGGAAGGACCCCGGCACCAGGCGGCGGCGGAAGGGGCGGAGCCCGTCGCCACTCTCGACGAGCTTGTGGCGAAGCTGTCACCGCCGCGCGTGGTGTGGGTGATGCTGCCGGCCGGCGAGGTGACCGAGAGCCACCTGGAGCGGCTGGCGGAGCTGCTGACGCCCGGCGACCTCGTGGTGGACGGGGCGAATAGCTACTACAAGGACACACTGCGGCGGGCGCGGGCGCTCGCGGAGAAGGGCCTGGCCTTCGTGGATGTAGGCGTGAGCGGTGGCGTCTGGGGCCTGACCGAGGGCTACAGCATGATGGTCGGCGGCGAGGCGGAGGCTGTGGAGCGGCTGCTCCCCGCGCTGGCGACGCTGGCGCCCGGGCCGGACATCGGCTGGGGGCACGTGGGGCCCGTCGGGGCCGGGCACTTCACCAAGATGGTCCACAACGGCATCGAGTACGGGATGATGCAGGCCTATGCCGAGGGGTTCGAGCTCCTGGAGGCCAAGACGGAATTCGGGCTGGACCTGCACCAGATCGCCGAGATGTGGCGGCACGGGAGCGTCGTTCGGTCCTGGCTCCTGGACCTGGTCGAGCGGGCCCTGGCCGAGAACCCGACCCTCGAGGGCGTGGTGGGGCAAGTGGCCGACTCGGGCGAGGGGCGATGGACGGTGCTCGAGGGCATCGAGCAGAGCCTGTCCCTGCCCGTGATCACCCTGGCCCTGCAGAGACGCTTCCGGTCCCGCGAGGAGGCGCCCTTCGGCGACAAGCTGCTGGCGGTGATGCGGGAGCGATTCGGGGGCCACGAGGTGAGGCGAGCGGGGTGACCGCGCGGGTACGAGTGCTGACCGATGCCGAGGCCCTGGCCGACGCGGCGGCGCGGCATTTCGCCGAGCTGGCGAGGGCGGCCATCGCGGCCACGGGCCGGTTCGCCGTGGTGCTGGCCGGGGGCGCCACGCCCGCGAGGACCTACGAGCGTCTCGCCCTCGGTGAGATGCTCAGCCCGGCGGACTGGGAGCGCGTCCACGTGTTCTGGGGCGACGAACGGCGCGTGCCCCCCGAGCACGAGGACAGCAACTACAGGATGGCGCGCGAGACGCTGCTGGACCGCGTCCCGATACCGGCGAGGAACGTGCGACGCATCAGGGGCGAAGCCGACCCGCGGCAGGCGGCGACGGACTACGAGCAGGCGCTCCGGGAGTTCTTCGGCGCAGGCTCGGCGCCGCGCTTCGACCTGGTGCTGCTGGGGATGGGCGAGGACGGCCATACGGCGTCGCTGTTCCCCGGCACGGACGGACTGCGCGAGGGCCGGCGTTGGGTCGTGGCCCACTACGTCGAGAAGCTGGGCGCTTGGCGCGTGACCCTCACGCTGGCGGTGATCAACGCGGCGGCTGAGGTGGTCTTGCTCGTGTCGGGGGCCGGCAAGGCGGAGCGGCTGAGGGAAGTGCTCGAGGGCTCGGTGGCCGCGGAACCGCTGCCGGCGCGGGCCGTGCGGCCGACGGCGGGACGGCTGGTGTGGCTTGTGGACGCTGCCGCGGCCTCGCTGCTGGGGGGCGAGGGTGCGGCAAGAGGGGAAGATGAGCCATGAGGAAGCCGGACAATTGCCTTCTGGTGATCTTCGGCGCGTCGGGCGACCTCACCCACAGGAAGCTGCTCCCCGCGCTGTTCGACCTGTGCAGGCAGGACCTGTTGCCCGAGCGCTTCGCCGTGCTGGGCGTCAGCCGCACGCAGCTTACGGACCAGGCCTTCCGCGAGCGGATGGCGGACGGGGTGAAGGCCCACGCCCAGCTCAGCTCGGATGACGCGGGACCTCTCGACCGCCTGGCCGGGACGCTCTACTACCAGCCGGTTGACACCGCCGACCCTGGGGACTATGGCCGGGTGCGGACGCGGCTGGCGGAGCTGGATCGCGAGCTGGGCACGGGAGGCAACTACGTCTACTACCTGGCGACGCCGCCGTCGCTCTACGAGACGGTGGCCGACGGCCTGGGGGCGCAGGGCCTGACCAGGGAGGAAGAGGGCGCGGGCTGGCGCCGCATCATCGTCGAGAAGCCCTTCGGCACGAGCCTGGCGACGGCGCAGTCGCTCAACGCCAAGCTGCAGGAGTGGTTCGCGGAGAGGCAGATCTACCGGATTGACCACTACCTGGGCAAGGAGACGGTGCAGAACGTCCTGGTCTTCCGGTTCTCGAACGGGATCTTCGAGCCGCTGTGGAACCGCAACTACGTCCACGACGTGCAGGTCACGGCGGCGGAGGACGTTGGGGTAGGGAGCCGCGGGCGCTACTATGAGGGCGCCGGCGCTCTGCGCGACATGTTCCAGAACCACCTGCTGCAGGTGCTCGCGATGGTGGCCATGGAGCCGCCGTCATCCTTCGACGCGACGTCCGTGCGGAACGAAACGATGAAGGTGCTGCAGGCGCTGCGCCCGCTGGCGCCGCAGGACGTGGCGGAGGCGGTGGTGCGGGGGCAGTACGTGGC
>CAZSOQ010000394.1:0-2596 GCA_964608495.1 uncultured Armatimonadia bacterium | reverse complement strand
CCTCAACCCACCTCTCCCTCCCCACCTTTTCGGCCGGATCTCTAGGCCGGGAGTTGACGCAGCGATGACGGCGACGGTAGCATCAGCGCATCAGCCACACGGCCGAGGGAGGCAGCGGAATGAAGGAGACGAGTACGTGGCTCTGCGACACCTGTGGTGAGCCCATCGAGCGCGTCGAGGACGGCTGGGTGGAGTGGATCCTGGTCACCGAGTCTGACGACCGCTGCCGAGGCCGCGACCTTCGGCTCGTGCACCACGTCCCGGCCGGGCCTCGTGGGGGCGTGCACGGCTGTCAGTTCGACGGGGACGCGGAACGGGACAGGGACCGAGGTGCCGTCAGCGACCTGGCGCTCTGTCACTTTCTTGGGCCTGACGGCCTGATGTACCTGCTGTCGTTCATTGCTGAGGGGCAGCTCCCCGTCACTGAGGTACTCGAGATGGTCAAGAGGCTCCACGTACCCGGGTATGAGCATGCCCGGCCCTACTTCGAGGGTGCGATCTGCGCAGAGGTGTTCGTGCCCAGCCTCCCCGAGGGCTACTACCGGCAGTCTGATATCCGAGCGACCCTGCAGTACGCTGAGCAGCCGGGGCACAGGTAGGGGGGCCGCCCGGCTCTGCACGAGCCTGCTTCGGGCGTGGTCTTCGCCCACCGCGCGCTCCCGGCGGGCTCGAGCTTGCGCGGGCTCGCGCCCCCGCCCCGCCGGCCGTTTACAGCCGGCGAGGGAGGCGCTATAATCCTCGCCCGGTTGGGCGCTTAGTTCAGTGGAAGAACGCCACGTTGACACCGTGGAGGTCGGTGGTTCAATTCCACCAGCGCCCACCAATGTCTACGGCACCGAGACGCCGCGTTGCCGCCGACCGGACCGACGCGGCGTTTTCACAAGTAGACCCGGCCACGAGGGTAGTCGTGGCCGCCAGAGGTGACAGCTCATGAGCCAGCTTGACCTTCGCTTGCCGGATGGATCCACTTTGTCTGTGGAGCAAGGTACGACCTCCCTGCAGGTCGCCGAGCAGATCGGCCCTCGCCTCGCCAAGGCCGCCGTCGCCGCCGAGCTCAACGGCAGGCTCCTCGACCTCACGCGCCCGCTGACCGAGGGCGGCGACTTCCGCCTCTTGACCTTCGCCGACGAGGAAGGCCGCCACGTCTACTGGCACTCCACGGCCCACGTCATGGCCGCCGCCGTGGTCAAGCTCTTCCCCGGCGCCAAGCCCACCATCGGCCCCCCCATCGAGGAGGGCTTCTACTACGACTTCGATGTGGCCGTCAGCTTCACCGACGAGGACCTGGCACGCATCGAGGCGGAGATGCAGCGAATCCTCGACGCGGACCAGGCCTTTGTCCGTGAGGAGATCCCGCGCGCCCAGGCCCGCCGGCTCTTCCAGGAGCAGGGCAATGAGTACAAGGTCGAGCTGGTGGACGGCATCGAGGACGAGCTGGTCAGCGTCTACCGCACGGGCGACTTCCTTGACCTGTGCGCCGGCCCGCACCTGCCCAGCACGGGGCGGATCAAGGCCGTCAAGCTGCTGAACGTGGCGGGCGCCTACTGGCGCGGCGACGAGCACAACGCCATGCTCCAGCGCATCTACGCCGTCTCCTACCCCAGCGCCAAGGAGCTGGAGGACTACCTCCACCGCGTCGAGGAGGCCAAGCGGCGCGACCATCGCCGCCTCGCCCGCGAGCTCGACCTGTTCAGCTTCTACGAGCAGGCCGGGCCCGGCCTGGTGTACTACCACCCCAACGGCGCAATGCTCCGCCAGCTCATCTGCGACTTCGCCACTCGCGAGCATTTGCGGCGCGGGTACAAGCTCGTGTGTACGCCCCACCTGATCCGCACGGACATCTGGCGCACCTCCGGCCACATCGAAAAGGGCTACCCGATGTACTTCACGGAGATCGAGGGCCAGCAGTACGGGATCAAGCCCATGAATTGCCCGGGGCACATCCTCATCTACAACAGCCGGACCCGATCCTACCGCGACCTGCCCCTGCGCTTCTTCGAGCTGGGCACAGTCTACCGCCACGAGCGTTCCGGCGTCCTGCACGGCCTGCTGCGCGTGCGCGGCTTCACCCAGGACGACGCCCACATCTTCTGCGAGCCCGAGCAGCTCCAGGACGAGATCATCGGCGTGCTCGACTTCGCCCGCTACATGCTGGCCGTGTTCTCCTTCGACGACTACGAGGTGAACCTGAGCACGCGGCCCGAGGAGCGCCTGGGCAGCGACGAGATCTGGGACCTCGCGGAGGCGGCTCTGGCCGGCGCTCTGCAGGCCGCGGGCGTGCCCTACCGGGTGGACCCCGGCGAGGGCGTGTTCTACGGCCCGAAGATAGACGTCAAGCTGCGCGACTCCCTGGGCCGCAAGTGGCAGGGCCCGACGATCCAGTGCGACTTCAACCTGGCGGAGCGCTTCGACCTGACCTACATCGGTCGCGACGGCCAGCCCCACCGGCCCGTGATGGTCCACCGCGTGGTCCTGGCGGGCATCGAGCGCTTCCTGGGCGCCTACATCGAGCAGGTGGCCGGCGAGTTCCCGGTCTGGCTCTCGCCCGTGCAGGTGCGCGTGCTTCCCATCGCGGATCGGCACAACGGGTACGCCG
>CAZSOQ010000393.1:0-2674 GCA_964608495.1 uncultured Armatimonadia bacterium | reverse complement strand
TATGTGACGACGCTGGAACAGGCCATCCGCGGGGCGACCGGGGCGAAGAAGAAGGCCGCGGCGGACGCGCGGAAGTGGCTGGACGAGCTGGACCCGCAGCGGGGGGACCTGGACGAGATCAGGGCGCAGGTGGTGGCGTGGATTGGGAGGGTGAGGTAGGGCGGCTGTAGGGCAGGGCCGTGCTGGAGGGCGTAGCGTAGCCGGGGGCTTGTACCCCGCGACTCTTGTTCTCCTACGGCGCCGCCACCAGCTTCACTGCGCGGTATAGCCCCCCGGCGTAGGCCGAGTCGTGGACACGGACGGCCAGCACGTTCTCCGCGCCCGGCTTGAGGGCGCCCTCCGGGATCGGGATCGTGAACGGCTCCTCCCAGATCTCCCCCACCGTCCTCCCCGTGGACTTGACCGTGCGCTCACCGATCAGCTTGCCGTTCAGATAGACCCACGCCTGCTCGTCGGCGCCGCCGAACTCGAAGGCGAGCTTGGGCGGAAGCTGGGCCGGGGCGGTGAACTTGACCCGGTACCAGCCGACCCCGTCGTACGGGCCGAGGGCGCCCTCCCAGGCCTGCCCGAGGCGGAGGGGCTGCCAGGCGCTGTCGTCGTAGCCCACGGCGAACCACTGCTCGCTCTCCCCCACTCCCTGCGGGTCGGTGCGGAAGGGCCAGCGTTCGGGGAGCGGGACCAGAGAGGGGGCCTCGTCCGGGACGACGCGCAGGTACAGCCCCCACGGGAAGCTGTCGGTGGCGAGTTGGGTCTGGCTGAGCTTCACGACGATGAGGTTCGGGCCCTGTTTGAGGCGTACGTCGGCGGCGAGGCGGTCCGGGCAGTCGGCGTTGAGGCCGGCCTTGTGGAAGACCTCCTCCCCGTTGAGGAATACGCGGAAGGGGAAGAAGCTGTCCAGGCGGAGTTGGGCTCCCCCCGCACGCGGGGCGCTGACGGTCGTGGCGGCGTAGGCGTACGAGAGCGTCCACTTGCCCTGCCGGGAGGCGAGGGCCTGTTCGAGATTGAGGAAGCCGCCGGGACTGCGGTAGGGCCACCACTGGGCGGTCGTCTGTAGGGCGGGGGCTTGTACCCCGCCCAGGTCTTTGATCGGCTCGAAGGGCTGTGGGCGCAGGTCGGCGTCGCGCGCGGTGTTGTCGAACGGGCCGAGGAGCTGCCAGTCGGTCACATAGCCGAGCTTCTGGGGGAAGTTCTCGGCGAGGGCCTTCAGGCGCATGGTCTTCGCCCGGCCCGGGGCGTCCTTGGCGTCGGCCCAGCCCTTGTCGCACAAGGCCGCGAGCATACGGTCCATGCGGTCAAACTCCGCCACGGACTGGTCGTAGTCCTTGCCCTGCGCGGCCCAGACCCCGCCGAGGTAGGCCTCGAGGTACTGCTGGGCCAGGTCCACCATCGCGACGCGCTGCTCGTAGATCCCCTGGCCCTTCGCGGCGGCGAGGCCCTTGTCCAGCCAGGCCCGGGCCTGCTTGATCTGGTCGGGAGTGAAGAGCCGGTGGTAGTAGGTCGTGCCGACGCCGATGCCGCCGAGGCCGGGGTGGGCGCGCGCGGTGACCTGCGCCATGGTCAGGTAGTGGCGTTCCAACGGCTGGGCCGCCGGGCCGAAGAACGCCCCGCACATGTCGTGCAGCACGTCCTCGGGGCGCTGGTTGGGGTTGATCTTCATCCGCAGGGGAATGTAGCGGTTCAGGAAGGTGCCGGCATGGGCGGCAGGCAGGACGCCGTAGTCGGAGTAGCTGCCCAGCACGTGCATGTCGCTCAGGAGCGTGTGCAGCGAGCGGCCCATGTCCAGCCAGATCGGACAGGGCAGGCCGCCCGTCCACGAGATCGGGTCGTACTCGTAGGCGAAGACGCGCGGGGTGAGCTTCTGCCAGGCGCGGACGAAGCTGTGGAAGTCGGACTGGGCGCACAGTCTGGTCGGCGTCAGGTGCAGCAGGCAGTGGTTCATGCGCGTGATGCCGATGACGACGTTCGGGGCGGGCTTTTCGCGCACGGGCGGGTCGCTGTGGCTCCAGTAGGCGTAGAAGCCGACGTAGCGGTCGGGGAACTCGTCCTTGATGCCAGCGGCGACCTGGTTGGCGAAGTGCAGCACGCGGTCGGTCACCACCGGGGCGCCGTTGGTGAAGCGGCCGGGCGGGTCGAGGGCCCGGCAGGCGTCGCATTCGCAGAAGTCCGGCCCGTCCTGCGGGTCCATCGGGAAGGCAACGCGGTTATTGCCGCCGGCGAGGTAGGCCTTCGCCACGCGGATCATCTCGGCGACGACCTCGGGGTTGCTCGTGCAAAGCTGGCGCGGCTGGCGCTGGCCGCCGACGAGCGAGTACCACTCCGGGTGGGTCGCGAAGTGCTTCTCGGGCGGGAGGGCGTAGAACCAGTAGTGCTGGGCGGTCAGCCAGTTGTGGAATCCCGCCTGGTTGCGCTCGAAGAAGTCGGCATAGGCGTTGCCGCTGCCGCACGGGGCGACGGAGAAGTCGTTGGGCGGCGCGAAGCGGAGCGTGCCCGAGGGCAGCGTCAGCTTCGACACACGGGGGATGCACTCGCCCAGTTCCCCCACCATCACCCAGCGGCAGCCCCAGTGGTCGAGCAGGGCGTAGAGGGCGTTCTGGAGGCCCAGGCGCGTGTGGGCCGAGAGCGTGACGCCGCGGTCGGTGACGTCGCGCTGCCAGCCCTGGAACGCGGCGCTGTC
>CAZSOQ010000392.1:0-2686 GCA_964608495.1 uncultured Armatimonadia bacterium | reverse complement strand
GCCCGTCGATGATCTCGCCGTTCCAGTCCGGGCCGCCCTCGGGTCCCAGGCCCAGGTGCCATTTGCCGACAACCCCGGTGGTGTACCCGGCGTTCCGGAGTACGCCCGGGAGGGTGGGACGTGCTGTGGTGCTGTCTTCACCCAGGGGCGACCTACGGCAGCCCGCCGCCCCAGAGGTGACCTCTGGTGCAGGATTCCGCGGAGAGCAAGTCCGCTCGCCTGCGCATGGTGCTTCAGGGACGGCGGCCCGACCGGCTGCCCTGCGGCGATCTCGCGTGGATCGAGTACCGCCCCGACCTTTACCACCTGGGCGTGCCCGAGGTGGAGCCTGAGCCCGGCGAGGTCGCCGTGTCGGCCGACGGCAAGAAGAGGTTCACGCGCGACGGCGGCGTCTGGAAGGTTGGCGACCCCGAGCTGTACCGCGACTACACCGACGTGCTCAACGTGGACCTCTCGCGGTTCGAGGTGGAGACCGTCGGCCCGGCGATGCTCGCCGAGATGTCGCGCATCTACGCCGCGGCCGCGGCGCACAGCTTCCCGGCGCCGATGCACTACGGCACGCTGGTGACCCGCGCCACCATCGAGTTCGGCTGGGAGCCCTTCCTCATCGCCGCGGCTTTGGAGCCCGAGCGCTTCGGCCGGGTCCTGGACCGCCTTGGCGAGGCGTCGCTGGCCGTGGCGCAGGGCTGGGCCGAGACCGAGGGCACCGAGCTGATCGCCCTTCACGACGACATCGCCGCTACCCGGGGCGTGCTGCTCAGTCCCCAGTGGCTGCGCACCTACGCTTTCCCCTGGTACCGCCGGCTGTTCGCCGCCATCCACGAGCGGGGCAGGAAGGTGCTGTACGTCTCCGACGGCAACTACGCGCCGGTGCTGGGGGATATCCTGGAGGCAGGGCCCGACGGCCTGTACATCGAGAGCAGCTCCATGGACCCCGGCGAGTTCATGCGACGGGCGGGGCCCGACAGGATGTTCCTCATCAAGACCGACTCGCGCAACATTGACTTCGGCACTGCTGAGGACATCCGTCGCGAGCTGCTGCGTCTGCGCGAGCTTCACCAGGAGTTCCCGGGGATGATGATGTACCGAGGCGGCGGCAACCCCAGGCCCGGCAACGCCGAGGCCTTCGAGCAGTACTACCGCGAGCTGCTTGTCTACGCGTGATCCGAGGCCCGGGGCGCCGGCGCCTGGTGCCCTGCCCGACCGCGGACCTGCGCGCGCCCGCTCACCCCATCTCGCTCGTCAGCGCACCCCAACGGCTGCTGAGGCCGTGTTGTCGCCAGTGTCGGTCTCCTCGGGCACCGGCGCGGCCTCCGCCACGAGCATGTGCTCCCCAGGCTCGCCGGGGGTCCACGTGAAGGCGGCCACTGCCGACCGGCCGGGCTCGACGGTGACGCTCACCTGCTGCGGCCCGATCGTCGCAGCCCTGTCGTCGGTCAAGGTCACGTCCGTTGTCTCGACCGCCTGCCCCTGGTTGGCGACGGTCACCCGGACCGTCTTTGCCTTCCCCGTGCGGGCGGGAGGGCCAGGCGCGCTCAGCTCGGTGATTGCCACGTCGCGCACCAGCGTGGGGGCCGTGCTGATCGTGAAGGTCGGCACCGGCGCGGCCATTACCGTACGCCAGTTGCCTCCATCAGGCCTCGCCGAGTGGAAGCTCTCCTCCGTCAGTCGGAACTCGACACCCACATAGGTGCCGGCCGCCAGAGCCATCTGCCCGGGCAAAGGCCTGCCCGGCTCCCCTTCGCCGTACAGCCCCACCTTGACGACTCGATGCTTGCGGTCGTAAGCCCAGCCGTCGCGATTGGCCACCACCGTGTACGTGCGGACCGAACCGTCCTGGGCCGTCGGGCCGCGCTGGCTCGTCTTCCAGGTCACGTGGTAGCTGTTGATGGCCGCCGATGTCTGCTCGACGCTGCCGTTCGCGTCGGTCACCACGAAGTCGAAGTAGAGATAGCCCTTGACGCGGTGCCCCAGGTGGGCTCCTGAAGCCACGTCCTGGTCCGTCAGCGGCAGGTTGCACGTATCACACCACCAGCGCCCCTTCGACCCGAGCTGGTAGTTCACGAAGTCGCTCCCCGTGGGATCGTTGGCCCACGGGTTCGGCGGGCCCTCGATCTTCATCTGGTAGCAGAAGTTGGGCTTGAGTGACCGGTACGGGGCCTTCACCGAGAACCTTAGCGGCGACTCCTGCGTGGTGTAGCCCAGAACCACCGTGTCGCTCGGGTACGCGAAGCCCGACTTGAAGACTGAGCCATAGAGGTAGTCTGCGATGTCCATCCACCGCGGGGCCTGGTTGGGGTTGTCGTCGAAAGGTTGGAGCAAGGTGGTCTCAACCGACATGGGCCCAACGCCCGGGGTCCCACCCGTGGAGCCGGTGCCGTCTCTGGTCCCAAAGGGACTGCCTCCGCCACATCCGGTCAGGGCAAGCATCACAGCGACCACCAACACACCTGCACCAGCGACGGTCCCCTTCTCGCTCACCATGCCCCTCACCTCCATAGAGGAAGTCTGCACCCTCTCCCAGGGAAGGGCAACAGGCAAGGCCAGCCCGGCAGGGCTGCGCGGCTAGTCGCCGAGCACCCGCGCCTGTGCCGGCCGCCTCACAGGCACCCTCACCAGGCCCTTCGCCGCCGCGGGCGTGTACGGGTCGGTGACCGAGGCGCAGGAGGCGGTGCGGGCCGGCGAG
>CAZSOQ010000391.1:0-2708 GCA_964608495.1 uncultured Armatimonadia bacterium | reverse complement strand
TCCCGGTCCTCACGCCCGCCGACCTGCGCGCCTCGGCCGGCCCGGCTGCGGGCCGTGAGCTCGCCAACGACCGGCTCTCCCTGCTTTTCGTGGCCGCCGCCGCCGGGCAGGTGGGTGCTGCGGTGGTCCGCGTCCGCGACGGCGCGACCTGGAAGCCCGTCGGCCTGCTCTCGCCCCTGGCCCAGGTGGTCCACGTCGCCGGCGGTGTCGAGCGCTCGGACGACCCCTGCTTCTCCATCGCGAAGCCCGCGAGGGCCGGCAACGACGCCCTGGCCCTGACCGGCATGCTCGACGGCGCCCGCGTCGTCCTGACCCTATCCCTCGCCCCGCGGGCCGACGAGGTGGCCGTCACGACCGAGCTCACCGCCACGTCCGCCCTCGCGGTGCGGCGCTTCAGCGGCCCCGTCTTCCGGGTGGGTTTCGGCCGCACGGGCGACCACAAGACCGCCGCTGTCTTCCCGGGCCTCGAGTTCCTGGGCGACAACGAGCCGTCCTCCAGCGAGGAGGTCGTGGGCGAGACCGCGGGCTACCGGCCGCGCCCACCGGCCTACCAGGTGACGGTACCGGTGCTGGCGGTTCTCAAGGACGACGTGCTCTGCGGGCTCATGTGGGACCCGCTGCGCCCCTGGAACGCCGAGGGCGATGTCCTGCCCGTCCCGGAGTTCGCCTCCCCCAACTTCCTCGACGGCCAGGCGAACCACCGTCTCGCCTGCTTCGTGGCCGACAAGCCCGACCGCGGCAGGAATCAGCCCGTCACGGCGAGACCCCACGCCCTCGCCGAGGGTGGCGGGCTCGTGCTCGAGACGCGCCTCTTCGCCGCGCCCGGTGGCGACATCGTGGATGCCGTGCCCCGCTGGTACGCCGCCTACGGCCTTCCCACGTCGGTGCCGCCGCCGTGCTCGCCCGAGGAGGCCCTCGACCTGTGCATCCAGGGCTGGGCGCAGACCCTGTGGTTCCCCAAGGAGCGCGGGTTCAACAACCACTGGCACGTGGGGCAGTCGCCCTACTGGGACGGCGGGCTGGCAGCCAACATCCTCGACCACGGCCTGCGCACGGGCGAGAGGCGCTGGACCCAGGCCCTGGACCTCAAGCCCGACGCCACCATCCTCAGCCTGGCGGGGTCACTCTTCACCGATCTGAAGCTCCCCTCGCCGCCCGCATCCCTCGCGACCCAGAATTCTGAGGGCCTGTGGCCCTACGTGTCCAGCGAGAGCGTCGAGCAGCGGACGAGGGAGTTCACCAACGGCAAGCGCAGCACCCTCGGCAGGCCGGGCGAGCTGAACGTGGGCGTCGCGGCGAACAACGCCCTGCCCCTGCTCTCCCACGCCCTGCGCTGGGGCGACCAGGCGAGCCTGCGCGCCGGCCTGAAGGCCCTGGACGCCATGGAGCGCTTCCGCGTGCCGCGCGGGTGCCAGGGCTGGGAGGTGCAGCTTGACGTCCCGGACATCTACGCCGCCGCGCGGATCATGGACTGCTACCGCCTGGGGTACGAGCTCACCGGCCAGCGCCACTACCTTGACCGCGCCTTCTACTGGGCCTACACGGGCCTGCCCTTCCTCTATTCGTACGAGGTGCCCAACACGGGGCCGGGCGCCTCGGCCCACATCCCCTGGCCGGAGGACATCGTCGGCCCGCCCGAGCTTGTCTTCCGCGACCCCGACGCCCATCACCCCACGCCCTGGGGCTCGATACCGGTCTTCGGCACCAGCTTCTACCGCGTGTCGTGGTTCGGCAATCTCGTGCAGTGGTGCGGGCTGTGCTGGGCCAAGAGCGTGTACCCGCTGCTGGAGCTCCGCGATGACCGCGTTCTCCGGGCTGCCGCCGACGGTGTGGTCTACAGCGGCATCCACCAGACCTTCGACCAGGAGCCCTACGTGGGCCTCCTACCCGACACCTGGCACCTGAGCTCCAACACCGCCCACCCGGCCTTCATCGGCCCGGTGCGCCTGGAAGACCCCTTGCGGATGATGATCCACCGGCCCCCCTTCGGCTACTCGCGCACCCGGGTGGCTCTTCGCGGCGCCGAGCGCGCTCACGTCACGAGCTACGCGTGGCTCAGCGACCTGCGCCTCACGGGCGACCGGCTCACCTGGGTCCAGCGCTTCCCGGTCGGGCAGACCTGCGAGACGGTGGTGATCCTGGCGCGCGAACCGAAGGAAGTAAGAGTCAGCGCGAGATCGGGCGACAACCTGGAGCCACTGCCGCACGTGGCGGATCTCACCACCGCCGAGGAGGGCTGGTGTGCGCTGCCTGGAGTGGGTGGCATCGGCCTACGGGTCCGCCACGACACGGAGGACAAGGCGCTCTGGGTGACCTTCTAGGTCGCCGCGGGCTAGAGCCCGCGCCTACGGGTGGCGCGTGGTCTCGGTGACGACCGAGGTCCGTCCAGCGCAGAGACCGCGGCCGATAGTAGTCGCAGGCTTTAGCCTGCGGGGGTGGCTGGGCGGCGGTCTGCCCGGGGCTGTGGCCGCGTGGCATCCCCGGATCTCGCGCGGACGAGCCCTTACGCGGCCCCGTCACCAGCGCCGCGAGTGGATAGGGGTCTGGGGAAGCGGGCTTCCCCAGCAGGGGGTGCAGGGGGACAGGAGTCCCCCTGCAGTCTGCCGGCCTGCAAGGCCTCGATGACGACCGAGGTCCGTTCAGTGCAGGGACGGCGGCCGATAGTAGTCGCAGGCTTTAGCCTGCGGGGGTGGCTGGGCGGCGGTCTG
>CAZSOQ010000390.1:0-2728 GCA_964608495.1 uncultured Armatimonadia bacterium | reverse complement strand
GCGTGGGCCGGGGAGGTGTCGGTGCAGGTCGAGGGTGTCATGCCCATCGGCCTCGGCGGTCACGCTGTCGGGCGGGTGGGCGAGGACGTGGTCGTGGCCGGAGGGACCTACTGGAGCGGAGACGAGAAGCACTGGACGGGGGACGTGTGGCTGTATTGTCCGCCGCCGGCCGGCGCGGCGCCGGCCGGCGGGGCGCCGGGCGTCGCCTGGCGTCCCGGCCCGCCTCTTCCCCATCCGGTGGACTACGCGGCCTCGGCTTGCGCCGGCGAGAGGCTTTACGTCATGGGCGGATCGGACGGGAAGCGCGGCCTGGGGGAGACGTGGGTCCTGTCAAGGGCTGAGGGCGAGCCGCGCTGGGACCGGGGACCGGACCTGCCGGAGCCACTGGTCTACGGAGCCGCGGTAGCGCTGGGGCCGAAGGTTCTGGTCTTCGGGGGCGCCCCCGGGCCGGACCTTGGGAAGGCGCCGAGTGCCGCCGTGTACCTGCTGGACACCGCGGAGCGGGAGCCCTGCTGGCAGCGTGTAGGGACGATGCCGGGACGGCCGCGGTGCCTGGCCGGGGTCGCGGCGCACCTCGGGGCCGTATACGTCTTCGGCGGGTACGAGCTGACCGGCCATGGGTACGAGAACTCGGCCCGAGCCCTGCGCTTCGACCCCGGGAGCGGGAGCTGGCGCAGGCTGAGGGACCTGCCCACCGCAAGGCGCGGCCCGGCGGCGGTGGGTCTGTCGAGCGGCGTCTACATCCTGGGCGGCTTCGAGGAGGACGGCGGCGGGAGCTTCAGCGACCGCATCTGGCGCTACGCTCCGGCGGCCGGCACGTACACCGCGGCGGGGCGACTGCCGGTGGGCGTGGTGGGGATGGAGGCGGTGGCTCTGGGCGACGCCAGCTTCCTGGCGATGGGTGGCGAGGACAGGCGACGGCATCGGACCGACCTGGTGGTGATGGGGGTCGTCAGCCTCCCGTGACGCAAGACGCGGGGGCCTGGGCTCTCGGGGACGCGGGAATAGGGCCGCCGGGCGGGTCTAGAGCTCCAGGTCGGCGTAGATGGGGAAGGCCTCACAGAGCTCCAGGACCTGCTGGCGCACCTCCTCTAGGACCTGCTCGCTGTCGCCGCCGTCGTGGATGACGCGGGCGATGAGCTTGCCGATCAGGCGCGCCTCGTCTTCCTTCATGCCGCGGGTGGTGATGCCGGGCGTGCCCGGGCGGATGCCGCTGGTCTCGGTGGGCGGACGCGGGTCGAGGGGCACGAGGTTCTTGTTGACCACGATGCCGGCGGCCTCGAGCAGGTCGGCGGCGCGACGCCCGGTGATGTTCTTGTTGCGCAGGTCCACGAGCATGAGGTGGTTGTCGGTGCCGCCGGTGACGAGCTCGAAGCCGTCTTCGATGAGGGACTGAGCCATGGCCTGGCAGTTGTGGATGATCTGGCGCTGGTACTCGCGGAAGCCGAACTCCTGGGCCTCGCGGAAGACGACGGCCTTGGCGGCGATGATCTGCATGAGCGGGCCGGCCTGGATGCCGGGGAAGACGGCGCGGTCCACGCGGTCGGCCCACTGCTGGGTACAGAGGATGAAGGCGCCTCGGGGGCCGCGAAGGGTCTTGTGGGTGGTGGAGGTGACGACCTCGCAGTAGGGCACGGGATCGGGATGGGCCTCGGCGGCGACCAGGCCGACGATGTGGGCGATGTCGGCGAGCAGATAGGCGCCCACGTCATCGGCGATCTCGCGGAACTTCTGGAAGTCCAGGATGCGCGGGTAGGCGGAGGCGCCGCAGATGACGAGCTTGGGGCGCACCTGGCGGGCGATCTGGAGGATCTCGTCGTAGTCCAGGCGGCCCGTCTCGCGGGAGACGCCGTAGAAGTGGGGCTGGTAGTACTGGCCGGAGAAGTTGACGGGGGAGCCGTGGGTGAGGTGGCCGCCCTGGGCTACGCTCATGGAGAGGATGCGGTCGCCGGGTTCGAGCATGGCGTAAAAGGCCGACATGTTGGCCTGGCTGCCGGTGTGGAGCTGGACATTGGCATGGTCGGCGCCGAAGAGCCGCTTGGCCCGCTCGATGGCGAGGGTCTCGAGCTCATCGTAGAACTGGCAGCCGTTGTAGTAGCGGCGGCCCGGATAGCCTTCGGCGTACTTGTTGGTGAAGATCGAGCCGGCCGCGGCCATCACGGCGCGCGAGGCGTAGTTCTCGGACGGGATGAGCATGAGCGTGGTCTGCTGGCGGTGGAGCTCACCGGCCAGCACGCGCGCCAACTCGGGGTCTGCCTGTGCCAAAGTGCGGTTGATCATCCTCGGTACCTCACTTCGCGCCCCCGGCAGGGGAGAGCGCGTAGAAGCGTTGCCATCCCCGGCCCACAGGCCAGGAACCCGGGGGCCGCCCGAAACGGGGCCCCAGCGCGACGGTTTGGCCCACAAGGCCCTCCCCGGCCGTGTCTGGACGGCAGGGAACCAGGCCCGGAGGCGAGGGGATCTCTCGGGGGTCAGCCCCGTAGGCAGGACTTCTCTCCACTCGCCTGAGTCTACTCTCGAGCCGTACCGCGCGCAAGCTCCACGGGCCCTGGGCCGCTAGGTGCAGTTCCCCCTCATCCAGGCCAGGCAGCGGCGGTAGCCGTCGGCGGAGCTGTCGCGCGCGCCCTCGTACTCGGCGCACCAGACGCCCTGGTAGCCGACGGCCTTCAGGGCGGCGACGGCGGCGCCGATCGGCACCTCGCCCTCGCCCAGAGCGCAGCCCTTGTAG
>CAZSOQ010000389.1:0-2829 GCA_964608495.1 uncultured Armatimonadia bacterium | reverse complement strand
GCCGAGCGGCTCTCGCCCAGCGCCGCGGTGGTGGCGAGGGGGCGGGTCATCTCGGGGGCGGAGACCATGTAGGAGTAGGGCACGGCGTCCTGGACCTCGGGCACGGCCACGACGAGCGGCTCTAGGCCGCGCAGCAGGCAGCAGGGGGGCGGCGACGTGGCCTGGAAGCCCAGCTCCGGGAAGAGCTGGTCGCGATAGACGACCCAGTGGACGCGCTGCCAGAAGAGCGGCCAAGGGCAGCCCCGCGCCCGGGCCGTGAACAGCCACTCGTAGGTGCCATCGGCCAGAGGCGCGGGCGAGCGGGCCTGCCAGACGTCGCCGGAACGCGGGAGGACGGATTCCTCCGCGATCCTCACGGCGGCGGGGCCGGTGGGGTCGTCCGAGATTCCGCAGCGGCACAGGACGGCGGAGAGGGTGACGGCGTCGTCCTCGAGGCCCTCGAGCGCGAGGGAGAGAGTGGCCTCGACGGGCTGGGCGGGAGTAGTGGGACAGGAAGCGGAGAGGTCGAGGAGGGGATTGAGGCCGCCAGCATACCGTACCCGGTTCCGCACCTCGACCGCGCTGGACGTCCGCGCCACCACCTCGCCCCCCGCGTCCAGCAGCTCCGCGACCGCCAGGTAGCCGGCGTCCGAGAGCGAGGGAAGGCCAAGATCAAGGACGCTCCGGCCCGGCTGGGTCCGGGCCTGGGAGACGGTCTTGTCCTCGTGCTCCAGGCGCGCCGCCAGCGTGTGGTGGGCCGCCAGGTCGGGGCTTGTGAGCCCCACCTGGAGGGTCGCGTCGCGCAGCGTCGTCACCAGCCGGGGCCGGGGATTGAGGCCGTAGCAGAAGGGCACCAGAGCGCCCGTGGGGGAGAGGGACACGAAGGGCGGTACATCGCCCTGGAGGGACAGGAAAACGTCCTCGAGGACGCCCTCGGAGGCCCTGGACACGGCGATTCGCCACACCTGGCCGGCCCCGTCGCCCACGGTGGCGGCCACGCGGGCGGTCAGGCCCTTGAGGGCCTCGCCGTGAGCCACTTCCCGCCCGTCAGGGCCGAAAAGGGTGACCCTGGCCGTCTCCGCCTCGCCCTGGCCCCTGACCGCCACCGCGAGGGCGCGGGCGCCGCGAGGCACGAAGAAGCACAGGTCGCCGGCGCCAAGCACGTGGACAGGGCGCTCGGCTGAGGCTTCCAGGGCCAGGTGAGCGGGGCCCTTGAGGAGCCGGTAGGCGTTGGAGCCCGCGTCGGCCGAGAAGGCCACGGCGCCCGACGCGCCGGGCTGGAAGCGGAGGACGGCCCTGCCGCCAAGCTCGGCCCGGGCGACGGCCGTGGGCGTGGCGTCCGCGGGGTAGGCAAGCTCGAGGCCCGAGACGTAGGACCCGAGCTTCACCGGCTCGGCCTCGATGGTCAAGGTTCGCGAGGTGTCCGAGGCCCAGGTCCAGATCAGGTGCCGGCCGCGGAGCACCGTGGGGGCCGGATCGGTGGGGCCCGGATCGAGGCGAAGGGGCATCAGGCCGGGCGCCGGCTCCGCCGCGAGGGCGACCCCCACCGCCATGACGAGCAGCGCTGTGCACCCAGCGTGGAGCCTGGCCATTGCCTCATTCCTCCGTGATCAGCCGGTAGTAGATCTCCGCGGCGGCCCTGACCTGGCGGAGCTCGATCCACTCGTCGGCGGCGTGGGCCTGCGCGACGTCGCCCGGGCCGAGGAGGACGGCGGGGATGCCGATGCTGGCGAACTTCGAGGCGTCGGAACTGTAGCGGACGCAGGTGGTCCGGGCGTCGCCCAGGACGCCAGCGACGATGCGCTCGGCCCGCGCGGCGAGGCCGCGATTCAGCTTGCCGGGCAGGGGCGGATCGGCGAGGATCCGGTCGAGCCCGTAAGCGAAATCGGGCCCTAGGGCGACGGCGATGAAGTCCCGCAGGTGCTGCTCGACATCGTCGAATCCCTCGCCGGGGACGAGACGGCGGTCAACCAGCACCTCGCAGGCATCGGGGACGACGTTGGGCAGCCGGCCGCCGCTGATGACGCCGACGGAGAGAGTAGGGCCGCCCAGGATGGGGTCGGCGGGCCTGGCGCTGAGCCTGTCGGCGTACTGCTCGAGGGCGGTCACCAGCCGGGCCGCCCTGTAGATGGCGTTATCGCCGAGCTCGGGCGTGGAGCTGTGGGCCGCGCGGCCTTCGAGGGTGAACCGCCAGCGGATGGCGCCCTTGTGGGCGACGACGACGGCGAGGGAGGTGGGCTCGCCCACCACGACCTCGTCGGCCCTCAGCCCGCTGCTGACCATGGTCTCCACGCCGCGGAAGCAGTACTCCTCGTCCACGGCAGCGGCCATGATGACCCCGCGCGCGAGTGCAGCCCCCTCGGTGGCGGCCCGGGCCACGGCGGCCATCATGGCGGCGAGGGAGGCCTTGGCGTCGCAGGCGCCCCGCCCGTAGATCCTGCCGCGGCGCACCCGGGGCACGAAGGCCTGCTCGGCGTCGCCCGTGGGGGCCACCACGTCCATGTGGGTCTGGAGCATGAGGGTGGGCCGACCGGGGGCCTCGACCCGGGCTATCACGTTGGGGCGGCCGGGGAGGGCCTCCTGGAGGATGCAGTCCACCGCAAGGCCTTGCCAGAAGTCGCGGAGGTATCCCGCCACGCGGGCCTCGCCCTCGAGCTCGCCCTCGGGCTCCCGGGGGCCGGGATTCACCGACGGGAGGGCAAGGAGATCGGCGAGCAACTCCGTGACTTCGCGCAAGGCCATTGGTATCACCCGCTGCCACTTCGTTGCCCGTGGCGGGGGTCCTCTGTAGCGCCGGCAGCGGGGCGTGCCGCACCGGGTGTGGCGCACGCGCGCGAGCGGGGGTCAGGA
>CAZSOQ010000388.1:0-2850 GCA_964608495.1 uncultured Armatimonadia bacterium | reverse complement strand
GGCAGGGCCGCGGGCCGCTCGGCCGCGTGGCGCACGCTCACCTTGTCCAGCCGGAAGGTCGCCTCGGGGAAGAAGTCCATGCGGGCGTCGTCCGAGTCGCTTGTGGCGCGGGTGAGCAGCGTGTAGGCGGACCACTCGGCGCCCACAGCCACGTCGGCGTTGAGGCCCAAGCCCCCGTAGGGCGGGCTGTGACGCATGAGCGAGACGCTCAGGGTCATGGGTCTCTCCGCCCGCGCCTCGAAGGAGACCCAGTACCACTGGCCGCCGCGGACCGCGAAGGGCCCCTGAAAGATCTGGACGGAGGAGCGCGTGTCGCGGCGCCCGATGGTCACCGCCATCGCGCCCCCGCCGTCGCGCTCGACCCAGCGCGCCGAGCCCTCGGCCTGGCCGGGCGCGAACCACTGGGACCAGCCGTCCAGGTTCTCATCGAAGTCGGCGTTGCGGATCAGGTTCGGCGCGCTCTCGGGCTGCTGCTGGGCGCGGCCCGTGCCGCTCAACAGCACTACGGCGAGCCCCGGCGCCAGAGCGGCAGGCGTGAGGTGAGCCAGTCGGTGCATCGCTCTATCCCTCCCCAGGACGGGCTGTGGACGACGTCGGGACTCCGCACGCGCTTCGCCGCCCGCCCTATCGAACAGGGCCCTGCCGCGAGACGCAATCAACCGCCACGAGTCTTCCTTGCGGCGGAGCTCGGCGCGCGGGCACGACATCACCCGACGCCCACGACAGCCATAGGCGCGGGACCATCACGGTCTTCGCGCGGGCACGCCCGCGACACCGGCAGCCGCAGCCAGGCACGGCCTTAGGCTCAGATCCCCTTCCCGTCGAACCTGACGCTCCGGGTGTCCCGCTCACGGCCGGTCGGGACGGTAAGGGGGCCATACAGCTCCGGCCGGCGCGTCGTAATCCATCGCCTGCCCGTGCTCTGCTCGAGCAGCGAGGCAGCCAGATCGGCCGTCACCATCTCGTCACCGGCCTTCCATGTCTCCGCCAGGATGCGCCCGTAGGGGTCCAGCACCATGGCGTTGCCCGTGCGGATCTCGTCGTCGTCCTCTCCCACGCCGTTGCTGAAGACGAGGAAGAGGCCGTTGTCGTGGGCCCGAGCGGGCAGCCAGCGCAACAGCCAGCCCCGGCCCTTGGGGCCTCGCAGCTCCTCCTCGATCGCCGCCGGGTCCTCGTGGCGACGGTCCCAGAGCTCACGGTCCACCAGGCCCATGATGTGCGGATTCTTCGACCGGCAGCCCCCGGTCTGGTGCGGCGCCAGCAGCACCTCGGCGCCCATCAGGGCCGCGATGCGCACGTTCTCGCCGATGTTGTTGTCGTAGCAGGTCAGCACGCCCACGCGGCAGTCGTGGGGCGTGTCGAAGACCGTGTACTCGTCGCCGGAGGTCATGTGCTGGCTGATGAAGCAGTGCAGCTTCCGGTGCCGATGGCACTGCCCGTCGGGCAGGGCGACGACGTAGGTGTTGTACATGCTGCCCTCGGCGGTGATCTCAACGAGCCCGGCTCCCACGGTCATGCCATGCCGCTCCGCCAGCGACCGCAGCTCGCGCGACGACGGCCCGTCGGGCACAGGCTCGGCCAGGGCCTCGAGTTGCTCGCGGGAGAGGTGCCGCAGATGCCAGTAGCCGGTGAGGCAGCACTCGGGGAAGACGATGGTCTCGACGCCCTCCCCGGCGGCGCGTTCCACGAAGGCGCGGACCTTGGCCAGATTCGCTTCCTTGTCTCCGGCCGCGTGTTCCATCTGCACCGCTGCAACGCGCAGGTCTCTCATGGTCCCGGGTCTCCCGGGGCCCCGCGTGGTATGGGGGTGGCGTGGCGCGGTCGGCGGGGCCGCGGGCAGACGGTTCCCCGCGCCGCACGGAAGCTCCTCCGCCGTGGCAGGGGCGTGAGACGCAGGCCGGGCGCGGGGTGACTGCGATGCCCGGAGGTGGCAGGGAGCGCCCGTGGAAGAACCGCGGACGCGACGCGGTCGCCGAAACTCTGACGATGGGAAGTGAGCGAGCCATGAAGATCGCTTACGGGACCTATGCGATGCCGACGACCCCTCTGGAGGACGCCTTCACCGGCCTGGCCGAGGTCGGCTACGACGGTGTTGAGATATGCCTTGGGCCGGAGCACGTCGGCGCTCAGCCCGAGGCCATGGACGCCGCGCGGCGCCGGACGCTGCGGGGCCTGCTCGAGGACCACGGCCTCGGGGTGCCGGCGCTGTTCCTGCTCGGGGCGGCCTACACCACGGACGCCGCGCAGCACCGCAAGAACCTGGACCACGTGCGTACCTGCGCCCAGTTGGCGCGGGACCTGGGCATGCGCGAACCTCCCGTGATCGCCCTGGGCATAGGCGGGCGTAGGGATGACTGGGAGACCATCCGCGACGACCTGGTGCGGCTGTTCCGGGACTACGCGGAACTGGCGGAGGAAGAGGACATCATCGTGGCGGGCGAGGCCCACTGCAACGCCGCCGTGGACCGCTCCGAGCGCGCCGTGCGGCTCTTCGAGGCTGTCGGGAGCTCGCGCGTGGGGATGCACTTCGACATCGTCCACATGTTCCTGGCGGGGGAGAAGGAGGAGGACTCGGTCAGGACGCTGGTGCCCTACACGGCGCACACGCACATCACCGATGCCATCAAGCACGACGACGGGTCCTTCGAGCTGGTGCTGCTGGGCAAGGGGCAGCTCGACGGCGTGGCTTACGTGCGGGCGATGCACGAGGCCGGCTGGGACGATTTCATCACGCTGGAAGTGAGCCGCATGGTCTGGGGTCGCGAGGACTACGACACCTGGGCCGCGGCGCAGTGGTGCTACGACGTGCTGGACGACTGCTTCACGAAGGCGGGCGTGGCGAGGGGATAG
>CAZSOQ010000387.1:0-2929 GCA_964608495.1 uncultured Armatimonadia bacterium | reverse complement strand
ACGTATACCTGGCGGGGGTTGGGCATGGCCTCCGACCCGCTGAGGTTGCTTACCAGGATGCTCCGGCCCGTCGCGTCCACGTCGAGCAGTCTCAGGTTGCCCGAGGCTATCCGTCGCGGCTGCCCGTCGGCCAAGCTCACGGCGACCACGGCGGTGTCGGTCGCTCCGTCCGATCCCCCCGCTTCACCCAGGGCCGTCACCGCACCGATTGCCCACCGTCCGTCACGGCAGGCTTGCGCCGAGTAGGGGTAGTAGGCGAGGCTCTCGGACGTGATCCATCGTACGCGGGCCGCGCGCCAGTCCAGCGCCCCTAGCCGACCCACGCCGACCAGGCTCTCGTCCGGGGCAAGGGGGCCGGGATGGGTGCCCGAGAGGGTCTTGATGGGACGCTCGGTCTTGGCGCCCGTTGCCAGGTCCACCTCCTCGAGGGTGCTCGGGCCCCCGGTCGACCGGTGGCCGACGCCCCAGCACGCAAGCCAGGCCTTCCTCCCGGTGGGGTCAAGCCTCACCAGGTCCGCGGTGCCTTTCAGGCTGCACAGATTGGCCCAGGTGCCGTCCAGGTGGATGCGGCAGAGCATGCCTGTCTCCTGCTTGGGCGTGCGCACGAGGCAGAGCAGCTCCTGCCCGTCGGCCAGCCACAGCAGGGGCCGAACGGAGTCCGCGACCCGAGTTCCCCCCGGTTGCCGCCACTGCTTCGTGGACAAGTCCAGGACCCACACCTGGCACCCCAGGGGCTCGCCGCTGCTCCCGCCCTCGGGCGTGCGGCCGTACAACCGAGCCTCCAGGGCCATGCGGTGATGCGCGGGCTCGAGCAGCCATCGCCCCGGCTCGATGAGCTTGTCAGTGCCCTGGGGCGGCAGCACCTCCACGGCACGGTAGTCGCCGCCCACCAACACGAAACGCTCCGCCATGAGGCCCACCAGGTAGTCGGCGGCGCCCTCGGCGTTCCTCAGGCTCTCGGCCACCATGCTGCCCAGCCCGAGGACGGGCGTCCCGACGGCCACCAGGCCGCCGTCGGGAAGCAGTCGCCCCGACCAGAAGGAGTAGCCGCGGGCGCGGACCACGGCCACGCCAACGTCATCCATCTTGTACACCGGAGCCGGGCGCCCCCCCACCTGCGCGGGCTCCTCCCGGCTCGCCTGCGTCCGGGCGTAGACGCCGAAGCTGACTCCCGCCGCCACGACGGCCAGACCCGCGACCGTCGCGCAGCCCACGCAGCCGCAGCTGAGCCAGCTCGGCCACAGGTCCACGGGTCGTTGATGCCTTGCCATGCCACTGCCTCCCGCTCGGGAAGGCCCTCCGCCTCGGGCGCCCCGCGGCTGCATCAGCGGCCCAATGCCCGCGCGGCCGCGAGGAGGCCCGCCACGGTCTTCGCGTCGGGCAACTCTCCCGCCAGGCATCGGCGAAGCGCCTCGTCGAAAGGCACCTGCTCCGCCGACACCTTCTCATCGGCGTCCTGCTCGGCCCCGGCCGGTCTCAGGTCCTGCGCCAGGTAAACGTGGATTATCTCACTACTGTACCCCGGCGCCAGCGCCAGGGCGAACAGCTTGTCGAGGCGGCCCGCCGCATAGCCGGTCTCCTCACGCAGCTCTCGGGCCGCGCACTCCTCCGCGGACTCGCCCGGGTCCAGCGTGCCCGCCGGGACCTCGAGCGTCACCCCCCCGAGGGGCTGGCGCCACTGGCGCACCAGGATGACGTCATCGCCCATCAGAGGCACCAGCGCCACCGCCCCGGGGTGGACCACCACCTCGCGCGTGGCCTCTCCCCCGTCGGGCAGTCGCACGGTGTCCACCCGCACCCGAAGCAGGCGGCCGTCGAAGGCCGCTTCCGACCGGATGAGCTCCTCGCGGTACTCGTGCATCGTCTTGTGATCCCGTCCGGAAGCGAGCTGCCGGGCCTCGGCGGTCCGGCAGAGGATGAGGGGCTTCTTCCGCGCCCGAGGGCGACATCCTTGCCCGGCCTGGGCGGGCCCGGAAGGTCACGAGCGCCCACCGCGGAAGCCTGACGTGTCCTACCGGGAGGAGCATGCCGTGACCAGACCGGAGTTCTTCGACTGCAACGCCAGAATCGGCACGTGGACCAACCCCCGGCCCGAGCACTTTACGGACGTGCGCGGACTGCTGTCCGCCATGGACGACGCGGGCATCGCCCGCGCGCTCGTCCACCACGCTCAGGCCAGGCAGTGGGACGCCGTCGAGGGCAACCGCACGCTCCTGGCGGAGATCAAGGGACACGACCGGCTCTTCCCTTGCTTGGTCGCCTTGCCGCCAGCCACAGGGGAGATGAACCCCGACGAGCTGGTGAGCACCTGCCGAGAGCTTCACGGAGCGGTGCGCGCCTTCCCCGCCGAGCATCAGTGGCAGCTGGCGCCGTGGTGCGCCGAGGACCTCCTTGCGGCCCTCACCGGTGCCGCCGTGCCCCTGTTCGTTGACCTGGATCAGACGAGCTGGGGCGACATCGTCAGTACGATGCGTGAATTCCCCCAGCTGCCCCTGGTGCTGCTCAACACCAGCTATCGGTGCGACCGGTACCTGTACCCGATGTGGGACCGGGGCTACCGCGTGATCGTCGGCCTGGAGACCTACATGCCCTTCCAGGGCCTGGCGGACGTCTGCGCGCGCTTCGGCCCCGAGCGCCTGATGTTCGCCACGGGCCTTCCCGAGCGCGACGCCGGCGGGCCCATCGGGCTCATCACCTATGCCCAGGTGTCCGAGGCCGAGAAGAGCAAGCTGGCGGGGGGAAACCTGGCGGCGCTGCTGGGCCTGGGCTCCTGAGCCACCGAACCCGCGGCCCGTCAGCGGCGCCTCCCACAGCCGTGAGGACGCGCGGACGGCCCGCACGCCACGAGACGCCTAGACGCTGACCTTGTCGTCCGGCAGGCAGGGGCACTTGATGAACACGACACGAGTGTCCGCCTGGGTGTCGTTGA
>CAZSOQ010000386.1:0-2946 GCA_964608495.1 uncultured Armatimonadia bacterium | reverse complement strand
AAGCGGAGGAGTAGCGTCCGGGCGGTGTGTTCCTGGACAGTGGCGTTGCGCGGACTTCAGCCAAGCGCTAACATCCCGGAGACTCGCGGGCAAGGAGGCGACACGCGCATGGAACTTGATGACCTGAGGTTCGACGAGAGCCACACCTGGGTAAGAGACGAGGGCGACGAACTGGTCATCGGGATCACCGACTACGCACAAGATGAGCTGGGCGAGATCATCTTCTGCGAACTGCCGGAGGCTGGGACCGAGGTCACAAGAGGCGAGCCCTTCGGCAGCGTCGAGTCGGCCAAGGCGGTTGAGGACCTGGTCTCACCCTTCAGCGGCAAGATAACGCGGCGCAACGATGAAGTGGTGGACGCTCCGGAGACGATCAATGAGGATCCCTACGGGGACGGCTGGCTGATAGCCATCAAGCCGACGGAGGAGTACGACCCGAACGAGCTGCTCACCTACGAGCAGTACCTGGCGACCCTCGAGCTCGTCGAGGACGAGGAGGAGCTCGAGGAGCTGGACCTGGAAGAGGACGAGGACCTGTTCTTTGACGAGGACGAGTAGGCGACGGGCGACGGGGACGCGGCCGCCCGGGTCCGGTCGCCATCGCCAGGGAACGTGAGGGGCTTGGCGTGGCGACTACTGGCGGACCCGCCGGTGTCCGGGGCGCGGAACATGAGTGTTGACGAGGCCTTGCTGGCAAGCGTGCAGCAGGGCCTCGCTGCCGTTACGCTGAGGTTCTACCGCTGGGAGCCGGCCACCGTGTCGCTGGGCTACTTCCAGGACGCGGGGGAAGTGGACCGCGACGCCATCGCGCGCCTGGGGCTGGGGCTGGTCAGGCGCCCCACGGGCGGGCGGGCCATACTGCACGACGACGAGCTGACCTACTCCATCGTCATCCCCGCTGAGGCCCTACCGGGGGGCCGTAGCGTCGGCCGATCCTACCTGGCCATCAGCCGCGGTCTGCTGGCGGGGCTCGAGATCCTGGGCCTGGAGGCGAGGGTGGGCAAGTCCAGGGCCTCGCGCTCGGCCCTGTCGCCGGGCTGCTTCGCTCTCTCGACCCGTGCGGACCTGACCGCCGCCGGGCAGAAGGTCATCGGCAGCGCCCAGGTGCGGCGGTCCGGGACGATTCTGCAGCACGGGTCCATCCCCCTGGCCCTGGACCGCTCCAGGCACGAGGCCGTCTTCGGGGCGCGCGAGGCGGCGGCCGTGCTGTCGTCCGGCGGTGGCGTGGCCGACCTGCTAGGGCACCGGCCCTCGTGGGAGCAGATGACCGAGGCCTTCGCGGGGGGGTTCGCGGACACCTTCGGCGTCGAGGTCGAGCCCGGCGAGCTCACCGACGAGGAGAGGGAAAGGGCCACCGACCTCGAGCGCACCAAGTACGGCACCGAGGAGTTCACCCTCACGACGCCGCAGGGCTCGCGGGGATCGGGGTAGGCGCTCGCCCGGCCACGGGCCGGCTGTGCTCGCCGCCACAGCCGCCCTCTATCCCGCAGGGCGCTACCGGCCCAGGTGGGTCTCGTAGGCGGCGCCGTTGACCTCTCGCACGACCGCCAGGAACTCCTCGTAGGGCTCGTCGCGGATGTTCACCAGGCCGTAGTTGCTGTTTTCCCCGTCGAAGCGCCCCTCGGCGGGCTCGTCGGCATACTCGAACCAGTGGGCCCCGACGACGAAGGGCATCCGCAGAAGGTCCGTGAGGTATTCACGGTAGGCGCGCGCCCGGTCCTGCTGGGTGTTCACGATCGGGCCGGCGCCCCTGGTATTGGGCAGGCCGGAATCGCGCGCCCGGAAGGCCCACTCGGTGACCAGGAGGGGGGCCTGCGCGGCTTCGTGCAACTGCCGGACGGCCGCCTCGATGGGCCGCGGGATGTAGTGGTTAAAGCTGAAGACGTCCACGAGGCCCCCGGACCCCCGCGCCACTGCCAGGTCCATGAAGATGGCCACGCGGCAGCCGAGGATGAGGTGGTTGGGGTCGTGGCGGCGGATGGCGTCGTGGCAGACCTGGAAGTACGTGCGGGCGACGATCTCGACGAAGGCCAGGCTGTCGCGGCCCGCCTGCTGGGTGCGGCCCTTGCCGGAGAACTTCACCCCGCCGTCGAGCTGCTCCCATCCCGTCAGGTCCAGGCCCCAGGCGGCGCCAAAGTCGGCCACGCCGGCGTACTGCTGGCGCAGGAAGGCCGTGGCGCGCGCGTGGCCGGGGGCCTCGGGCGGGAGCATGAGGTACTCTTCGAGGAGAGTGGTGGCGGCGCGCCAGTCGGGCCCCCAGTGCAGCTCGTTGTCGCTGTAGTAGCCGATGAGCTGCTTGCTGTCTCGGCGGGGAGCGCAGGCCTCGGCCGCGATCTCGTCGGCCCTGCGCTCGAAGACCGGGTCCCACAGGTCGGGGAAGGCGCCGGTGAGCCAATTGGCCCCGCTGCGCGCAGCGAGATTCAGCATCACGGTGTAGGGCATGCCCTGCTCGAAGGTGTACGGCCCGCACCAGGAGCCGAGGGTGTTGAAGTCGGCGTCGCGCAGGAGGGCGATGGCGGCCGTGGTCCAGGCCTCGCGCGAACCGTACTTGGCCAGGCAGGCGTGGCGGTAGGGCCGGCGGTCGGTGTCGCGGATGTTGTCGCCCTCGAACCGGGCTGAGTTCACGCCCAGGGAAAGGAAGACCTGGCCCTCGGGGTCAACAAGCCACCAGCGGCCGTCGAGCTGCTGAGTGTGGAAGAAGCCCGTGGCCTCGCCCTTGAGGCCCGGCCATCCGCCGTACTGGTCGAGCTGGCCGAGGCTGCAGGTCATCAGGATCATCGCCCAGGCTAGAGTCGCCATCGTTAAGGCCTCCGGGCCGACCGCGGCCCGGGCAGCAGACTCCCCGTGGCCGGGACGGGCGCCGGTTGGTTTCGCCGTGCCGCGGTGGGATACCTTGGGCCGGGGTGGCAGCGAACTCGGAGCAGTGCTGTCGCGTCTGGGTGGGCG
>CAZSOQ010000385.1:0-2953 GCA_964608495.1 uncultured Armatimonadia bacterium | reverse complement strand
CCGGACGGGTTCCTGTACTACTCGCTCACCATATGGAACCAGAACAAGCCCATCGAGACGGGGCCCTTCACGGCGTGGGACCCCGTGAGCTGGACGACGTACCACGGGGATGGGTCGCTGCTGTGCTCGGGGCCCGGGGGCAAGCCCGTGGCGACGATACGGCTGGAGAACTACCGCGACGGGATGGAGGATTTCGCCTACGCGTGCATCCTCGAGGAGATCGTGCGCCGTTACGAGGCCAAGGGGGCGGGTCTGACCGACGAGGATAGGACGTGGCTGGCGCGGGCGAAGAGCGCGCTGGCCGTGCCGGAGGGGCTGGTCAGAGCGATGAACGACTACTCGCGGGACCCCGAAGACCTGTATGCGTGGCGAGACCGGGTCGCGCGGGCGATCGAGGCGTCGGGGGTGACGGACGCGAATCCGTGGGGGGATAACTTCGGCGTGCGCGGGTTCGCCGGGCGCTGAGGAGGCCGTCGCGGACGGAGGGCGGAGGACGTCGAGGCAGGGGCGATCAGACGAAGCCTGCTTGGCAGGCTACCGTGCCCGCGCGGCCGGGGAGCTCGACGTCCACCACGCTGCCGGTGAGCGCTGTCCCCTCGCGGCGCACCGCCTCCGCCAGCTCGCCCAGGGTCAGGATCGTGGCTCCCTCCGCCAGGAGACGCGAGACCAACTGCTCGAAGAGCGAGGCCCAGGGCCCGCCCTCGATCTCGGCATGGGCCGTGAACACGTGCGTGCTGTCGGGGGGCGCGGCGTCCGATGGGGCGGCGTCGGGCGCGGCCTTCACCTGCCGTGCCGGGCGGGCCGGCTCGCGCATCGCCGCGAACAGATACTCGAGGGGGTCCACGCCGCGCAGGTCCGGCCGGCCGACCATCTCGTCCAGCGTGGGTAGGGTAGTCGGGAGCTGAAGGACGCCCGTCGCGCGCCTGCCCACGAGGGGGAAGAAGGGCGCCCAGCCGCGCACGTCAGCAGCGTAAGTCAGGCGCCGCTCCTCCTCGGCCAGCAGGCTTGCCTCGGTGGCCTGCCATCCCGGCGACGCAAAGGCACGGCAGGGCTCGCCGAGGTGGCGCTCGAGGGTATCGCAGGCGAGGTCCAGCTCGCGCCTGGTGCGCTCGGCGTCCCAGCGCCTCAGGAAGTCGTGCCAGGAGACGTGATCCCAGCCGTGAGGGATTACCTCGTGGCCCGCGGCGCGCAGGTCCTTCACGATCCGTGGGGTGCCCGTCGCGATGAGCGGCGCCGGCAGGAGCGTGCCATACAGCAGCGTGCGCCAGGTGTAGGTCGAGGGCGCGCGAGTGCGCAGCATCTTGGCGAGGAAGCCTCGCCGGGTGAAGAGGCGTCGGATGGCGCGCCCGGAGCGGTCGGGTCCCACGGCCACGCAGAAGGTGGCGCGGACGCCCAGGCGGTCGAGCGCCGCAGCCATGCGCGGCACGCCCCCCAGGTAGCCCTGGCGGGTGTCCACGTCTATCTTCAGGCAGACGCGCACGGTATCACCGCTCACGGCGCGCAGGACGGGATGGCCCGCGCCTTGCGCCTACTCGCCGGCTCCGCCCAACTGGCCGCGGAAGTAGTCTATGGTCTGGCGCAGCCCGTCCTCAAGAGAGGTCTCGGCCGTGACCCCGAGCAGCTCCCGCATGAGGGTCGCGTCCGGCACGCGCCGGGGGATGTCCTCGTAGCTGGTGCCGTAGACCTGCTCCTGCGGCACGAAGGTGATCTGGGACTTTGAGCCCGCGAGGCGGACGAGCGTCTCGGCGAGCTCGCGGATGGTGGTCTCGCGATCGTTGCCGATGTTGATGATGCGGCCCAGGGCCTCGTCGCGCAGCCCCGCCTGCACCGTGGCGGCGATGGCGTCGCTGACGTAGGTGAAGCACCGGGTCTGGGAGCCGTCGCCGACCACGGTGATGGGCTCATCGCGCAGGGCCTGGCCGAGGAAGATCGTGATGACCCGCCCGCGGTCCAGGGCGTCGAGCCGGGGGCCGTAGACGTTGAAGTACCGCATGACCACTACCTCGAGGCCGAGCCTGGCGTAAGCGAAGCAGAAATGCTCGCCAACGGCCTTGGACGTGGAGTAGCACCAGCGGTCAATGTGCGTGGAGCCGAGGACCCGATCGTCGTCCTCGGACCAGGGGACCTTGGGATTGCGCCCGTATACCTCGCTGGTGCTGCTGAAGACCACGCGCTTGCCGTACTTGTGGGCGGAGCGCAGGACTAGCTGGGTGCCGTTGACGTTGACGTTGAGCACGGCGTAGGGGTCGGCCACGTAGTGCTCGACGCCCACGACGGCCGCGAGGTGGTACACCAGGTCAACCTGAGCCACCAGCGAGTCCACCATGGCCTCGCTGAGGACCGAATCGTGCACATAGGTATAGCGCGGGTGATCGAAGCAGTGGCGGATCTTGGCGATGGAGCCGATGTCCAGGCAGATGACCTGGTCGCCGCGCGTCAGGAAGGTGTCGCCCAAGTGGGACCCGAGAAAGCCGCCGCCGCCCGTGATGAGTACTTTCACTGACCTCTCCTCCAGGGGAAGTGTCTAGTCCGGCAACCGCTGACCTACCCACAGGTCGTGGACTGCCGCGAAGTCCGTCGCGTCAAGCTCCTGCTCGCCCTCGAACTGCAGCCGCCGCAGGAGAAGGCGGCCCTCGGCCGTGGCGATCTCGATGCCGTCATCCGTCAGGGCCTGGACGACACCGGGCGACGGCGAGGGATCGTCGTCGGCGCCGGCCACCGGGCGGGTGGACCACACGAAGAGCCTGCGGTCGCCCTGGTCGGTGAAGGCGCCCGGGTAAGGGTGGGTGACTGCCCGGACGAGGTTGTGGATGCGCAGGGCCGGCCAGTCCCAGGCGAAGTGGCCGTCCTCGGGTGTGCGACGGCCGAAGTAGGTGGCCTGGCTGTGGTCCTGCGGCACGCGGGGCGCCCGACCCACACGCAGAAGCGGCCAGGCCGCCCTGAGCGTCTGGGT
>CAZSOQ010000384.1:0-2967 GCA_964608495.1 uncultured Armatimonadia bacterium | reverse complement strand
CCCAACATCCTGCTCATGGGCGTCGATTCGCTGCGCGCCGACCACATGAGCTGCTACGGCTATCACCGCCAGACGACGCCGCACCTTGACCGCTTCGCCCGCGGCGGGACCGTCTTCGAGCGCACCTTCAGCCCCCACATCCCGACCACCAGCGGCTATGGCTCCATGCTCACGGGCATGGACTGCTTCGGCACGCAGGTCGTGGCCCTGAGGCACAGGGGGCCCCTGCGCCCCGAGGTCAGGACGTTGGCCGAGATCCTGCGGGAGGAAGGCTACACCACGACGTCGGTGGGGTTCGAGGGCAACCCGGCCTCGCGCGGCTTCGATACCTACCTGGGCTTCCCGGGCTGGGGTAGCTGGAACACGGGCCGCAGCCCGAAGGCCGAGAATCTGAACAAGGTCGCGATCCCGGAGCTGGTGCGGCTGGCGGACCAGGAGCAGCCCTTCTTCCTGTTCCTGCGGCACATGGACCCCCACGCGCCCTACCTGCCGCCCGAGCCCTATGAGCGGATGTTCTACCACGGCAACGAGTGCGACCCGGCGAACCACTCCATGGACCCGGTGATGTCCTTCAAGCCCTTCCGGGACTTCCTCGCGAGCTGGATGCCGCCGGGCATCACCGACAAGGACTACGTGATCGCGCAGTACGACGGGGCCGTGGCCTACATGGACGCCTGTATCCAGACGATCTTCACGGCCCTGGAGACGCTGGGGATCCTCGACGACACCATGGTGGTGCTCAACTCCGACCACGGCGAGACGCTCTACGACCACGAGTGCTGGTTCGACCACCACGGGATTTACGACAACGTGCTGCACGTGCCGCTGATCCTGCGCTACCCGGCCAAGGTGCCGGTGGGCAGGCGCGTGGCCGGTTTCAACCAGCACAAGGACCTGGTGCCGACACTGCTCGAGCTGGCCGAGATCGAGGTCGAGGACTACGCCTTCGACGGCCGGAGCCTGCTCCCCCTGGCGCGAGGGGAACTGGCGTCGCACGAGAGCGAGTTCTACATCACCGAGTGCACGTGGATGCGCAAGCACGGGTGGCGTACGGCCGAGTGGAAGCTCATGGTGGCACTGGAGCCGGACTTCCACTTCAAGCCGCCGGTCGAGCTGTACAACCTCGTCACCGACCCCGACGAGAACGAGAACCTGGCCGAGGCGCTCCCCGATGTGGTCGAGCATCTGAGGGGACGCATGGAGCAGTGGATCGAGAAGCGCGAGAGGGAAACCGGCCTGCCCAACCCCATGTACCACCAGGGCGACTGGCACGGGCACGAGGGCGTGGGCCCCTTCCAGACCTCGCAGCAGGCCTACGACACCTTGCACATCGGCGACCCGGCTCAGGCGGCGAAGCTGCAGGCCGAGGCGCGGGAGTAGGGCCTGTCGCGCGCCCGGACGGTCTGCGGGCGGCGCGCGGGGCCCCCGGGGCTCCTCGTGGCGGGGGCGGCAAAAACATCTAGGAGAAGGTGACAATGGCACTCAAAGTTGGGATTGTGGGCATGCGCGGCATAGGCGTCCCCCACGCGGAGGCGCATCTGCAGGACCCTCTGGCCGACTACGTCGCCGTGTGCGACGTGGTGCGCGCGAGGGCTGACGCCGAGGCCGAGAAGCACGGCGTTAGGGCCTACTACAGCCTGTCGGACATGCTCGCCAACGAGCCCGACCTCGACATCGTGGATGTCTGCACGGGCGGACTGGAGAACGGGAGCTGGCACTACGAGCCGGCGATGGAGGCCCTGGAGGCCGGCAAGCACGTGCTGGTCGAGAAGCCGCTGTCCAGCGACGTCCACCAGGCGCGCGAGATGGTCGCCAAGGCCGACGAGAAGGGCGTGTACCTGGGCTGCAACCTCAACCACTTCTTCTCCCTCCCCGCCGAGCGCGCGAAGCAGTACGTCACCGACGGCGAGGTCGGCGAGCTGGTCTACTGCCTGACCAAGATGGGCTTCCACGGCGCTGAGGCCGAGGGCTACCAGGCGCCGGGAGCCATGTCCGTCAGGGGCTTCCCGTACTTCCACCTGAAGGCCTTCATGTCCCACCCCTTCAGCGTCATGCACTACCTGTGCGGCGAGATCACCCACGTTCAGGCCTTCCTGACCCGGCCGGGCTTCCGCAGCCGGGCCGGCGACGTGCTGCTCTCCACCGCCAGCATCCACGTGAGGTTCGCGAGCGGGGCCGTGGGCTACCTGCTCAGCCAGCGCGGGGATGCGTCCTACGGGCTGGGCGGCTGGTGGAGCGTGGAGGTCGCGGGCACGAAGGGCACCTTCTGCATCGAGAACTGCATCGAAAGGGTCACCTACTGGAAGGCCCCCAGGCCCGGCGGCCCTGGCCAGCCCATCGAGGTGGAGCCGGGCACGCCCGGCGGGCCGGTGGTCACCGAGTCGGGCACGCGGGACTTCGGCCGGACCTTCCCGAACCGCATCCACGCCTTCCTGGAAGACGTGAGCAACGGCGTGCCGAGGCACAAGCTCCGGGCGTCGGGCAGGGACGCGCTGGCGTGCCTGGAGTACACCTTCGCGGTGATCGAGTCCTACGAGCTGGGCGGCGCGCTGGTGCGGCCGCATCCGCTGCCGCCGCTGGACTGGGACCCCGCCGCCGAGGGGTAGCCGAGGAGCGCGCCTCCGAAGGTGGAGGCCTGCGGCCGCCGCAGGCCTCGGCTATTCGCGCACGAAGACCGGGCTGCCGGTGAGCCTCAGGCGCACCTTGCCGCCTCTGACGGGCCGCTCACGCTCTCTGCCGGTCCTATCCACGATCGTCATGCGGTCGCCCCTGGCGGGCAGGTCCGCGTGGGCCTCGCCGTCCTCCGCCCAGGCGACCAGCACGTCCCCGCGCTCACCGCGGAAGCGGTAGGCCCGCAGCCCGTCGCCGATAGGGACTCGGCCGAGGTACTCGGTGCCCACCAGGTTGTCCGTCATGGTTTTCATGGCGAAATACGCCGGTTTGGGGGTGCCCAGCGGGGTCTCGGGG
>CAZSOQ010000383.1:0-2972 GCA_964608495.1 uncultured Armatimonadia bacterium | reverse complement strand
CCCCCTCGTGCTCCCCCTCCTTCCAGGACGCTCTTGTCGGCACTTGCCTTGGTGCGCTGCGCGCACCTGCGGCAAGCGCCTCCCCACAAGGAAGCCGCTGAAAACCGCGGCAGGCTCGATTATACCGTGTCCAAGGGCCAAGGGCACTCGCTGATGCCCGAAAGCCCGGCACCGCAGCGCCGGGTGACGAGGCCGCTGCCGGCTTCATGCATAGTGCATGTGAAACCACTGAGGTTGCCTGGCAACCTGCGACTGCATTGTACAACCGGCGGCGGGATTCGGGCATGCCGCGGGCGAGAAGGTCCTGGGCCAGGGGGCGTCACATCGGCGGGAGAGGCTTGCCGGGCCGGGCGGCCTCCATGCGCGGGAGGGCGCTGTGGAGGATCTCGAGCACGAGCACGTCGTAGGACAGGCCGGCGGCCAGGGCCTCGGCAGGGACGTCGGAGGTCTCGGTCATGCCGGGCACGCTGTTGATCTCGTGGACCCAGGGGCGGCCGTCCTCGTCAACGTGCATGTCCACGCGGCTGATGCCGTGGCAGCCGATGACGCGATGGACGGCGAGGGCGATGTCCTGAACGCGGCGGCTGATGTCGTCGCTCAGGCGCGCGGGACAGATGAGGTCGGTCATGCCCTTGGTGTACTTGGCCTCGTAGTCGTAGAAGCGGTTCCTGGGGACGAGCTCGAGCACGGGCAGGGCCCGGAGGCGGTCGCCGTGGCCGATGATACCGACAGTGACCTCAGCGCCCCCGAGGAAACGCTCGGCGAAGCCGCGGCCGTAACGGGCGACCAGGGATTCCACTTCGGGGGCCACGTCGGCGCCGTCCTCCAGGATGCTGACGCCGACACTGGAGCCCTCGTCGAAGGGCTTGAGGACGACGGGGAGGCCGAGCTCGGCGACCAGGCGGTGGGGAGCGCCGTCGAGGTCGGCGGCGGCGAATTCGATCCAGTCGGGGGTGGGCAGGCCCGAGGCGCGAAGGACGCGCTTGGTGAGGGGCTTGTTCATGGAAAGGGCGCTGGCGAGGACGCCGGAGCCGGTGTAGGGGATGCCGGCGGTGTCGAGAAGGCCCTGGACGGCGCCGTTCTCGCCAGGCCCGCCGTGGAGGATGTTGAAGACCGCCGCCGCGCCGGCGTCGCGGAGCTGGGCGATGAGGTCAGGACCCGGGTCCACGGCGACCGCCGTGAGGCCGAGCCTGCGCAAGGCCCCCAGCACGCCCTCACCGGAGCGGAGGGACACCTCACGCTCGGAAGACTGACCGCCCAGCAGGACGGCTATCGTGAGACCCTCGAAGGGCTGCGTTGTGAGCACTAGTCATTCCCCTGACCGATGCTGCCAAGCATCTCTGGAGTGATTCGGGCGATGCGGCCGAGAGCCAGGGCCAGGACGGCGCCGGGCTGGAGGGCGACGGCGCTGGCGCGCTGGTCCTCGCCGGGGGTGGCGAGGAGATCGTTGGCGCCGAGGCGGCCGTCCTCGTCGAGATCCACCCCGCATACAAGATAGTAGGTGGCGGGCCTGAGCGCCAGCAGGGCGTCGGGCCAGAGGCTCGCGGAGAGGATCAGGTCCTTGAGATCACTGTCGCCGAAGAGAGCGATCTGGCGCGGGGCGTCCTGGCCCTGCTCGAGGGCGACGTGCAGAGCCAGCACGGCCGGGGGCTGGGGAAGCTGAACCGGCATGTTGGGGCGCGGAGCGGGCGGATGCCAGCCGTCGGCGAGCGTCAGGACGCCCAGGTCCACCTGGGCCTGGGGCAGGATGCTGAGCACCCTAGGGCGGCCGTCATCGCCCAGGAGCACAGTGGCGGGCTCGGCGGGATCGAGCAGCGCGTCGGCATTGGCGTCGCGGAAGGCCAGGACGGCGTAGGGCCCGGGAGGGACGTGGACCTGGAAGGAACCGTCGTCGCCGGCGACAGCCACGTAGCCGAACCAGTCCGCGGTGGTGGACCAGAGGACGACGTAGCAGCGCCCGTCGCCGGGGGCGACAGTGCCCGTGACGGTGGCGATGGAGGCGGCGAGGCCGGTGCGGGCTTTCACGAGCTTCATGTCGGGGCCGAACTGGAAGATGACGCGGATGACGGTGAGGTCGGCGTCCCCCTCGGCGCGGACGGTGAGCTTCTCGGGCCTGGCGCTGGGGTCGGAGGCGCCGTAGAAGCCAAGCCCGTCGCCGGGGCTGACCTTGCCGTCGGCGTTGAGGTCCACGACAGCCCGCAGGAAATGCTCGCCCTGGGGAACCATCTGGGCGAAGCGGCCATTGGTCTGGATGGGCACGGTGGCGAGGACGTCGGAGAAGCGCAAGTCGGTGGCGAGGACGACGTGGCCGCCGCCGAACCAGTCAACGCCGGGCCAGTCAATCTGGCCGAAGAGGATGGCGGTGGGCTGGTCGGGCGGCTGGGGCGGCGCTTCCTCGGCCGGGGCCCAGGCTGCGGCCAGGGCGCAGGAAGCCAGGAGCAGGAAGGGGCGGGCTGCCAGGCCGAGACGCACGGTCAGTCGCCTCGCTCCGTCTTGAGCACGTCAAACTTGACCTGACCCAGGAGCCTGGCGGTGGCGAGGCTCATCTGGGCCAGGGAGAGCTCGTCGAGGGAGCCCTCGGCGATCTCGATGTGAGAGGCGTCCACGGTGTCCTCGCCCCAAGTGGGGTCCATCTCGACCCACTCGCCGACCCAGATCTTGACCCAGGCGTGGTAGTAGAAGGCGTCGCCGGTGTAGCCGAGGCCGACGCACATCTTGCTGGGCAGGCCGGCGGCGCGAGCAAGGGTACCGGCGAGGACGCTGTGCTCGGTGCAGTCGCCGACGAGGTCGTCGAGGGTCTCGAGAGCGGTGACGGGCCTGGGCTCGCTGGCGACCTTGCGCATGTTGGCGAAGACCCACTGGACGATGGCGCGGGCCGCGTCCCAGGCATCCTTGGAGCCGGCGACGATGTCCTGGGCTTGGCGGCGGAGGCGGTCGTCGGTGGACTGGGCGATGCTGGTGGCCTCGAGGAA
>CAZSOQ010000382.1:0-3063 GCA_964608495.1 uncultured Armatimonadia bacterium | reverse complement strand
CGTAGGGCAGGACCAGGGCGGTGGGATTGACCTGCCTGAGCTTCGGGATGTTCTCCTCGAGCCTGGCGAGCACGCGCTGCCAACGCTCGTGTTCCCAGTCGTAGTGCAGGTCGTAGCAGCCACCGACAAAGAGGTCGAGCTTGGACCAATACTCCGCGCCCTCGTCCCACTGGCGCCAGCCCAGTCCCGCGCCGTAACAATTCCCGATGCGCGGGAAGGGTGGGTTGAGGTCCGACACGTCCCGCGCCAGGCAGGCCGAGGTGAGTAGAAGCAGGAACGACAGGATCGCGGCATGGGCGAGGTTCACCGTTCGTCTTCCCCCTTGCTTTCAGGCTCGAGTGCTGCGGGGCCTGGGGTAGCGTCTCGGTTGTCTCGGGCCTCTCGGGCCGGTCGCCGGCAGCGGAAGATGACCAATGCCCTGGGCAAGTCTACACGAAAGACCCTTTCCACAACATCGGGAAGCGGGTTGGTACCAGGTTCCAGCAGCGGGGAAAGGTCCGGGAACTCGGCGGCGCCATACCTCTGATCGTAGACAACGAAGTCCGCCCCGGTCCGTGCGAGCAGGCGTGGCAGGTCCTCGATCCGCGCCTCCTCAAGCCCCTGCTTGCGGAACCCCAGGTGCCGCAGACCCGCGAAGAAGGCGATATGCGGTTTGGCCGCCAGGAGCAAGGAGCCCTCGGGCGCGCTGGCCGCCAGCCACGCTGCAGCCTGTGCGTACTCGTCAGGCAGATCGGCCACCAGCTTCGCCCTCAGGTACCAGACCGACGTGCCTGCCAGCAGCGCAGCGGCCAAGGCCACAGCCACGGCCCGGAGCGGGAAGCGCGCCAGAAACCTGCCCGGGCTCTCTTTCCCCTCTCCCACCGTGCCGTCAGGCAGCAGAGTAAGCCCGCTGGCGACCAGGATGGCCAGCAGCGGCAACAGCGGCAGCAGGTATCTGCCCTCGATCCACGCCAGCGCACAGGCCAAAGCGTAGCAGGTCAGCACAATCACGAAGGCCCCCTTCGCTGCGCTCCACCGCCTCGCCCAGGGCAAGAGTCCTATCAGCGCCAGGAGCGCCACGACCGGCATCTGGCGTGACAGTTCCGGGATCAGCCGGGCCAGAGTGCCTAGCCAAGCCCCCGCGAACCTCGGCGGGTCGGCAAGGACCACGTCCGCCCACCCATGGTATCGCTCGGCCGTGGGGAATCGGCTCCAGTCCCGTCGCGGGGAGCCGTACACCTTGAAGGCGGCATTGAGGTGGTTCTGATTCCACACTGGGCTGCCCTTGGCCCGCCACAGGAAGACAGACCAGGGCAGTGCCGCAAGAAGGAAGGCGGCGAGGAAGGCGCCCACGAGCAGAAGGCGACTTGGACCGCCCCTGGGCCGACCGCCGAGCAGCAGCAGCGCCATTGGCACCACCAGGCCCACGAGGTAGATGTAGCGTGTCAGGTAGGCGAGGGCCATCAGGACGCCGCCCGCCGCGAAGTGGCGCCCCAGGGGCCTGGCGGGCGCCAGCAGACAAGCCAGTCCGCCCAGACACAACGCCGCGGCTGTCATGTCGCTCAGCACGAGGGCTCCCGCGCTCAGGACCGTCGGCTGCACTGCCAGCAACAGCACGGCGATGTTGGCCTGGACAGAGCGGTCCAGGGAGCGCAGGACCAGCCACGTGCTCGCCAGGAAGGCAAGCCCGGCGGCTACCGAGACGGCCTTCCCGGCCGCGAAGGGCCCGACGCCCAGCGCTCGCACCGACCTGATCGCCAGCGGGTACCCCGGCCCGTGGTAGGGGTGGGCCTGGAGGATCGGCCCTTCGGAGGCCTGCATGTACTCGATGCCGTCGGTCTCGCCGCGCACCAGGGGGAAGGTGTGGACGTGGAAGAGCACCGCCTCGGCCAGCAGGAACAGCACCAGCGCGCCCAACAGGGGTAGCCAGGTCCCGCCTGGTGACGCCCCAGCCGCAGGGGTTGCCTCAGGGCTATCCGCCATCATCGCCTCCCCCTCCGGCATCGGCGCGCTCGGCCCACCCTAATCTCGCCCGATCCTCATCCCCGGACCCTCGCCCGACGCCAGGACCTCGCCATCGGCGCCGAGTATCTGGCACCTCGCGGCACCCTCGCGGGCCTCCTTGGGCCGCCACCTCACCCTGACTTGTCTCTCCTGCCCCGGCTCCATTGCCGGCAGCGCCGCCTCACCGATCCAGCGCCCCCCGTCGTACTCGACCAGGTCCAGCTCGAAGGGCAGCTTCTCCAGCGGCCCCGCGTGCGTGAAGACCTCTGCCGGGCGCTGCTCGCCACCGCGCCGCGCGTCAATCACCAGCCGCGCGCGCTTCCGCGGGTCAATCCGTACCCACAGATTCAGCCCGTCCCCCGTGCCGGTCTCGGCCGCCGTCCGCCAGCGGATCACGCCCTCCCCGGCCTCTTCGATGCTGTCCTCGTCCTCCACGTGAAAGGGTGTCCACACGCACCTTTCGGCGTCCACCACGCGCACCTCGCCGACCCAGTCGCGGGCCTGATCGTCCCCGCCCCAGCGAAGGAAAACGTTCACCGACCTCTCGTCCACGGGCCAGCGCCACACCTGCAGCCCCGGGCTCGCCATGAGCCCGCCGATGCCCGACCTCGCCGGCTGGCGTTCCCGCTCGACGGGTCTGGCCGGCGCGCCGTCCAGCGTGAACCACACCGCGCCGGGTTCCGAGGCCGCCGTGCCCTCGTTCTTCACGATCGCGCTCACCACTGCCTCCTGACCCACCTTCGGCTCCTCGGGCAGGGCCTTCACGTCGCTAAGCGTCAGTCGTGGCAGAGGGCCCGTGTTGCGCACGAAGATCGGCGACGACCAGGCCATCTCGCCGTCGCTCTGAGTCACGCGCGCGTAGTAGTAGCACTCCTCCCCGTGCAGGGCCTGGTCGCGGTATTCCAGCGCGCAGTCCGCGGCTCCCGGTTCGCGGGAGCAGCACACCTCGCCGTTGCGCACGATGTCGAGCTTCGCCACGGGCGCGCTGCCGTGGACCTCCAGGCTCAGCGCGGGCGGCGCGTCGCGATCGAGGAGGCTGCCCATCGGCTCGCCATCGGCCGTGAAGTCCAGCAGGATTCT
>CAZSOQ010000381.1:0-3312 GCA_964608495.1 uncultured Armatimonadia bacterium | reverse complement strand
GGCCACGTCCGCGGCCGCGTGGCGGACGGCCCCTGGGAAGTGCGCAAGGCCGTGCGCGAGCAGCGCGAGGCGAACGTGGACTTCATCAAGACGGCGGCCTCGGGTGGCTTCTGGGCCGAGCACGAGGAGTGCTGGTGGCGGGACTATGCCTACGAGGAGCTGGAGGCGCTGACCGACGAGGCCCACGCGGTCGGCAAGCGCGTGGCCGTGCACGCGCACAGCCAACCGGGGCTGAATGACTCGATCCGCGCGGGCATAGACACGATCCACCACGGGGCCTTCATTGACGACGAGGCGCTGGAGGGCATGGCGGAGCAGGGGCTGTACTTCATACCCACGCTGCGCGTCACGTCGGAGCGGAACATCGCGATCAAGGAGGCCGCGGGGCGACCGTGGGAGGCCCGCAAGATGGGCGAGGCCCACGAGGTGCATCGCGAGGGCGTCCGCAAGGCCCGCGAGCTGGGCATCACCATCGCCGTGGGCACCGACCTGCCCGGCACGCCGCCCTGGACGGCCGGCATGACCGCGGCCGAGCTCATCGAGCTAGTGGTGTGCGGCCTGACGCCCATGGAGGCCCTGGTCGCGGGCACCCGCAACAGCGCGCAGGCCCTGGGCCTGGACGGCGAGCTGGGCACCATCGAGGCGGGCAAGATCGCGGACCTGGTCCTCGTGGCGGGCAATCCACTCGAGCACCTGTCCGTTCTCACCGAGGAGGAGAGCATACTCCTGGTGATGAAGGCCGGCGAGGTGGTGGTGCGGCGCGGATGGCCTCTGTGAGCGGGCCGCGCGCTCGCGGTGGGCCCTGGCCGGGCCGCTCCGACTCTCGCCTGGGGGTGTCAGTCTTGCGCGAGATGGCCTTGCCGGCCCCGATGCTCCTGCTCGCCGCGTGCCTGCTGATCCAGGGGACCCCGGCGGCGGGCGAGATGCGCCTGGGCGTGTGCTGCCACCCCGGGTACGTGACGCGCATGCCGGTGACCTGGGACGAGGTCTTCCGGTGGCTGACCGGCTGCGGCGCGGATCTGTGCCGCATTGACTGGCAGGCGGACTGGGAGGGCAACGACGCCATCCTGGCCGCCGCCGAGCGTGCGGGCGTCGAGCTTCTGCCCGTGCTGTTCCCGCCTGCCCCGACCGAGAACACCGAGCAGGCCTGGTACGAGGCGGCCCGCCGCTATGGCGAGGAGTGCGCGCGGCGGTACCGGGGGCGCATCAGGTACTTCGAGCTGAGCAACGAGCTGGACTGCCGGTGCATGACCAAGTGGCCCAACGGCGGCGATCGCGACGGCGCGGCGATGAGCGACTACGACGAGGCGAAGTACGCGCCGATCCGCGGTCTGCTGCGGGGTCTGGCCGAGGGCGTGCGGGCCGGGGACCCCGAGTGCCTGCGGCTCGTGGACACCGCCGGGTGGCTGCACTTCGGCTTCGTGGACCTGCTGGTGCGCGACGGGGTGCCCTTCGACATCCTCGCCTGGCACTGGTACTCCGAGATGCGCGACCTGGCCGCGCGTATCGAGTCCTACTCGGGGACCTACGTCGTGCTGGACAAGCTGGCGGGCTACGGCAAGCCCGTGTGGGTCACGGAGGGCAACGCGCGCGACGGCGCCCTGGGGCGGACGGAGGACGAGCAGACCGAGTACCTCACGAGCACCCTCCGCCGCCTGCGCGACACGGGCAAGGTGGACGCCTACGTCGTCTACGAGCTCTTCGACGAGCCGTACCTGCTGTCGTCGGGGGGCGAGGCCTACTGCGGCATCGTCCACTGTGAGTGGGGACTGAGCGAGGGGTCGGAGTTCCCCGGAGCCCGGGGCCGCCTGTCGCCGGCCGAGGTCGCCGACCGGCGCGCCCTGGTGCTAGCCTGGGACTTCACCGGCGGCGGGAACTACGTGAGCGCGAACTGGCTGCCGCGCGCCCCGGTGACCGGCGATGAGCTGCGGCTGGTCCTGCGCGGGCCGGCGGGCAAGCTGCCCCTGCTGCTGAGGTTCGTGGACGCCACGGGGGAGCACTTCCAGCTTACGCCGGAGGTGGAGCTGTCGGGTGACTGGCAGGAGCTGCGGTTCCCGGTGCGCGAGCCGTGGGGGGATCGCTGGGCGGGCAACAAGGACAGCGTGGTGGATCAGCCCCTGCGCGGCGTGTGGATAGGCGTGCGCGGGGTCGGGGCGCCGACGGGCGAGCTGGCGCTCGCGGCGGCCGAGCTGTGGGCTGAAGGCAGGTGCGCCTACTGCTTCGACGCCTCGCGCGACGGGGTCTTCGCGCCCCGGCGTGCCTGGCAGGCCCTGAGGGACCTGTGACCCGCCCGGCGATTGTGGGCGCCCCGCACCTCGACTAACATGTCGGCTATGCCGGGCTCTCCACGGGAAGGGGAACCAGCGGCCCCCGCCGTCCGCGGCCGACGCCTCCTCGTCATCGTGGCGGTCGCCGCGGTCGTCGCCGGCGGGCTGGCCTGGCTTACGCCCTACAACGACTACTACATCGGCGCGACCTACGTGGCCACCCACCACGTGCCCCTCGTCGCCAGCGTCCTCCTCGCCCTGCTGGCGGGCCTGCTCAGCCCGGCCCTCGGGCGACTGCACGCGCCCCTGCGCCTGTCGCGGGCCGAGTTGGTGGCCCTCTGGCTCACCCTCGCCGTGCCCTCGGGGATACCCTCGTCCGCCCTGATGCGCTTCCTCATCCCCGTCCTGCCGGCGCTGCGGTACTACGCGACGCCGGAGAATCGCTTCGCCGAGCTGCTGTGGCCCCACTACCCCGACTGGCTCGTGCCCACGGACGATGCTGCCATCGCCGCCTTCTACGACGGCGCCACGGGCCCCATGCTGCCCTACTGGCGTGCCTGGCTTCTGCCCGCCCTGGCCTGGAGCCTCATCGCCCTGCTCGCCTGGTGGGTCATGTTCGTCCTCGCCAGCCTGTTGCGCCGGCAGTGGTGCGACCACGAGCGCATGAGCTTCCCCCACGTCCAGCTTCCGCTGGAGATCGTCGGCGACCCAGCAGCCACGCAGGCCTTCTTCCGATCGAGGCTCATGTGGATCGGCTTCGCCCTGCCCGTCGTGCTCTACGGGCTCACCGGCCTGCACGACTTCTTCCCGGCCGTCCCCAAGCCGCGCTTCCTCTGGCCCAGCTACTATACCCACGCCCTGTCCTTCCGCACGCACCCCTGGTCGGCGGTGCCCGCGATCCTCCCGGCCGTCTTCCCGTCCATCATCGCCTTCGGGTACCTGGTGACCGCCGAGGTGTCGTTCAGCATCTGGGCGGGCTATCTGCTGCTGGTGGTCGAGACGGTGGCGCTGGCGCGGCGCAGCGGCGACACCCGGTTGGCGGCCG
>CAZSOQ010000380.1:0-3314 GCA_964608495.1 uncultured Armatimonadia bacterium | reverse complement strand
GTCGCTCTCCTTTCTACGTGTCTTCGAGCCTGGGCCCGCCGCGCCCCCCGAGCCCCGCGGCCCTCGGGCCCGCCCTTTCCGCGGGTCCCGGCCCCTGACCTTCCGCAACCCGGACGGCCATCCCGCGGGCGACGCCGCGCCCGGCCACGGCGTTGCGTCACGGCGCGCGGTGCCTGAGCACCTTGGCGACCACCGCCTCGGCCGTGATGCCGTGGCGTTGCTTCACGTCCTGGTGACTGCCCGACATCACCGCGAACACGTCCTGCAGGCCCAGCCGCCGCAGTGGCACGCCGGCCCCAGCCTCGGCCAACACCTCGGCGACCGCGCCACCCAGGCCCCCAATGACGGTGTGCTCCTCGAGGGTCACGATGAGCGGCGTCTCGGCCGCGGCGCGCAGGACGGCCTCCCGGTCCACGGGCTTCACGGTGTGCATGTTCAGCACCCGCACCGACACGCCCTGGGAGGCCAAGAGCTCGCCCGCCCTGAGCGCGTCGCCGGCCGTGGGGCCCACGCCGATGACCGTGGCGGCGTCGCCATCACGCAGCAGCACTGCCTTGCCCAGCTCGAAGCCGCGCTCTTGCTCGGGCACGTCGGGAAGCAGCCCTCCGCCGGCCAGGGCAATGTAGAAGGGGCCGTCGGTGACGGCCGCCGCGCGCACCGCCTGCTCGGTCTCGAAGGCATCCGCCGGCATGACCACCGTCATGCCGGGGATCAGGCGCATGAGGCCGACCTCCTCCATCGCGTGATGGGTACAGCCCCAGCCCGCATACATCAGCCCCCTGCCGTAGGCCCCAATGACCTTGACATCGCGGCACCCGTAGCCCAGATCGGTGCGGATCTGCTCGAAGCAGCGCATGGTGACGAAGGGGTTCATGCCCAGCGCGAAGGGGATCTTGCCGCGCACGGCCAGGCCGGCCGCGACGCCGATGAGGTTCTGCTCGGCGATGCCGACCTCGATCGCGCGCTCGGGGAAGCGCTGGGCCAGGGGCCCCAGGAAGCCCCAGCAGTCGCAGCTCACCCCGCAGATGCGCGGGTCGGCCTCGGCCAGCTCCAGCAGCACGTCCCCGAACCACTTAGCCATCGTGGCCCTCCTCGCCGGGGCTCTCGGGCTCACCCAGCTCGGCCAGCGCCGCCCGGAGCCCCTGGGCGTCAAACCGCGCCATGTGCAGCGTCTCGATGGAGGTGACACCCTTGCCCTTCACCGTGTCGGCGATGACGACCGACGGCCGCCCGGCCTCGAAGGGCAGAGCATCGAAGGCCTGGACGATCTGCGCCATGTCATGGCCGTCCAGGGCCCGCACGCTCCACCCAAAGGCCTGCCACTTCTCCGCCAGCGGCTCGAGGGCCATCATCTCCTCCGTGGGCCCGGTCTGGTACCTGTTGCGGTCCACGATGGCCACCAGGTTGTCCAGCCTGTGGTGCGCCGCCGCCATCGCGGCTTCCCAATTGGACCCCTCCTGGAGCTCGCCGTCGCCCAGCAAGACGAACACCCGGTTCCGCGCCCCGTCCATCCGCGCCCCCAGCGCCAGGCCCACCCCTACCGACAGCCCGTGCCCCAGCGAGCCGGTGGACACGTCAATGCCCGGCGTCAGCCGCGCGCAGGCATGCCCGGAGATGAAGCTGCCCTGCGCCAGGTGTGTGAGGAGCGCCGCTTCCGGGAAGAAGCCCCGCAGCGCCAGCGCCGCGTCCAGCGCCGGGACGCAGTGTCCCTTGCTCAGGATGAAGTAGTCGCGGTCCCGCCACTCGGGGTCCGCCGGGTCCACCCTCATCGTGTGGAAGTACAGCGCGGCCAGCAGGTCCGCGATGGACAGCGCCCCGCCGGTGTGGCAGTCCGACATCGCCGCGATCCGCACCACGTGGACGCGGATCCTGCGGGCCTTCTCCCGCAGCTCTTCGATCAGTTGCTCGCGTGCCTGCATGGGGCTTCGACCTCTCCGCTCACGGGTAGGGCACGTCTTCCGACCGGCCGCTGGCGGCCGACTTCTCCGCGGTCTGGAGGACTGCGATGACCCGCCGGCCGTCCTCGCCCGACACGGGGACCGGCGCTCCCCGCAGCAGGTGGTCGGCGAGGTCCCGGTAGTAGGTGGCCCAGTCCGACTCGAGGTAGGGCACCAGGCGCTCGCCCTCGTCGGTGCGCAGAAGGAAGCTTCCGCCGGGCGGGCCGTTGAGCTCCCGGCAATAGCCCTCGATGGCGCCGACGCCCGTGTCCAGGATGGCTCCTCGGGTGCCCAGGATGTACCACAGGTAGGGCTTGCCGAGGTAGGCGGCGCGGGAGTGGCAGACCTCCGCCACGCAGCCGTTCTCGAAGGTAAGGATCGCCCGCGTGTGGTCCTCGTTGCCGGCCGCGTCCTCGCGCAGTCTATTGAAGAAGCCCGTCACCTGTGCGATCCGGCTCGGCACCAGCGACAGGACCCAGTCCACAGCGTGGGCGCCCCAGTCGTACAGCCCACCGCCCGAGACGGCCTTGCTCCCACGCCAGGGGTCGCCGGGCCGCCAGCCGCGCCCGTCGGGGCTGTGCCCCATGGCCGCCACCTCAATCTGGAACAGGTCGCCGATCAGGCCCTGGCTCACGACCTGGCGGATGGCCCGCACGTTGCCGTCGTGGCGGCGGTTGTGGTAGACGGCCAGGGTCCGTCCCGCCTGCCTCGCCGCCTCGATCATGGCCGTGGCTTCCTCGATGGCAAGGCACATGGGCTTCTCGACGACCGTGTGCTTGCCGGCCTGCAGGCACCGGATCGCCAGGGGCGCGTGGGTACTGTGGGGCGTGACGATGGACACCAGGTCCAGGTCCTCGTGCGCCAGCATCTCGCCTAGGTCGGTGTAGGTGGCGACTCCCGGGAAGTCGCGGCCGGCCTTCGCCGCGCACTCCGGATCGCGGTCGCAGACGGCCACCAGGCTGAGCTCCGGCAGGGCACCCATCCAGCGCGCGTGCATCCATCCCCAGTTGAAGACAGGACCGTAGCCCACGATCGCGCAGCGGATTCTGTCGTTGGCCATGGTGTACTCCCTCGCAGGCCGAGCGTCGGCCGAGCCCGGGCGGCTTCCTCGTCGCACGCCCTTCCGCCGGGCCCGGCGGCGGCAAGCGGGCTCAACGCCACGGCGATTGTACATCCCCCGGCGCCGAAGACACAGGCGGGCAGGGCCGGGGCGCCGTTCCCGTGGTGGACCGCGGCTGTCATCCACCACGCACCGGGGCAGCACCGGCCCGTGCCGTCACCCCGGCGCCCCGGGAGCCGTTACCCCATACCCTTCCCGGGTTGGGTATAATGCAGGGAGTTCTCACCACGGCGCCGGCCGAGGGCGCCGTCGCGGAT
>CAZSOQ010000379.1:0-3398 GCA_964608495.1 uncultured Armatimonadia bacterium | reverse complement strand
CCTCCACTATGCCGTGCCCAACATGCCCGCCGCCGTCCCACGCACGGCCACCTTCGCCCTCACGAACGCCACGCTTCCCTACGTGCTCAAGCTGGCGGATCTGGGCGTGGACCGCGCCCTCGCCGAAGACGAGGCCCTCGGCCACGGCCTCAACGTGCGGCGTGGTGAGGTATGCCATCCCGCTGTCGCCGAGGCGATGGCCTCTGGCGCCTGACGCGGGCGTCGCGCCCGCACAGCGCGGCGGAGCCGGGGCGCGAGGTATGTTGACTCACCGGCCCGGCATGGGTAACATATGCACGCTTCCGCCTCCGCTGGACCCACCAAGGACGGGGCTGTAGCTCAGTCCGGTTCAGAGTGCCGGCCTGTCAAGCCGGAGGTCGCGGGTTCAAATCCCGTCAGCCCCGCCAGCTATGCCTAGACAAGCCATCCCTCGCTGCTTCGAGGGGTGGCTTTTGGTCTCGGGGAGCCGCGCGCCGGCCGAGCGCAGGCGCCAGGCCCTGCCGACCGGCGCCGGGCTTCGGGCCAGGCTCCTCGCCCGGCTCTTCCCGCCGACTGCCCATCCTCCGCGCCGCCACGCGCGCAGGACGGCTATAATGGGCGGTAGCGTCGCCGAAGACGAGCCCGGGGGTGCTGAAAAGAGCACCCGGCCCCGAGGCCCCAAGGGAAGGGATCCCAGGATGAGCAGGCAGCTTGCGCTCGACACGATCTACCTCAGACCGACGCCTCGACCGGCCCACACGGAGTACAGCCTGGAGTACCACAAGGACTACCTTCGCCAGAAGACGGGCCTCGAGCCCGACGACCCGGCTGCCAGGAAGCGCCTGTACGAGCTGTGGCAGATAGACTTCCTGTTCCTGACCGACGACGGCCTGCACGGCAACTGGGGCGCCCACGGCCGGGCCACCGACATGGGCCACGCCGAGTACGCGGCCGACGGCTCCGATCTGCGCCAGCCGCGGGAGTGTCCCTTCAGGAGCGTCGAGGAAGTCTGGGCCTTCGACGCGGTCGCCGAGTATGGCCTGCCCGACTTCGACGAACAGGTCGCCAGCTACCAGCGGCGGATCCACGGCGCCCGTGAGGGCAGTCCCGACCAACTCGTGCCGGGTGGCTACTATAAGACCATCGTCTCGGGCGCGATCCAGGCCTTCGGCTGGGAGATGCTGCTCCTGGGGGCCTCCGAGCCCGCCAAGATGGAGCGCGTCTTCGACAGCTTCTTCCGCTTCACGCTGCACCACATGCAGGCATGGGCCAAGACCAGCGCCGAGGTGGTCATCCAGCACGATGACTTCGTGTGGACCTCGGGCGCCTTCATGCACCCGGACATCTACCGCAGCGTCATCATCCCCCGCTACGCGGAGCTGTGGAAGCCGCTGCGCGCCGCCGGTAAGAAGGTCCTCTTCTGTTCCGACGGCAACTTCATGGAGTTCGCCGAGGACATCGTCGCAGCCGGAGCCGACGGCCTCATCTTCGAGCCCTGCAACGACTTCGGCTTCATGGTCGAGCGCTTCGGCCGGTCCTGCGTCCTCGTCGGGAGCTACGTGGACTGTCGCGACATGGCCTTCCGCCCATGGGAGACGGTGCGCGCGACCACGGACCGCACGCTCGGTCTCGCCGACCGTTGCAGCGGACTGATCTTCGCCGTGGGGAACCACATCCCCGCCAACGTGCCGCCCGAGATGATGGACGCCTTCATCGAGTACCTCCTCGCCCACTGGTACCGCTAGACCGAGGCACCGGCGGCGGCCCTGGGGCCCGTGACCGCCACTCGGCAGGGCGCCGCCGTCGCCCAGCGAATTGCCCGGAGCCGCCCGGGAGCCGGACGCAAGGGAGGTCGGACCGTGCAGGCAAGCCTCCGTCGGGTGTGCGGTAACGGAAGTCTGTGCTGGCTGGGCGCCGCCTTGCTCCTGGCCGCGGTCCAGGTCGCCTCGGCCCAGAACTCACTCTTCCCCTTCGAGACCACGGAGGGCCTGTCGCTGACCTGGGGCCAGAAGATGGAGGGACACCTCGACCTGTCCCAGGAAGCCGCCTTCGTGACCGAGGGCCGAGACGCCCTGCGTCTGTGGGCGGACGTGCCCGAGGGGCTGACCGGCAACCAGTACCTCGGTGTCCGCATCGGACTCGCCGAGCCGACCGACCTGCGGCGCCGGCTGATCCTGTTCGACGCCGCGAGCGGTACGCCCGGGGTCACTCGCGCCCTGTACTTGCGCGCCTATGACGACCAGGGCCGCCGCGCGCTCAGCCTCGTCAACTGGGGCGGCCCGCTGTCATCGGTCCCGCGCACCTTCCGCCTCGCTTGCGGCGCCAGCTCCCGGGGCTTCACCTGGGAGCCCAAGGAGGTGCCCGCCGACGCCGACGCTACGCGCGTCGTAGCCGTCGAGTTCGTCATCGGCACCTCCGACACGGGCGTGCTCATGGATGCCTACTTCGACAACCTGCGCGTCGAGGAAACCGAGATGAGACCCTGGTCCGAGATCACCCAGCCCAAGCCCCTCATCCGCGAGACGCCTCTGGTGAGCGAAGGCCGTCCGGCGGCGGTGGTCATCGCGCCCCCGGGCGAGGAATGGGAGCCCCAGGCCCGCGCCCTGATCCAGGCCGTAGCCGACGCCACCGGCGTTGAGCTCCCACTGCGACGGGTCGCCCCCGTCCACGAGCTCCTGGCGGCGGGCAAGCTCCCGGCCGAGGGCTCGGACCGCAGCCCGGACCTGGACGCCTCGCTCTGGGGCGGCGCTCCTGCCGTCCTGGACGGCAATCCCGTCACCACCGTCATCCTCGGCAACGTCTGCGACACGGCCGCCCTGCTGTATCCCTACAGCCGCGGCTACTCCGCCGCCGACCACTTCTACCCCGGGCCGGGCGGCTACGAGCTCCGGACGGTCCACGACCCCTGGGGCCGGGGCCTCAACGCTCTCGTCCTGGGCTGCGGCGACCCTGGCGGAGCCGCCGCGGCCCTCGCGGCCCTCAAGCCCCTGCTCGCCGAGCACGTGCGACCGGGCGACCTGGCCCTGCCGCGGGTTCTGCTCGTCCACCTCACCGAGGAGGCCGAGCGCCGCTACGGCAAGCTGGTCGCGACCGACCCCGGCGACAGCCTGATGAAGAACGAGCAGGCCGCGGCCGAACGTGCCCTGCAGGCCGGCGCCCACACGGGTTTGTGGGGGCGCATCGCGGACATCGGCCAGCGCTATGCCCGGACGGGCCACTCCGCCTACGCCCGGGTCTTCGTGTGGCTTGTGCGCCGGGCCGTGGAGCACTATGAGTCCAAGCCCGGGACCTACGGCGGTCCCTGGGGCATGGACTCGGACTTCATGGTCCACCGGGTGCTCCCCGCCTGGGACGTGGTCGAGGAGGACGCGTCGCTCACCGACGACGAGCGCTGGGAAGTCACTCGCGCCCTGCACCAG
>CAZSOQ010000378.1:0-3439 GCA_964608495.1 uncultured Armatimonadia bacterium | reverse complement strand
GTCCTGGGCGATGAGGTGGGCGTACTCGGTGGGCCAGGGGGCCACGCGGGGATCGGGGGGCACATCGTAGTAGAGAAGGACGCCCACGGTCTGCGAGAGGGCGACCAGCTCGAGCTCGCCGTCGCCGTCCACATCGCCGACGGCCTGGTCGTGGTACTTCTCGAAGCGCTCCTCGATGACGTGTCTGTGCCAGGGCTTGCGGGGGTCGGCGGGACACTCGAACCAGTAGAGCTGGCGGCCGCCGATCTGCTGGCCGGCGACGATGTCGAGGCGGCCGTTGCCGGTGATGTCCACCAGGACGCCGCCGGCCTCGAGATTGGGGGCTGTGGCGATGTCGTGGCGCTGCCAGGTGGGGTTCTCGTACCAGAACAGGTTAACGAGGCCCTCTTTGCAGCCGATGATGATGTCGTCGCGCCCGTTGCCGGTCAGGTCGGCCAGCAGCGTAATGTCATGGTGCGAGCCCGGCGGCTCGCGGTCCACGACGACATGACGGAACCTAAGCCCACGCCGGCTCATGGCGGCAGGCCTCCTCATGGAACGTCGCCGCGCACGCCCTGAATCTTGGGTGTCGCAAGCGCTGCACCTCCCTCGGGGACGGAAACGCGAGAAGCCGTCGTGCGCGAGGAGCCTGGGCCGGGTCCGTCAGGTGGAGGGCAGGTCGCGCTGGCGCAGCAGCCACAGGAAGAAGGGGCAGCCGAGCATCGCGGTGATGATGCCCACCGGGGTCTCACCGGCGAGGTTGGCGATCAGGTCCGCGCCCGCGAGAAGCGCCATGCCGGCGAGCGCGGCGTAGGGCAGCAGGAGACGGTGCTGGGGGCCGAAGAGCAGGCGCGTGATGTGAGGCACCACCAGGCCCACGAAGCCGATGACGCCGGTGACGGCGACGGCCGCCGCCGCGAGCAGCGCCGCTGCGGCCAGGAACCCCAGGCGCACTCGCTCGACGTTGAGGCCCAGATAGGCGGCCTGCTCGTCGCCGAGAGCCAGGACGTCGAGGTAGCGGGCGTGCAGGGCGGCGAGGACGATCGTGACCACGACGTAGGGGGCGATGATGCTCACCTGGGTCCAGCCCTTGTTGGCGAGGCTGCCCAGCATCCAGAAGACGACGAGGTCCATGTCGCCGCGCTGAGCGCGGATCATGATGAGGGCCGAGAGGGCCGAGGCAAGAGAGCCGACGGCGATGCCGGTAAGCAGAAGAGTCGCGATGGGCGTGCCGCCGCCGCGCCGGGCCAGAAGGTAGACCACCAGGACCGCGACGAGAGCGCCGAGGAAGGCGAACAGAGGCAGCGAGACCCAGGGTGCGACGCGGGCGATCCCGGTGACGATGGCGATGGTGGCGCCAAGCGAGGCGCCGGCGGAGACGCCGATGATGCTCGGGGCGGCCATGGGGTTCTGAAAGAAGCTCTGCATAATGGCGCCCGAGACCGCCAGGGCCGCGCCGACGACGAAGGCCAGGCACAGGCGCGGCAGGCGGGCGCCCAGGACGATGGCACGCGTGGTCTCGTCGCAGGAGGCCGGGTCGGTCAGCGCCTGCCAGACGGCCGAGGCGGACAGGTGAGCGGGCCCCAGGAAGAGACCCGCCGCGAAGACGCCGCAGATGCCCAGCATCAGCCCGACGGTGAGCAGCGCCCTAGGCCTCATGGTCGGGCGTCACCTTCAGCAGCGTGATGCGGGGCCTGCCGTGAGGGCCTCGGTCCACGACGACGGGCGTGTGGTAGAGCTGCTCGAGCGCGTCGGCCCGCAGGACTTCCTCGACGGGGCCGTCCGCGAAGACCCTGCCGTCGCGCAGGGCGATCACCCGGGCGCTGTAGGCGGCGGCGAGGTTGAGGTCGTGGAAGACGGCCGCGACGGTGAGGCCCCGGCCGTTGAGCTCCTCGATCAGCCCCAGGATGGCCACGGAGTGAGCGGGATCGAGGAAGGAGGTGGGCTCGTCGAGGAGCAGGACGGAGGGCTCCTGGGCCAGGGCGCGGGCCAGCGTGGCGCGCTGCAGCTCGCCGCCCGAGAGCTCGGTGACGGGCTTGGCGGCCAGGTCCTCGAGGTGGGCGAGCCGCAGAGCCGCGCGGATGGCCTCGAGGTCGGCGGCGCGCAGGGAGGCCCAGGGAGGTAGGTAGGGATTGCGGCCCAGAGACACATACTCGCGGACGGTGAAGGCAAAGGGCGGAAGGGTCATCTGGGGGACGACGGCGAGCTCCCTGGCGAGGCGACGGCGGCCATACTGGCTCAGGGCCAGCCCGCCGAGGCGCACCTCGCCCTCCTCGGGGCGAAGGACGCCGGCCAGGACGCGGAGCAGCGTGGTCTTGCCCGAGCCGTTGGGGCCGATGATGGCCACGAGGTCGCGGTCGGCGACGTCGAGCGAGACGCCGTGTAGGACGGGGGGCCGCCCGACGTATCCCGCGGTGACGTTGTGGGCCTGTATCGCCGGCACGGTATCACCTTGGCGCGCGGGCGTCGGGCGCCGGCGCGACCGCCAGCTCCCTGCGGATGACGACGAGGTCGGCCAGGCCCTGGACGAGGCGCGGGCCCGGCACCGTGAGGTGGTCCTCGTTCACCTCGTAAACACGCCCGGCCTTCACCGCCGGCAGCGTGCGCCAGGGCGTCTTGCCCTCTAGCAGGGCGGTAGCGTCCTTCGCCGCCGGGTCGGCCGACGGGGGGCCGACCAGGAGCACCGGGTCGGGCTGCGCCGCCAGGACGCGCTCGGCCGACCACTCGGCCCAGGGCTTGCCGTCCCCGGCGGCGTTGTCCAGGCCGGCCAGCCTGAGCAGGTCGTCAACGAAGGTCCCGCCGCCCGCGACGAAGAGCGGGTCGAGAGAGATGACGACCAGCGCGCGGGGCCGGGTGCGGGCCTTGGGAAGCTGGGGCGTCAGCCGGGCCACCTGGGCCCGCAGGTCGGCGACGCGCTCGGCCGCCACGTCCGCGCACCCGAGCAGGCTGCCCAGCCGCTCGATCAGCCTGAGCACGTCGTCGAGGGTCTGAGGATCGGTGCCGAAGACCTTCACTCCGTCGCGGCGCAGGCGCTCGATGAAGGCCAGGTCACTGCCCCTGGCGACAATCACCAGGTCCGGCCGAAGGGCGAGGACCTTCTCCAGCGAGGGGTTGACGATGCCGCCGATGCCGGGCTTGTCGCGCGCCTGGGGCGGGTAGTCGCAGAAGTCCGTGACGCCCACGAGGCGGTCGGCCTGGCCGAGGAAGAAGACGATCTCGGTGAGGTTGGGCGCGAGGGAAACCACACGCTGGGCGGGCCGGTCGAGGGTGACCTCACGGCCCAGGTCGTCGCGGAAGGTCGCCGGCCAGGTGGCGTCGGAAGTGCGGCCCGGGCCGGTGGGCTTGGCGGCCCTGGAGGTGGGCACGTCGGAGGCCGCGGAGCCGGTCGAGGCCTGGGCGCCTTGCTCAGGCGCGGGGCACCCGCTCAGCAACGCCGCCGCCGTCAGGGCCAGGACGACGC
>CAZSOQ010000377.1:0-3448 GCA_964608495.1 uncultured Armatimonadia bacterium | reverse complement strand
CCCAGTAACAGAGCAATCGAGAAGCGGACGCCGACCCCTCCCTCCCGCCTCCCTTCGGCGTCCGCAGTAAGTAGGAGCCGCTTGCGCCCGGGCGGCTCCTACGCCTTTTGTGGCCTCGGCCACTCGTGGCCTAAGCCCGCGGGCGCTGTCCTCTCCCCCGTCGTGAACCGCCCCACACGGACCCCGCCGATCGTGCTTTGGGATCCCCGGCGCGCGCGGCCCGTGGCCCGCCCCGGTGGGCATGGCGACGCCCGGGCGGCAAGGACTGGCGCCGTCCGCGGCTAACTGGTCCCCCCAGCCGCAGGCTCTGACGCAGGATGGAGGTGCATCCCTTGATTCCCAGGATCGCGCTGGCTCTGACGGCAGTGGGTGTACAGCTCGTGCTGGGCGGCGTGGCGAGCGCGCAGGACGGCGCCGTGCTCCTGCCCTGGCACGACGAGCGGGCCGGCACCAGGCAGGTGGTGAGAGTGACGGCGCCCGTGCCCCGGGTCGGGCCCGTAGTGGCGGTGGCCCTGGCCGGGCCGGAGGATCAGCCGCTGCGGATCGTGGACGCGGGGGACCCGGCGGGCGCTCCGCTGCCGCTGTACCGCGACCGGGCGGGGAAGGTGTGGGTGCGCGCGGCGGGAGAAGTGGGCCCCGACAGGCCCCGCGACCTGGTGGCCTACCGGTCGCCGGCGCCTGGCTGGCAGGCCTCGCCGACGCTGGACGCGAAGCCCGAGGACACGGACGCCGCGGACGACTACGCCACCGCGACCTACGGCGACGCGTGGGACTTCGACGAGGGCGACCAGGAGAACATCCGGAGCTGGGGCAACCGGCCCACGGAGTATGGAGCCGTGGAGGTGCGGGACGGGCACCTCGTCGTGCCGGTGACCGGCAGCGACCCCTACTTCATCTGGGGGATCATGTTCGGCACGCCGGGCGACCAGCCGACGGAGCACATAGACTCGGGGATCTACCGCTACCTGCGGATGAGGGTCCGGCAGGACCGCGAGGCGGCGGAGTGGACCGTGTACCTCACCGACGCCGAGGGCGTCTACCGCTCTTATGACTTCCAGGTGCGGGGGCCGGAGTGGCAGGAGATAGAGCTCGACCTGGCGAGGCTCTTCGCGAACTTCTGGGACGGGCGGGAATTCCGGGCGCTGCGGATAGACACAACGAACTTCGCGCCGGGGACGACGGTGGAGATTGACTGGGTGAGGCTGCTGCGGCCCGGGGCCGAGGCGACGGCGGGACCCCTGCTGAGCCGGGAGCAAGTGGCAGCGCGGGCGCTGGTGAAGACGCTGAAGGCGAGCGCGCCGGGACAGGCGGAGGCCGGGGAGCGGCCGGTGGTGAGAGCCGCAGGCCTGGACAAGGACGACCGGCCTCTGGCGGGCGTGCCGCTGGCCGTGGGGCTGCGAGAGGACGGGCAGATCACCGCCTGCCACGCGACTACCAGCGACGACTCGGGCTGGGCGCGGTGCGAGCCGGCGGTGGGCACGCAGGCGGGCGAGCGGGAGTGGGTGATCGGCGTGTGCGACGACCTGGGCCGTCCGGCCGAGCCCGCGCAGAGCGCGCGCCTGGTCGTGACCCCCGCGGACCTGGATCACTACGAGGTGACGGCCGAGCGACGCCTGGTGCCCGTCAGCCGGCCGCGCGTGAAGGTGACTGTCTGGGGCGCGGACCGCTTCGGCAACAGGATTCCGGTGGCCATCGAGCGGCCTCGCTGGCAGGCAAGTGGCGGGGCACGGGTGCCGCAGGACGCGCTCCTGGGGCAGCCGGCGGAGACCACGATAGCCTGCTCGACCACACCCCTGACGCGGCACGAGATCGTGCTGCGCGATGAGGCGGGACGACGCGGGCAACTGGAGCTGGTGACCATGGCGCTGAAGGAGCGTGGCTTCACTCTCTCGCCCAACGGATACCTGCTGGAGCCCGGGGGCAAGCTGTACATGCCTCTGGGCGGGTTCTACGCCAACTGGCCGAGCAAGCTGCCCAAGGAGGATGGCTCGATAGACCGGGCTCTCGACCTGTTCCCCTGCGGGCCCCAGCCCTACCCGCACGGGTTCCCGTGGCCCCCCGAGGTGGAGCAGCAGGTGCGGGACTATCTGGACCTGTGCCACCGGCATGGGGTCACGGGCCTGCGGCTGATGCTGAGGAACATGGACCTCGTGGGGCGGGCGGACCCGGTGCAGGTGCAGGCGACGCTGCACCTGTTCGACCTGGCACGGCCGCTGGGGATCCGCTTCAACGTGGTGCTGTTCGAGGACTACAACAAGCCGCCCTACGTGAGCCAGGACGTGCTGGAGAAGGTGGTGCTGCCGCAGTACACGCCGGCCGATCTGGAGGGGCTGTCGGGCGCCCGGGCGCGATTCCTGGTCGAGAAGGCGGTGCTGCCGCAGGCGGCGCTGAGGTACACGGACCCGGACGCCCTCGCCTGCCAGAAGGAGTACCTGGAGGACCTGCTGCCGTACCTCGCACCGCGGGAGGAAGTCTTCTGCTACGAGCTGGAGAACGAGATGGTGCACCCGCCGATGAGTTGGGTGAACGAGATCACGCAGTACATCCGGGCGATTGACCCGCAGACGCTGGTGCTGGGGAACCCGGGGCCGCACGAGTGGCCGGAGCCTTGGCGGTGGCGGGGGAGCGAGGTGGACCTGTTCAGCTACCACCCGTACAACGACGGCCAGCGCGACGCGGACCACGGGGCCGTGGCTTACATGCGCAGCAAGTGGGCGGCGGCCTGCGGCAAGCCGATGTTCACGGGTGAAGGCGGCATCAACCAGAACCGCTGGCAGAGCGGCGTCAGCAAGGCCAGCTACGAGGCCGCGGCGCGCGGCATACGGGACCAGATCTGGCTGTCCGTGTGCTGCGGGGCCAACGGGGCCTTCATGTGGACGGCCTCGCACGAGCTCGAGATGGCCCAGTTCGGGCAGGTGGCGCCTGCGCTGGGGGCCCTGGGCCTGGACCTGCTGCAGATGGAGCGGCGGCGCCCACGGGTGGTGGTGGTCATGCCCAAGGACGGCGCGGCCAACGGCAGGGCCCATGCCCTGGCCTGGCGGCTGCTGGGCCTGGGCGTGGACTTCGACGCCCTGCCGGACGCAGAGGCAGCGGCGGAGTATGAGACCCGCATCGAGGCCGCGACGGCGGACCCCGAGGCGCTGGGCGTTGAGCCCGAGCTGCTGCGGCCGACGGAGGGCTACCAGGCGGCGTATCTCGCCTCGGGCGACCTGGGGCAGGTGCTCGTGTATCTGCGCAACGTGGCGGGCGGCATCGTGAACGTGGGGGACGGCAGGGCGTGCTACCTGCGCGAGCCGAAGGCGGCGGAGGCCGGGCTGGTGCTGGTCGGGGACGCGAGGTGGGGCAGTGTGCGGGCGTACGATCTGGACGAGGGCCGCGCGGTGACGCCGCGGGTGAGCGGGGATGGGAAGACGGTGGCGATCGCGGAGGGGACGACGCACGACTACGT
>CAZSOQ010000376.1:1973-3468 GCA_964608495.1 uncultured Armatimonadia bacterium | reverse complement strand
CACTACTACGCTGCGCAGTGCTGCTTCTCCGGCGCTTTCTGCGCAGCCTCGGGCTGAGGCCCCGCCCTACATCGGGGGCGAGAGAGGGACCACGAGGGCGCCAGTGTCGGCAGCGGTGAGCCAAGAGGTGATGCGCATGGAAGTCCTCACGCAACTGATCTGGTTCGTGGTGCTGGCCAGCCTCTTCATGCCGCTGGTGCAGAGGCGGCTGCTGGAGGGGGCCCGGCTGCGGCTCCTGCAGGTTCTGGAGCAGGAACGGGGCAGCCGGGTGATCGCCCTGATCCATCGCCAGGAATCGATGTCGCTGCTGGGGATACCGGTCTTCCGGTACATAGACATTGACGATTCGGAGGACGTGCTGCGGGCGGTGAGGATGACGCCCGACGAGATGCCGATAGATGTGATACTCCACACCCCCGGCGGCCTGGTGGTGGCCGCGGAGCAGATCGCGATGGCCCTGTGCCGCCATCCGGCGCGGGTGACGGTGCTCGTGCCCCACTACGCGCTGTCGGGCGGCACGCTCATAGCGCTGTCGGCCGACGAGATCATCATGGACCCCGACGCCGTGCTCGGTCCCCTGGACCCGCAGCTCGGCGAGTACCCGGCGGCGTCGGTGTTGCGGGCCGTCGAGCGCAAGAACGTGAACGAGCTCGACGACCGAACGCTGATCCTGGCGGATGTGGCTGACAAGGCGCTGCGGCAGGTGCGGGAATTCGTGGTGTGCCTGCTGCGCAAGAAGACGGACGAGGAGACGGCCCAGCGCCTGGCGGAGACGCTGACCGACGGGCGATGGACCCACGACTACCCCATCAGCTTTGAGCAGGCGAAGGAGCTAGGCTTCCCGGTGTCGGACGCGCTGCCGGAAACGGTGCACCGGCTGATGACGTTGTACCCTCAGCCAGCGCAGCGCAGGCCGTCGGTGCAGTACGTGCCGGTGCCCTACGGCGACCGCAACGGTCCGCCGCCGCCGAAGCCCAAGCAGTGAACCAGGCGCCGGCCGCGGGGGGGCCGGCGGCACGTGGGGCGGACGGTCCGCGCCCAGGAGGAAGGTCAGTGATATACCTCGATCATTCGGCGACCACGGCAGTGGACCCCGAGGTCCGCGAGGCCATGCTCCCGTACCTCAGCGAGGACTACGGCAACCCCAACTCGATCTACGAGCTGGGACGGCGCGCTCGGCGAGCGATGGAGGAGGCGCGGGAGCGGCTCGCGGCCTACCTGGGGGCGCGGCCCAGGGAGATCGTGTTCACCGGAGGCGGCACGGAAGCGGACAATCTAGCGATCAAGGGCCTGGCCTGGGCCCGCCGGGATCGCGGCAACCATATCATCACCTCCGCCATAGAGCACCACGCGGTGCTGCACGCCTGCGACGCCCTGGAGAGGGAGGGCTTCCGGGTGACGCGGCTGCCCGTGGACGAGCACGGGCTGGTGTCGCCCGAGGCCCTGCGGCAGGCCCTGCGCGACGACACGATCCTCGTGAGCATCATGCACGCCA
>CAZSOQ010000376.1:0-1963 GCA_964608495.1 uncultured Armatimonadia bacterium | reverse complement strand
CACTCCACGGACGGCCCTCGTTTCCATCATGCACGCCAACAACGAGATCGGCACGGTGCAGGACCTGGAGGAGCTGGGGGCGATCTGCCGCGAGCGTGGGGTCCTGCTCCATACGGACGCGGTACAGAGCCTCGGGAAGTTGCCGATTGACGTGAGCTGGCTTCCGGTGGACCTGGTGGCCCTGAGCGCCCACAAGTTCCACGGGCCGAAGGGCGTGGGGGCCCTGTGGGTGCGCAGCGGCGTGCGCCTCCTGCCTCTGCTCGACGGCGGCGGCCAGGAGGGCGGCCGGCGCAGTGGCACGGAGAACGTGGCGGGCATCGTCGGCCTGGGCAAGGCCATCGAGCTGCTCGACACGCGCGGGCCTGCGGACCTGGAGCGGCTGGGCGCGCTGTGCCGGCGGCTCAGTGACGGCGTGATGGACAGGATCCCGCACGTACTGAGGACCGGCCACCCGACCCGTCGCCTGCCCACACTGGCGAGCTTCTGCATCCGCTACATCGAGGGCGAGGCGATCCTGCTGGGGCTGGACGCGGAGGACATCTGTGGGTCCACGGGCTCGGCCTGCAGCTCGGGGTCTCTGGAGCCGTCGCACGTGCTCCTGGCGCTGGGGCTGAGCCACGAGGTGGCCCACGGCTCGCTGCGCCTGAGCCTGGGACGGTACAACACGGAGGAGGAGATCGAGCAGGTGCTCGAGGCGCTGCCCAGGATCGTGGGGCGCCTGCGTGAGATGTCGCCCCTGTGGACCGACGCGCGGCGAAGAGGAGAAGTCGAGTGATGACGATCGAGATCAGGGACTACCTGGAGCAGTTTCCGGGCCAGACGCCCGTCGAGGAACGCGAGGCGCTCGGGGCGGCGATCCGGCAGGCGCGGGACGAGCGTGGCGCGGTGATTCTCGCCCACAACTACCAGCTCCCCGAGGTCCAGGACGTGGCGGACTTCACCGGGGATTCGCTGGAGCTGAGCCGCAAGGCCGCGGAGACGGACGCACAGGTGATCGTGTTCTGCGGGGTGCGCTTCATGGCCCAGACGGCCAAGCTGCTGAGCCCCGAGCGGCCGGTGCTGCTGCCGCATCCGGGCGCGGGATGTCCGATGGCGGACATGGTGGACCCGGCGCAGCTCGAGGCCTTCAAGGCCCAGCACCCCGGGCTGCCCGTGGTGGCCTACGTGAACACGACGGCCGAGGTCAAGGCCGGCAGCGACATCTGCTGCACGTCGGCCAACTCCGTCAAGGTGGTCGAGAGCCTGGACGCCGACGAGGTGCTGTTCATCCCCGACCGCTACCTGGCCCACTGGACCCAGAGGCAGACGTCGAAGCGCATCATCGGCTACCCGGGCTTCTGCCCGACCCACGCGCTGATGACGGTGGAGATGATAGAGCAGGCGCGACGCGAGCACCCCGAGGCGCTGGCCATGTGCCATCCGGAATGTCCCCCGGAGGTATGCGAGGCGGCGGACGTGGTGGCCTCGACGAGCGGGATGGTCAGGGCGGCGCGCGAGCGACCCGAGCGGGAGATCATCGTCGCCACCGAGTGGGGTCTGGCGTGGTGCACGGCGCAGGAGAATCCCGGCAAGCGCTTCTATGTCTTCCCGGAAGCGGTGTGCCCGAACATGAAGAAGATCACGCTGTTGATCCTCCTGAATAGCCTGCGCGAGATGACGGGAAGGATCGAGATTGCCGAGGACGTGATCGGGCCGGCGCGCCGGGCCGTCGAGCGGATGCTGGCTCTGCCGTGACGTGGCACAGGCACCGCGGCGTCGCGGGGACGGCGCGTCAGGCGGGCGTCAGCGCCATTCCTGAGTGCCCTTCGCGGGCGCGGTACCAGCCGGGGGCTCGGGCTGCTCGGCACCGGAGGACGGCTGCCCGCCCGGATCGGGTGCTGCCGACTCGTCGCGTGGGCCCGCGGGCGTGGGCTCGCCCTCGGGCGGCGCGACGGCCGGGACAGGTTTGGCCTCGGTGGGGCCG
>CAZSOQ010000375.1:0-3515 GCA_964608495.1 uncultured Armatimonadia bacterium | reverse complement strand
CCGCTGCCGTTCTCGCCGAAGATGGGCTTGGGCATGAAGGTGGCGTAGACGCCGTGCTTGATGGCCACTTCCTTGACGACCAGGCGATGGGTCATGGCCCAGTCCGCCATGGTGAGGGCGTCGGCGTAGTGCAGGTCTATCTCGTGCTGGCTGGGCGCCACCTCGTGGTGGCTGTACTCGGCCTGGATGCCCATCTCCTCGAGCATGAGCACCGTCTCGCGGCGAAGGTCCACGGCCTCGTCGCGCGGCGTCAGGTCGAAATAGCCGCCCCGGTCGAGGACGTCGGGCGCGTCGGCGCTGCGGAAGTAGAAGTACTCCAGCTCCGGGCCGACGTAAAAGGTGTAGCCCAGGGCCGCCGCGCGCTCAAGGCTCTGCTTGAGGACGTAGCGCGGGTCCTTGATGAAGGGCTGGCCGTCGGGCATCCGGATGTCGCAGAACATCCTGGCAACCGCGTGCTCGCGCGGACGCCACGGCAGGATGGCGAAGGTGGAGGGGTCGGGCATGGCGATCATGTCGCTCTCGTCAATCCGCGCATACCCCTCGATCGAACTCCCGTCGAACCCCATCCCCTCCTCCAGGGCCGTGGGCAACTCGTTCACCGGGATGGCGAAGCTCTTCAGGATTCCCAGGATGTCCGTGAACCACAGCCGCACGAACTTCACGCCCAGGCGCTTCGCCTGATCCAACACGTACTCTCTGTCCTGTTCCGCACTCTCCATCTGGGGAGCCTCCTGTCTGGGTCCTGCCCGATTGCCAGGACCGGATTAGGTCTTCGGCGCGGGCGCCAACCGCCTGTGGGGGTCTGCTGGGCCGGTCCCGCCTGGTCCCTGCTGTGACCGCGTCGTCCGGGGCAGACGGACCTTCCCGAAGCCGCTGTCTTCGGCGCCGCCTCTTGCCTCCGCCGTGCAGTGGCTTCGCTCACGCCACTGGTAGAATAGCCGGGGAGTGTTTCGGCATTGTTTCCGAGGGGCCGCACCGCCAGCATCACTAAGGACGCCGCTCGCCTAGCTCTCACCCTCGGGCACCAGGTAGTAGCCCACTCCGCGCACGGTGGCGATGCGCTCCTCGATCTCGGGGATCTTGCTGCGCAGGCGCCTTATGTGGATGTCCACCGTGCGAGCGCCGCCCAGGTAGTCGGCGCCCCAGACGTTGCTCAGCAGAGCGTCGCGCGTGAGCACATCGCCGCGGGCCTCCACCAGGGCCCGCAGCAGCTCGTACTCGCGCACGGTCAACACTACCTCGCGCCCCTCCACCACCACGCGGTGCCTGCGCACGTCAACGGCCAGCTCCCCACTGCGCAGCACACCCTCCCCGGTCAGACCCACGCGGCGCCAGCGGGCGAGGGCGATGCGGGCCTCGAGCTCGTCGGGCTCGCAGGGCCAGACGGCAAAGTCGTCGAGGCAGTCGGTGTAGGGTAGAGAGCCGACGGAGGCCTGGGAGAGAACCGCGATGAACAGCGGTCGCTGAGAGGCCGCGATTGGGGACAGGGCGGCCGCGACCAACTCGAGGGACACCAGGGAGCTGGTGGCGTCCACCACTACCAAAGAGGGGTCACGATCGGCCAGCAGCGCATGGGTCTCGCGGTCCACGCCCTGGGCGACAACGGGCGCACCGATGTCCGTGAGCACCGCGACGATCGCGGTCGTCTCGGCGCCCCTGCCAACCATAGCCGTGGGACAGATAGGGCGAAGCACGTCACCCTCACGATGCGGCACAAGCTCGGGCCGTGTCAACAAGCCGAAGGCTGGAGGCGGTGGGCGACGGGGGGAGGTATCTGGTAGGATGGTTCCGGCCGCGGGCGCCCAGCAGGATTCCCCCAGGCGTGCGCCGAACAGACTAGTCCCGAGGCTGGGCCGGCCCGGGCTTGGGCAGTGATGCCAGACATCGAGGTGACCAGAGATGCCCTTTGCTGATCTCCGGGGCGAGAGGTCCGTGCGCACAGGCCAGGACCTCGTCAGCCACCTGAGTAGCTTCTCGCTGAACCTGAGGTTCTCGGCCGGCGTGTGGTTCTTCGCGCCGGGCGGCGGCCGATTCCACGACCGATACTGCGACCCGATGACGATGGAGCAGATCCTGGAGGCCGCGGCGTCGCTGAAGGGCTACGGGCTCGAGGCCATCGAGGCGCATTACCCCAACGAGGTCAGCGATGACAACCTGGACCTGTTCAAAGCCTGGTCGGCGGACACGGGCATGCACGTGCTGACCGTCGTCCCCAACCTCTTCTACGACTCGCAGTGGGAGTTCGGGAGCCTGTCGAATCCCTGCGATGCCATCCGCCGGCGAGCCATCGAGCGCGTGAAGAGGACGTTGGAGATCAACATCGAGCTGGGGACGGACTTCTCGATCATCTGGCCCGGCGGGGACGGCTTCGAGAACAGCTTCGGGCTGAACCATGCGGACGCCCGGTGCCGCTTCGCCGACGGCATCGCCGAGGCCATGGACGCGGTGCCCGGGGTCAGGGTGTGCATCGAATCGAAGCCCTACGAGCCCCGCGGGCACATCCTCTACCCGACGACGGCGGAGGCCCTGCTTCTGTGCGAAAGGGTGGAGAAGGCCCTGTCGGCCGAAGAGAACCGGGCGCGACTGGCCGAGGGGCACGCGATGATGGCCCTCAACCCGGAGGTCGGGCACATGCTGATGGGCTTCGAGGACCTGGCCTACACCTTCTCCCTGGTCTGCGAGTACGGGCGGCTGGGGCACACGCACTGGAACAGCCAGCCGCTGGGCAACTACGACCAGGACCTCAACGTCGGGGTGCTGGGCGTCGAGCAGGCCGAGGCCGCGATGTACGCTTTGAAGATGCACGGCTACGGCGGGTACTTCGGCATAGACATCAACCCGGAACGGATGCCCGTGCAGCGGGCGCTGCTCAACTGCATGGACGCCCTGAAGGGAATCAACGCCCGGGTGGACCAACTCGACCACGAGCGGATCGCGGCCGCTGCGGAGAACCCCGCCGACCACCGCGGCATCATCGAGGCGCTGCTCATCCGCGCGCGGTGGGGGGACACCGGGGCCAAGTTCAGCGAGCTCTAGCGGGCGCCCAGACGGCCCCGTCGGCGGACCGCCGGGCGCGGCCCAGGCTTGACACAGCTCGGCCCGGTCCCTAGCCTGAGACCAGCCGTACCGTCGAGACAGCGGCAGTCACAGCAACCACGAGGAACAGCCCAGGATGCAGCCAGGGACGATCCACCGGATTGCCGCGGTCGGTGCCACCCTAGCTCTGCTTGCCCAGCCTCTCCTCGCCGATGGCGCGTGCCCCGACGAGCCCTACCTGGTCCGCGCCGCCCGAGGTTGGCGGTGCGCCGACCCGAGCGGCCTGGGCGTCCAGACCCGGTCGCTCGGCGGCCCCTACGGCCTGGCTCAGCTCACCTACACGAGCCACGAGCAGGGCGGCCGGGCCGTGCGTATCTTCGGCTACTACGCCCGTCCCGGCGGGGGCGGGAAGGTCTCGGGGCTGATCGCCATCCACGGCGGGGGCGGCTACGCCGAGCCGGACCGGGCGGTGGAGGGAG
>CAZSOQ010000374.1:0-3522 GCA_964608495.1 uncultured Armatimonadia bacterium | reverse complement strand
CCCGAGCCCCAGCGTGGCCCGGTTCGACCGCCCGCATCCGCCGCCCAAAGCAAAGCCGCCCGTCCCCGCGGCCGGGCGGCCTTTGCCAGAGCGCTCGTGGGGCTGTGGGTCAGCCCGCCATGCTGCGAACGATGTCAGCGCGGCTCACTATCCCGACCAGCCTGCCCTCGCACCCCATGACCGGCACTCGCTTGATGCTGTGGTCGGCCATCAGCCGCGCAATCTCCTGGACATCGGTGTCTGGTCCGACGGAAACGACGTCTGTTACCATAACCTCGCCTACGGGCCTGTCCATGTCGCCGGCTCTGAGCAGGTCGGCCTCACTGCAGATGCCCACGACCTTGCCGCCTTCCACCACCGGCACCCCGCTGATGCGCTTCTCGGCCAGGATCTTGGCCAGGTCGCGCAGCCGGGTGTCGGGGCTGACGGTTACCACGTCCTGCGTCATGATGTCCTTCGCTGCCGCCATGCCCATCGCCTCCTGAGGCGTTGTGCTCCCGCCCGAAGCGGGGCCTACGTCCCTTCCTTCTCCCTCGCCGGAGGAATCCCTGCACGGGGGTTGAACCAGACCGGGCACATGCGGCGCCCCGCAATTGGGCGCACTCCCAGCGCAAAGGCGAGGTGAGCCCCTTGACCGCCGCCGAGCTCGAGGCCCTCATCCTGGACATCGCCCCCCGTACCGGCGAGTTGCCGGGCGACACCAACGGCCTGGTCTACGGCAGTGGGGCCACGCAGGTCACCGGCGTGGCCGTCACCTGGACGCCCTCGCTCGCCGTGCTCTCTCAGGCGGTCGCGGCCGGGCTCAACTTCATCCTCACCCACGAATCCCCCTTCTTCATGGCCACCCAGCACGCCTGGTTCGAAGTCACTCCCACCGACGAGAAGCCTGCCAACTTGGCCCGACGTGCCATCCTGGGCCGCTTCGGCCTCGTCGTCTGCCGGTGTCACTCCAACTGGGACGGCGTCCGCACCGAGGGCGTCGTGGACTCCACTGCCCGCACCCTCGGCCTCTTCGTCGAGACCCACTCCAGCCGCTTCATGCGCGTGTACGAGATCGGCGAACGCTGCCTGTCCGAGCTGGCCCTGGACGTCCGCACCAGGCTCGGCCTGCGCGTCGTCCGTGTCGCCGGCGACCTGGCCGCGATCGTCACGCGGGTCGGTCTCGCCGTCGGGGGCCTGGCCCAGAACTGGAACTACCTCGACGAGCTGCTTGCCAACGGCGCCCAGGCCGTCATCGTGGGCGAGGCCATGGACTACAGCGTCCGCATCGCCGTGGACAGCGGCGTCGGCCTCATCGAGACCTCCCACGTCGCCTCCGAGAACCCCGGCATGCGCAACTTCGCCCGCCTGCTGCGCAAAGCCCTGCCCGACGAGCTACCGGTCACCTTCCTTGACGCCGGACATCCCTGGACCTACCTCTAACCCGCCTCGCCGCCGCGCCGCGCGCTTGGGGCCCGGCCTCCGACGGGGGCCCGGCCGGATCGCCAATCTGGGGGGTGGGAGACCATGAGGATACCCCTTCTCGGCCTGCCGATGAGCGGCAAGACGACCCTGTTCCGCGCCCTGGCGGCGGGCCATCTCCCCGAGGCCGGGGGGCACCTCGCCGCCGTACCCGTGCCCGATCCGCGCCTGGACCTGCTCGCGGCGCGCGAGCAGCCCAGGAAGAAGACCTACGCTACCGCCACCTTCGTGGATGTCGGAGCCATGCGCGCCGACGAGGACAGGTCGGCCCGGATAGACAAGCTCCACGACCTGACCGGCGACGCCGACGCCCTCATGCTTGTCGTCGGGGCCTTCGGCGACTACGACCACCGCGGCGAGCCAGCCGACCCTCGCCGCGACCTGCAGGAGCTGGTGGCCGAGCTTATCCTGACGGACCTGGCCATCATCGAGACGCGGGGCGAGCGGGTCGAGCGCGAGCACAAGGCCCGCCGCAAGGGCGAGCCCGACGCCGAGTGGGACCTGCTCCACCGCCTGCGCGAGCACCTGGAGGCCCAGGGCTGGGCTCGCGAGCTGTCCTTCAACGACGAGGAGGCGCGCGTCCTGCGGGGCTACGGGCTACTGACCCTCCGCCCGGCCATGGTGGTGTTCAACTGCGGCGAGGACGATCTCAAGGGCGGCCGCTGCGCCCACGCCGCCTCCCTGGCCGGCGAGATGGGCCTGACCGCCGAGGTCCTCTCGGCCGAACTCGAGCTGGAGCTCGCCGACCTGCCCGAGGAGGACCGGGCCGAGTTCCTGGCGGAGTACGGCCTCGCGCAGGTCGCGCGCGACCGCGTGCTCCGGGCGGCCTACCAGCTCGTCAACGTCGTCACCTTCTACACCGTCAACGACAACGAGGCCCGGGCCTGGACCGTGCCCAGCGGTACTCCCGCCCGCGAGGCGGCCGGCAAGGTCCATACCGACATGCAGAGGGGCTTCGTCCGCGCCGAGACCCTGAGCTTCGAGGACTACGAGGCCGCGGGCGGCCTCGCCGGCGCCAAGCAGGGCAACAAGGTGCGCCTCGAGGGCCAGGACTACCTCGTCCAGGACGGCGACATCCTCCAGATCCGCTTCACGCGCTGACCCCTACCGGCCCTCGCGGCGGGGCCCCGGGGTCCGCCTGGCGTGGGGTCACGCCGCGCCCGTCAGTCCTGCGCGGGGCCACCGCCGCCCGGCTCGCCGGCGGCCTGCTCCGGGGCCCTGCCCGTCCCTGCCAGCCACATCGCCCCCGGATCCGTCCCGAAGCGCGTCATCAGCGCCCCGCCCAGGGCGAACACCAGCACCACAGTGCTCACGACCCCCGCCACCACGTCGCCGTAGGGCGCGAGCTGCACGAGCTGGATCAGGCGGATGGCCAGGAACCCGGCTACCGCCAGCCCCACCAGCGACTGGATGCCCCACCCGACCGCCTCGGCCAGCCGGCGTCCCACGAGCACGCATACGCCCACGGCGCCCAGGGCGACCAGGGCCACCACCGCCGCCCCGTAGAAGGGGACCACCGCCCAGGTCACCACCAGCAGCAGGAGTATCACGAGCAGCGGCAGCACCATCAGCCACCCGATGATCCCATAGGCCAGCGCGCGGCCCGGATGACGGCCGACGGACCGAGCGATGGTGTCGGCCTGCCCGGGCAAGATGATGACGATCAGAAGCGTGATCACGAGCAGGCTCAGCGCCGACGCCAGCCATGCCGCGAGCCTCACGCCCAGCGACACGACCGACCCGGCCGGCCCGAAGACCTCCCGCAGCCTTTCCCAGCCCTTGCGGCCCCGGCCGACGCCGATGGAGACCTGCTCGCCGCCGAGAAGGGCTCCCGCGTCGCGGGTGAGCCCGCCGCCCATGGTGACGGCGTCACCGCGCACCGTGGCCCCGGCGTACAGGTGCACGGGGCCCCCCAGCGCGACCAGGTTGCCGTCCACCGTGCCCTTGACGTCCACCGGCCCGCCCAGCGCCACCGCGTCGCCGGTCACGTGCCCGAGGATCTCGGCCGGCCCGCCGATGCACACCACGTCGCCGCGCACGAGCTGATTGCTCTCCACGCAC
>CAZSOQ010000373.1:0-3531 GCA_964608495.1 uncultured Armatimonadia bacterium | reverse complement strand
GAGCTACATCATCGCCCATCACAAGTACCTGCGGCCGGGGAAGGGGGGCCGCGAGCGGGTGGAGTACACGTGCGCGAGGTACCCGGTGCGCGAGAGCTACCACATTGATGTGCTGAGCGCCGTCCCGGTGCGCCACGACTACGACCCCGACGATCCCGGCAACGGCGAAGCGAACCTGACGGGGAAGCTCGAGGTGGTGGAGCTGTTCCGCCGGCACGGGCTGGACGTGACGTCGGAGTACCTGACGTGGCCCTTCGTGGGAAAGATGAGCCGCTTCCGGGCCCTGGCGGCGGACGAGAGCGAGAGCTGGCGACCGCGGGAGCTGCTGCTCGGGGAGGTCGAGGCGCCCGTGGTGCCGATGGCGCTGCACGGCAAGGTGGCCTACGGGGGTCACGTGAGGGACACGGCGCGGGCGGTGACCTACGGGTTCAGTTTCGCGACGGATTGGACGAGAGGAACGCAGGACGCGAGCATCACGGACCGGGTGTACCTGTGCTGGATGTCCTGGCGCGCGCTGGCCGGGCGAGCGATGACCGGCTGGGAGCGGGAAGGAGACAGGGAAGTCGTGAGGTACGAGGGCGAGGAGACCTACGTCGAGCGTGAGGTGGCCGCCAGGCGATGGCGCGTCGTAGTGGACGGGTACGAGATGGCACGGGACGGGACGGTGGTGGCGGTCAACGGCGAGAGGGAGCTGCTCGTGTACAGCGTGGAGGAGCGAGACCTGGACTGGGGCCTGCCGCGGGGGTGGCCAGGAGAGGGAGCCGTGAGTGTCGAGAAGCTGACAGGCGAAGGCCCGCAGGCGGTGAGCCCGGGGAAGGTGGTGGGCGGCTCGCTGCGGATGCACGTCGGGGCCCGCGTGCCCTACCGCGTGAGAGCGGGCGCGGGAGTGCCGTGAGCGACGTCGCCCGGGAAGGCGTGGCTCGCGCGGGGAGCGCGACACCGCCAGGCCGGCGCGGGGGCCTCAGAGGTTGGGCAGCTCACGCAGAAGGGCCCGGGCCCTGGCACCCCATTCGCTGTCCGCCTCGAGAGTGCCCTTCTTGGCGTCGCGGAAGGGAAGAAGGACCTTCTCAGCATCGGACGTCCGGCCGGCGGCAACATAGGCGGTAGCAAGGTAGAACTGGGCCTCTACGTGGGAGCTGCTGCGGCCGTAGGTGTCGAGCCAGCGGCGGAGGCGATCTATGGCGGAGGAGGGATCCTGTTTGATGCCCAGGATGGCGAGGTCCAGGCGGGCGCGCTCGCAGGCGCCGGCGCGGTTCTCGGGGTCGAGGGCGATGGCGAGCTCGAGGTGACGGCGGCCCGGCACCTCCTGGTTCAGCAGGAGGAGGAGGTGGCCGAGGCGGGCCTGGGCGGCCGCGTCCTTGGGGTTGGAGGCGACACGCTTGTTGAGGCCCTGTAGTTCGGTGACGCGCTCGACGAGCGCGCGGAAAGCGGCCGGCGGGACGAAGCCGCTCTGGCGATGAAGTTCGGCGCCGTCGGGGCCGAAGAAAGCGTGGGTAGGGACCACGGCGAGCTTGACGCTTCGCTCGGGGTCGCGGATCCAGGGCAGCTTGTACTGCTCGACGAACCTGCCGCCCTCCGGAGAGGAAGCGTTGACGGCGGCGGCCTCGACGTTCTTCATCAGCTCGAGGACCTGGCGGTCACGGAAGCTGAACTCGTCCATCTGGCCGCAGGCGGCACGGCCGGGCAGGTAGACGAAGATGTAGGCAATATGGGAGTTGCGCTGGGCGGCCTTGAGGGCGGCCTCCCAGGTGGGATGCCAGTCAATGCCGGCAGCGCGGGCGCCGACGCAGAGGGAGATCAGGGCGCCGAGGAGAGCTAGACGGGCGGCTGCCACTGCTGCACCTCCATGAAGTAGTAGATCTTGCGGGCGACCTCGCGGAAGCCCAGTCGGGGGTAGAAACGCATGCCGCGGTCGTTGGTTTCCAGGGTCTCGATCTGCAGGTGGGTGGCGCCGTGGGAGACGAGGAGCTCGCAGGCGGCCTGCATGAGAAGCTTCCCAACGCCGTGGCCCTGGGCGGCGCCGGAAACGGCGAGATTGGGTATGCGGCCGACGCGCGTCGAGGGGTCGTATTCGGTGGTGACGAAGCCGATGATCCCGCCGGCGCGGTCGGCGACGATGACGGCCTCGGGACAGGCCAGGACCTCGGCCTCGATCTGGGCGGCCTTGCGCTCCTGCCAGAGGGTGGAGTTGAGGGGGCCGAAATGGGCCTCGATGCAGAAGTCCACGGACACGCCGGCAAAGACGTCGGCGGCGATGCGCGCGGCAGGCTCCGCATCGGCGGCAGTGGCGGGACGCAAGACGATGTCATCGGCCATATTGAGGGCCTCCCTTCCTGGCGATACACACGCGGCCCGGCCAGCAGCCCGGCAGGGACGGCGGCACGCGGCTGCGCTGCGACAAGCGAGGGGCACGCGACGCGTGCCGTAACGCCCGCCCCCTCAAGGCGCGGCCGCCGCTGTGTGCCTGCTTCGCCGTATGATATTATCGGGCGAGGGGAGGTGGGTCAATCCGATGGCCCGCGAGGAGCCAGGCGCAGCGTACTGGCGAGGAGCACGAGCCAGGCCGGCGTGTCGGTGCGACAGGAGGGCAACGGCTTGAAGGCTGGGAGACCTGCGGCGCTGTGGTCGGGAGCGCCGAGAGCGCTATGAACCCAACCGCCAGGTGCCTGTGGCTGGCTGAGACCGCGTCCTGGCTGCTCGCCGGGGCCGCGACGCTCGGTGTCGCGGCGGCCCTGGCGATGGACCTGGCCGGCCTGCCGGTGAGCCTCGGGAAGGCGGCCGTGAGCATCATCCTCTACATGGGTCTGATCCCCGGTGTTCTGGCGGCAGCGACGCCCGTGACAGTGGAGGGCGAGCGCGAGGCCCTGACCAGGGAGTCGGGCTGGGCGGTGAGCTGTGGCGCGGGGCTGGTGGTGGTCGGACTGGCGGTGGGCGACGGTCGGCTGGGGAAGGCCCTGGGCGCGGCGCTGGGCATCGCGGTCACCGCCCTGGTGGTCAAGGGCTTCGAGCGCCTGGGGCGACGCGGACCACAGGTGGTGGTACAGGCGTCGCTGCTGCGCCTGGCGTGCGTGTGGCTTGCCGCAACCGCCGCGGTGACCGCCCTGGCTGAGGCGGCGGAGGCACTGCAGGTGGGCGTCCGTGTCGGGTGGCTGGCGCAGGCCGTGCAGGATGGCACCTTCCTGATCGCTCCCGCCCTGGTGACCCTGCTGGCCCGGATCAGGCCGGCGCCGGGCCGGAGCCCCTGGGGCTCGCTGTCGCCGCGGTGGTTCGAGACCGTGGTGACCCTCACGGCCGTGGCCGTCGTAGCCACGCTGCTGCAGGCGTGGCTGTGGCGGTACCCGGGCGCCCAAGCGACAGGGATGATCATCGTGCTGTGGGGGGCGGCAGTGAGCACAGTGGTGGCGCTGCTGTTGCCGCGGCATGCGATGGGGGCGGCCCCGGGCAATGGGGACCTGGCGCGGGGATACCTGGAGATGGGAGTGCTGGTACTGGGGCTGAGCTACGTGGCGGTGACGATGGTCGGTATGGGGC
>CAZSOQ010000372.1:0-3582 GCA_964608495.1 uncultured Armatimonadia bacterium | reverse complement strand
CGCGGCGGTGGACCTCGTGGAAGCCCTCGGGGTTGTCCTCTCGCTCCCAGGGGACGATGACGGCACGGACGGCGGCGCGGAGGGCGTAGAGCCCCGGGGCGTCGGCGACCGGCTCGACGAAGGAGAAGCGGATGAGCCACTGGAAGCGGCCGCGCACCTCGGAGCGCAGGGCCGGGTCCAGGGCGGCCCGCAGGAGCTCGCGATCGAAGTGCAGCGGGAGCGCGGCGACCTGGATGAGGCCGCGCTGGTCGGGCGGGACCTGACGGAGGAGACGCTCGAGCAGGTAGCGCAGCTTCTCCTCGTCGGTGTCGCCCGCGCGCGAGGGGTCGAAGTGGGCGGCCTCGGGCGTGCCGCCGCCGCGGACGGTCTCGCAGCAGATGTCCGCGCAGACGCCGACGAAGAGGGCATGGCCACCGGTGAGGTCGTAGATGGCGTCGGCCAGGGCCTCGGGCAGGCCCGGGCAGCCCTCCTCCTCGAGGACGCGCGAGCGGGCCTGTAGGTACTCCAGGCAGTGCTGGCGGCTCAGCTCCTCGACGGGACGGTCGATTGCGGGAGGGTCGCCGGCCCAGGTGGGCGGCTCGCGGGTGCCCAGGATGGCCAGGGGGCCGCGCAGGTGGCGGCAGAGCTGGCGCACGGCCTCGCGAAGGGGAGCAGCAACCTGGTGGCGGGCCCCGGCGTGGCGGCTACTGGGGTCGGCGCCGGGCGCCTCCTCGAAGGTGTCGAAGAAGAGCAAGGGGCGGGCGCAGCGGAAGCGGCGGCGGAAGAGCGGGTCGCCGGCCAGGTCGTTGACGTCCAGGGCCAGGGCGACAGGCATGTACTTCTCGATGGCCTCGGCGTCCATGCGCCACAGGTCCTCGGGCAGGTCCAGGCGGCCGGCCAGTTCGCGCTGTTCGGCCAGACGGGCCAGCCAGCGGCCCCCTCGCACGAGCAGGCTCAGGGGCTGGGACACCTCGGCGGCCGTCTCCGCCGCGGAGAGCACCACGCCGGCGACCCCGCGGACGCCCTCGCGGCCCGGGGCCTGGGTCCTAAGCCGCTCGTGACGGGCCAGGGCCAGCTCGAAGCGAGGCAGCTCGAGGCGCCAGGGCTCGCCGCAGAACTGCAGGGCGATCTCCTCGCACAGGGCGCGGATTGACCCGAAGCGACCGCCGGAGAAGTCCACCCAGGAGTGGGGGATGGTGGGTGCGCCGCGACGGTCCTCCTCGGGCAGGTCGTGGCGCTGCACGCAGATGCTGGCGCGCAGGTGTTCGAGCAGCGTGGTTTTGCCGCTGCCACCCGCACCGTAGAAGACCAGGCAGCACGGCGCCTCGGAGGTGGCGGCCTGGGGTTCACAGGCGCCCAGCAGCTCGAGGGTGTGCTGGGTGTGCTCCTGGCGGTCAACGAAGTACTCGAGCCGGCGCCGCTCGCACTCCAGCCACTCCTCGCGGTCGTAATCGAAGTCTGGCATCGGCCAAGTCACCCCGGGCGAAGGTCTGCGGTCGGCTCACCGGCGGGACTTCGGGAGCCGCCAGGAGATTCCTCTGGTGACGGGCGGCTGGGGTCGAGCCGGGCCGTCAGGGGACAAGCTCGACGCGGTCGAGCTCGGTCTTTACGTCCGCCAGGTTCACCGGGTCCAGCCGCAAGCCGTCCACGAGACCGGCCCAGGCCGGGCTCGCGCCCAGATCCACGGAGTAGTCGTGCCAGCGACCGTCCAGCAGAGGATCGAAGTAGACGCTGGTCTCCTCGCACATGGCACGCTGGACGGTGGTCCAGAACACCTGGCCCGTGACGTGGCCGGATGGCTCTTGGGCGGGCGTCAGCCTCAGACGTAGCAGGAGCCTGCGGCGCGACTCCGCCCGGACGTAGCTCGGCGGGGCGTGGAGCTGTGGGTCCTGGTTGACCGACGTGGCGACCAGCGCGCCGTCGGCTACGGCCAGGTCGCGGACGCTGGAGCCCGTCCAGCCCTGCAGGTCGAAGTCGAAGGCCCAGAGGGTCGTCTCAGGCAGGGCGACGTCCCAGGCGGGCAGGCCGGCGGCGTAGTCGTGCAGGTCGGGATCGTCCGGGGCGCCGGGGCAGAAGACCTTGCGGACGCGGTCGAGGTAATCGAAGCGGCGCTCGACGCTCGGCTCGAGGACGGAGCCCTCGCCCCACTCGTTCCAGGCCTCGACAATGACCACGCGGTCCTCGTTGACGTGCTGCCTCGCGGCCAGCAGGGAGCGCTCGAAGAGGTCGGGGGTGCTGCCCGTGCGGAGCAGGTCGCGGTCCTTGGTCCAGGGACGACGGTCCCAGCCGGGCATGACGGTGGGCCAGAAGCGGCCGTCGGCCAGCGAGCGCCAGTGGCGCCACCCCGTCTCGCCCTGGGCCACGAGGTGCTCGTAGCTTGCCTCGGCGTGCTGGCCGGGCCCGGTGACGGAAGTGCCGGCGTAGGGGTAGTTGTACAGGCAAAGAGCTTCGGCGCCCGCGCCCAGGGAGTCCTTGATGTCCTGCTCGCGGAGGATGTGGCCCTCGCAGAACACGAGATACGCGTCGGCGAGGCCCGCGGCGCGACAGCGCTCGTTCAGGCAAGCGAAGGCCTGGCGGGCGCCCTCCACGCCCAGGGTCTTCACGAAGCTGAAGCCGGACAGGATCATGACCACGGGACGGTCCCGGATCGTGAGGTAGGACGGATGGCGGAGGTACTTGTCCACGACCAGGTCGGCGAACTGGTCGAACTCCTCGCGGGTCTGGGTCTCGGGCGGGGCGTGGTTGCACCAGTTGAGGCAGAAGCGGAAGCGGTCGAGGTAGGCGGCGCGCAGGAAGCCGTCGGCGAGGGCGGCCTCGAGGCGCTCGGCTCCGCCGAAGAGGTAGTAGTCGAAGGCGAAGAAGGACACGCCGTGCTCGAGGGCCCACTTGATGTGCCAGTCCGCCACGTCGGGGTCGCCCTCGGGGTAGTAGCCCAAGAGGGGGTGCTGGGCTTCTTCGTTGGCCTTGATGCAGTACCAGCGTTGGGGCGCGCTCCAGCCGGGGAAGTAGAAGGCGCCGACGAGCATGTCGGACTGGGCCGGTCTGGGCGCCGGGGGCCGGTCGGGCGCGGCCCCGGTACGCGCGAAGCCCGTGAGCTGCATGAGCACACACACTCCCAGGACGAGGATTGGCCATCCGGCGAGTCGGGTCATGGCATCACACCCCGCGGGTCCGGGTGGCGGCTGGTAGCCGGTACGGTGCAAAGGTACAGGAGAGTGCGGAAGGGCTCAAGGGGCTGAGGAGGACGGGATTGTGGGGATAGCCGTGGCGGTGGGGTTTTGGTGCGAGACCCCTTGACAATCGAACATATATTCTATATACTAGATACTAGCCAAACGATAGTGCGCGGGCTCCTCGCAGGGGACATAGCAGCCGTAGTCGGGGTTCAGGGCGCCAGCGGTGCCGTCCGATCTTCGCAGCCCCCGTCCGTCGTCCTGGGTCCTCTCCCGTTTCGGGCGCTTTCGGCAACAGCGCGGCCAGCGCGGCAGTAACCGGGCGGGCCCGTGCCCGCCCACCCAGGGGGGTCTGGAATGCGTTTCGCATCGCTGGAGGCTTTTGGTCTTCACCCGCGGCTCGTGTCGGCCTGGGAGGCGGACCTGGGAC
>CAZSOQ010000371.1:179-3584 GCA_964608495.1 uncultured Armatimonadia bacterium | reverse complement strand
CGCCAGGGCCGTCCACATCGGGCGGGGCGCCTCCTTCTCGTTCCGCTATGGACCGGAGTCCACTTCGCCAACTCCGCGCTCCGCCCCTTTGTCTGGTGTTAGGAGCGCCTTGACGCCAGGTAGACGGCCGAAGTATAGTCGGCAGGCTGCGGCACGCCCCCGAACCAGGGCCCCAGCCACCGGGCCACGGGGCCGGCAGCACCCGGGCCTGGGCAGGTCGGCGAGTCCACCGGTGTGGTAGCCGGGCACTCTCGAGGCCCCGGTGCGGACGACGTGGGCCATTCCCCCCCGATGCGTGACGGGCGCTGCATACGAGGCGAGAGCATGGGAAGGTCAGTGTGCAGCACCGGGCTGCTGCTGTTGGTCGCGGCAGCCGCCGCCGGCGCAGCGCCCCTGTCGTTACGGACCTCCAGCGTGCGCGCCACCTTCGAGCTGGGCACGCTCACGAGCCTCAGCGATACGCGGGGCCACACGTACGTCTGCGGGAAGGCGGCGCCGCCGGGCGTCATCATCCACCGCGTCGGCCAGGACCACGTGGCCCAGGCCGCCAGCGGCCCGGTATCACTCGATGAACAAGGTCGCGCCCGGTGCCGCTACCAGTCGTGCAAAGACCTCCCCGGCGCATTCTGTGAGGGCGACTTCGCGTGCGACGACACCTCGGGCGATGTGGCCGTGACGCTGCGGTGCCAGTCGCCGCAGAGGGGCGTCGCCGGCGTGGAGTGGCGCGTCGGGCCCATCCCGTCGGACATGAACATCATCGTTCCCGGGTACGGGGGCATCAAGCTGACGGCCAACTCGTCCACCACAAGCACCTTGCTCGAGTACCCGATGTTCTGGGAGGCCCAGCTTGTCATCGTCGAGGGCGCGGGCCGCGGGTTCTACGTCTGGGCCGATGACGCGACGGGCAGGTACAAGCGTCTGGGAGTTACGCTGGGGACGGATGGCTGGTGGATCGGCTTCACCACGTGGAACAACGCACCCTTCGACGACCTCAAGGAGTGCCAGTCGGCGACATGGCGCGTCAACGTCTACGAGGGGGACTGGCGCGTACCGGCGCGGCGCTACAGCGAGTGGGCCCGCAGGACCATGCCGCCGGTTGGCGACGCGCGGCCAGCCTGGGTGCGGGACATCCGTTGTGTGGTCACCATGTACAACGGCCCGAGCCTCGAGACGCTCGACATGCTGGCCAGGCGCACTGATCCCGGCCAGACCCTGATCTACGTCCCCGACTGGCGGCCCGAGGGCTATGACCGCCTGTACCCGAACTACGAGCCGGTGCCGGCCTTCGGGCCCTTCGTCCAACATGCCCACGCCCTCGGCTTCCGGGTCATGCCCCACTTCAACTACTTCGCCTGCGACCCCGAGCATCCCCTGTACCAGCAGCTCAAGGCCCACCACGTCCGCGACGCATGGGGCACCCACGAACAGCAGTGGTTCGTCTGGGACGACGCCAGCAACCCGGCCAACAACCGCAAGCTCGCGTACATCAGCCCGGCGTACAAGCCGTGGCGCGACCTGCTCATCGCCCGCATTCGCGAACTGCATGACACGTACAGCGTGGATGCGGTGTACCTCGATCAGACGCTGAACATCTACAACGACCACAACGGGCTGTGCGACGGCGCGACGGTGTTGCAGGGCAACCTGGCCCTGGGCCGAGAGCTCCGGGCCGCCATGCCCGACCTGGCGGTCGGCGGGGAGGGCCTCGACGAAGTGACGGCGCGCTACCAGGCCTTCTGTCAGCGTCACGCCTGGGGCATTGATTTCGCCCGGAGTTCCTGGAACAAGCCACAACTCAAGCTGGCCCACCCCATCAGCACCTACCTGTTCCGCCCCACCCTCACCTTCAACTACCTGGGTGTCCCGCCGCCAGCCAGGGCCCAGTTCTACGCCGCCTGGCGGGAGAACCTCGTCCGGTGGGGGGCGCTCCCGACGCTGACAACCTTCGGCGGCGAGCCCGGGCCGCAGACGGGCTTCCTCCGCCAGCTCTGGGACGAGGTCAGGTTCTGGCAGGCCGAGCGCGTGGACGCCGACATGGATGGGCTCTGGCCGGAGGACGTGGTCTTCCCCTACCGGACCGCTCGTGGCCGGCGAGCCGCGCGGATGACTGACGGCTCGCTCATGTGCGGCGACCGCGAGGTCAGCCGCACTGTCACCGACGTCACCGAGGTCCGGCTGCCCGGCGCCATCGAGGGCGCCTTCTGCTACGACCGCGAACGCATCTTCGGGCTCAACCCCCACCTGTGGTATCCCTACTTCGCCGCTGCGCGGGACCTGGCGGCCTTCCGCGTGGAGTCCCTGCCTCCGGGCGTCACCCTGAAGACCGCCACCCTCTTCGGTGGCCTCGTGATCCTCACCGCGGCGGAACCGGAGGTGGCGCACCTGCCCGAGATGATGGCGCAGGCCAGGACCGGCTGGATCCTCGACGGCGGCACCGCGGCTGAGGCCCGGGGCCCGCTGAACGGCGACAACGGCTCCCAGTTCGCAGGCGCCGGTGACCAGATCCACGCCCACCCGCCGTGGAAGACGGGGACGGGTGTCGCCTACGCCCGCTGGAACCTGGCTCTGCCCCGGAGAGCCATGCTGCGCTTCGTCAGCAAGGTGGGCCTGGACTCGGCGGTGGTTGCGGGCAAGGCCGACGGACTGCCCGCGGAGGGGATCGGCAGGTCTGACGGGGTGCTCTTTGGGGTTACGGCCCGACACGCGGGCGAGGCGCGCCATGCCGAGGTCTTCAGCTCGGGGGCCGAGGGACAGCCCCTCGAGCTGGACCTCTCCGCGTTCGCCGGCCAGGAGATCACCCTCGAGCTCACGGTGGACCCGGGGCCGGCCCGGAACGTGACCGCAGACTGGGCCCGCTGGTATGGCCCACGGGTGGTGGAATCACAGGCAACGCGGGGACAGTTGTCAATCGTGGACCCGGCTCGGCGGGCCATCGCTCTATCGGGGACGACCGTGTCGGCTCCGGGCTACGTCGGCGACCGAGCCCTCGTGGACGTGACCTTCCCCGGAACTGTCATCCTGCTTCGAGAGCCGCCGGCCAGGGTGACACTGCCCCTGGACCTGGCGACCACTCCCTACCACCTTGGGTTCACCGACAGCAACGGGCAGGTGCTTGCCGCTCCCGCCTGGGCAGAGGCGGCACCAGGAGTGGGGATCGTGGGTGGGGTAGAGCGCCGAGGCCTGCGCGTGCAGCCGCCCGACCTGGGCCAGACGACCGTGGCCTACGCTCTGGCCTTGCCCGCCGCTCCGGGAAAGCTCCACTGCTATGTGGGCCTGCAGGATGGATCGGCATCCACGGGTGTGGACTTCATCGTCCAGGTCAACGGCGTCGAGCTGGCCCGCTCGCGAGCGATGCCCGGCGACCCGTGGCGCGAGCTCGCGCTGGACCTGTCGCCGTGGGCCGAC
>CAZSOQ010000371.1:0-169 GCA_964608495.1 uncultured Armatimonadia bacterium | reverse complement strand
CCTCCTCTCTCTGGTGACCGACTCAGACGGCCCCTTTGGCAGCGACTGGGCGCGGTGGGGTGAGCCATCCCTGCTGCCGAAGTAGCGGCCCTGCGGCCTACCGGGCGATCACGAGCATCTCGAAGTCATCGAAGCCCGGGGCCCGGTCGCGGCTGAAGCGCCCCAGCTC
>CAZSOQ010000370.1:0-3648 GCA_964608495.1 uncultured Armatimonadia bacterium | reverse complement strand
GCCCGCAGAAATGCCGTCTGGGCGTGCAGCTCCCGGTTCCGGTGGGGCAGCGTCAGCACGGCCAGGCCCGCACAGGTGTAGGTGAACAGGAGCGCCAGCACGACCGCCTCGACCCCCATCACCACGGGCCCCAGGAAATGGCACCCGAAGACGCCCAGCGTGGCGAAAACCGTCGCCGCCGTCAGCCCGATGTGCGGCGTGTGGTAGCGGGGATGGAGACCCGCCCACACGGCGGGAAAGACCCCGTCCTTGGCCCAGGCGAAGAACAGCCTCGAGGCGGCCATCAGCATCGCCGGGATGTCGTTCGCCAGCGCCAGCGCCGCCATCAGCGCCACGTACACCGCCAGGCCCCCCGGCAGGAGCACCCCCATCACCTCGGGCAGCGACGCCTCCGTCTCCTTCTCCGCGACAACCTGAGCCACATACTGCCACGGCGCCGCATGGTATAGCGCCGTGGACAGCAGCACATAGTACCCGCCGATGATGACCAGCGACAGCAGGAAGGCCCTGGGCAGCACCGCGCGGGGATTGCGCGCCTCTCCTCCGGCCTGCGCCGCCGCGTCGAACCCCACGTAGGAGAAGAAAAGCAGGACGGTCGCCGCCACCAGCACTCCGGCGCCGCCCGAGGCCGTGCCCTTGTAGCGCCCCGCCACCTCCCACACGTCCACGCCCAGCCTCTGTGCCGTCGCCTGGGCGAAGCTGTTGTGGTCCGCCAGCAGGCCGGCAACGATCACCACCAGCCCGCCCGACAGCATCAGTATCATCAGACACGCCACACAATGTCCGTAGAGCCTGACGCCCCGCAGGTTGATGTACCAGAAGGTCCATACCATGACCAGCGGCAGGCCGACGCGGACGGCGGGCGTCTCCAGCCACTGGACGAGGCCGGTGAGCCGGGCGTACTGAGCCGCCGCCGCCACCAGCGACACGTCCAGATACGCCACCACTCCGCAGGCCACCGAGAATCCCCACCACTTGGAGAACCCCGCCAGAAAGCCCACGAAAGGGTGCAGCCCACGCGAGATGTAGACATAGCCGCCGCCCGCTCGCGGCATCCCCGAGGATAGGGTGGCGTATACCAGGGCGATGAAGGCTGCGGGCACAGCTCCGAGCATGAAGGCCAGCGGCACCAGACCGCCTATGCCGGGCACGGTCCCCTGGATCTCGACCGTCAGCACGTTGATGCCGCCGCCGATGACGGTGCAGACCGCGGTTGCCACCACGCCCAGCAGCCCGAGATCGCGCCGCAGCAGGGCACGATCCGCTCCATTCTCTGCCATTCGCGTCACCTCGCCTGCGGGGACCAGGGCCCGGGCCTCGGGCGCGCATTATACCACCAGCGCCCGCGATTCAAGCGCCCGGCATCGCTCCCCTTGTCGCTCTGGTCGGTCCCCGCTATCCCGGCCTCCCGCATCGCGGCGCGCGCCGCGCTCACTGGCCCCGACGGCCGATCACCAAGGGGATTCGCTGCTCAGAGGGCCCAACGCCGGCGCGCTGTCCACCGCCGCCAGCCTGACGGCCCTAAGTACTTGCGCACGTTAACAGAGAGCCAGGCCTGCAGGGGCAAGCGGGCCTACCGTGTCATCCGCGGCCGAGGCCCCGGCACGGCGCAGACGTAGGTGCGCGGATAGTGGGGTCAGGGGCCTGCGGCCCCTGCGGGGTCTGGGGCAGAGCCCCAGGGTGTTTGCGGTGACGGGGCTTTGCTTGCCCCTACGCTCGCTCTGTGTCATCACGGGAGACTACTTAGATGACCCCCGCCTCCGCGAGCATGTCACGGAAGAGCGTCGCGTTCTGCACAGCCTGCGCCTGGTAGTGGTTGTTGAAGAAGGCGTAGAGCACGTCGGCCTTCTCCGCCAGCTCCGCCACTCGCGGCACCCACTCGCTCAGCTCCTCGCGCGTGTAGAGGTAGTCGTAGCGCTCCCAGGCCTCGTCGTGCTCCCACCACTTCTCCGCGTTCCGCCCGTGGAATCGCACGTAGCCGATCGAGCCCGTAAGGCGCACCACGGGCGGCACCAGGCCCTCCAGCCGCGGCTGGTCCACGCAGCAGAATCCCAGGCCCAGGTCGTCCAGAAACTCGAAGGTCCGCTCCCGGATCCACCCGGCGTTGCGAAACTCCACCACCAGCGGCAGACCTTCCATGCACCCGGCCATCCGTCTCAGCCAGTCCACCGCCTCCCTGGCCGGCCTGAACGACCACGGGAACTGGGCCAGCACCACCCCCAGCTTCCCGCTCTCGGCCAGCGGCGAAAGCGCGACGCGGAACTCGTCGAACAGCTCCTCGTCCGCCGTCCGCTCGTGGGTCATGGCGCTGTTGGCCTTGACCGCGAAGGAGAAATCGCTCCCCACCTTGTTCCCCATGGCCCGCAGCGTCGCGGGATTCGGCATCCGGTAGTAGGTGTAGTTCACCTCCACCGAATCGAAGACCTGGCCGTAGTAGCTCAGGAACTCGCGCTTGCCCAGGTCCGCCGGGTAGAAGGGCCCGACCCAGTCGTCGTAGCTGTATCCGCTCGTGCCCACGTAGATCCGCGCCACGGCTTGTCTCCTCCACGCCCGGGCCCGGCTTCAGGGCTACCCGCCCCTCACGCGTGCCGCTAGGGTGCCTGCGCTCGCCCGCCCAGGTCGCCCGTGAACTCCCCGCCGGCCACCGACACCACGCCGTTGACGATGACGTACTCCACGCCCTCCGCCAGGCGGTGCGGGTGCTGGTAGTCCGCCCGATCCGCGATCCGCGACGGGTCGAAGAGCACGACGTCGGCCGCCCAACCCTCCCTGAGCAGCCCGCGGTCCCGCAGGCCCAGCCGCGACGCCGCCAGCGACGTGCACTTGCGCACCGCCTCGGGCCAGTCCACCAACCCCTCCTCCCGCACATAGCGCCCCAGGAAGCGCGGGAACGCGCCGTAGCAGCGCGGGTGGGGCTTGCCCACGGCCGTCGGCCCGTCCGGGCAGTAGGCCAGTCCGTCGGTGCACAGGCTCCCCAGGGGATGCGCGAGGGCCTGCCTCACGTCGTCCTCGCTCATGCTGAAGAACACGGCGGTGACATCGCCCTGATTCTCGATCAGCAGGTCCACGGCCGCGTCGAAGGCCGACGTGCCCCTGCCCTCACCGATCTGGGCCAGCGACAGCCCCTCCGCCCACGCCCAGTCCGGCTTTGCCACCTGAGCGATCAGAATCCTCTCGGGCGGCAGGCTATGGAACGACTCCCCGCGCTCGTGCTCGGCCCTCAGTCGGGCCCTCGTCTCGCCGTCGCGCAGGCGCCGCAGGGCCACCGCGTGCCCGTCGCCCGCCAGCCACGAGGGCAGGGTCGCCGCCAGGTAGGTGGAGCCGGCCGTGTACGGGTAGGCGTTGAACCCCACCCGGATTCCCGACCGGTGCGCTTCCTCGATCCGCGCCAGAGCGTCCGCCAGCTTGCCCCAGTTGGCCTCGCCGGCGGCTTTCAGGTGCGCGATCTCGACCTGCACGCCCGGTACCACGGCCAGGCCGAGGGCCTCCTCGATGCTCTCGAGCAGACGCCCGCCCTCGTTGCGCAGGTGAAGCGCGATCATCTTGCCGGCCGCCGCGCGGCACATCGCCGCCAGGGACTCCGTGGGCCACTGACACAGCGGCTCGTACCCCAGCCCCAGCGTCAGGCCCCACAGCCCCGTCAGGTCC
>CAZSOQ010000369.1:0-3650 GCA_964608495.1 uncultured Armatimonadia bacterium | reverse complement strand
GCCGCCGACCAGCCCCCGGCCCCCAGGCTCGAGCCCGTCCGCGGCTGCCGCCTGCTCGTCGTGGACGACGAGCCCGCCGTCCGCGACGTCATCGAGACCGCCCTGTCCGCCGAGGGCTATGTCGTGCACAGCGTCGGCGATGCCGCCACGGCGCTCGAGGCCCTCCAGTCCGGTGACTTTGACGCCGTGATCTGTGACCTCAGGCTGCCAGGACTCAACGGCCAGCGATTCTACCAGCGCGCCCTTGAGCTCCGCCCCGCCCTGGCCCGGCGCTTCATCTTCATCACGGGCGACACGGTGTCGGACGACTCCCGCCAGTTCCTCAGGGGCGTCAGCGCCCCGTCCCTCAGCAAGCCCTTCCAGTTACAGGAGCTTCACGGCACGATCGCCGCCCTGCTCCGGGGCGGCAGCGACGCCTCCGAATAGGCCCCCGCGCCCGGCCTCACGGCCGTCAGCCTCACCGGCATCGCCTTCCGCTCCAACCGCCATGGCGTCGTCGTCGGTCGCGGCGGCACGCGCAATCCCTACATCCTCCACACCGAGGATGCCGGCGTGACCTGGAAGGAGGATGTCGTCACCGGCACGGGATGGATGGGCGCGCCTTTCGTGGTGGGTACCACTCAGGCTGACGTCAGGTTCGTGGCCATCGCGGACCTCCCCGCCGCCACCGATGTCGAGGTGCGGAGCAGGCTACTGGCTCCCGTGGGCGAGGCCGGGCCCTATCGCAGGCAGCCCTTCATGAAGAGGCTGCCCGGCCCGATCCTGCCGCCCGGCAGGTAGCCCCGGGCCCGTGCTGCGCAGGTGGCGGCCCCGGGGACACCTGCGGTCCCTGGCAGGACCGAGCTTTGGCCCCGTCTCCACCCTTCGCCTGCCCCTACTCCTCCACGCCGAACTCCGCCGCTTCGCCCACGGGGCTCTCGTACCAGGCGCCCAGCCCGCCCTGTAGGTCCAGCATCTCCCCCTTCGGCGCGACGCGCACGCTCTTCCTTCCCGCCGGGACGGTCACCCGCCACAGAACCTTCTCGTCCCCCAGCCGCATCCCGGTGGCGATGATCCCGCTGTCCCACGGGATCGGGTCCAGCGTCACGCAGGAGCGCACGGCGTCCCCCAGCTTCCCGTTGAGGGTCGTCAGGCAGGCGTCAAAGAGCCGGTCGTGCTCGTCCGTGCGGAACAGCGACGCGTCCTGGTCGTCGCGCCAGCGGCCCGGGTTCCAGAACAGGAAGTCCTGGGCGCCCGCCAGGGCCAGGTGGTACATCAGCTCCTGGTAGTAGTCGTTCGTGCGGTAGGCGCTGTTCTCGTAGTTCTTGTGCGACACCCAGGGCTGGAAGGGCACGTCGCTCGACCGGCGCACCGCCCGCATCCCGTTGAGCTCCCAGCGCAACACGGCGAAGGGCTCCCTGCCGTACTCCCGGTCGCCGGCGAGCCGCTTGCCTGCAAGCTGCCCGATGTGCCCGTAGAAGGCCTGGCTGCCGTGGGTGCCGCAGTAGCCCAGGCTGAACTGCAGGTGCCCGTTCAGGTCGGGCACGACCTTCTCCTTGGTGACGATCACGGCGCCGTAGTTGCTCGCCTTCACAGCCGGGTACAGCTCCCGCACGGGGTCGAAGAGCCCGCGGTTGAGGGCGTCGCACACGAGCCTGCCCATCACGGCGTTCCAGGTGAGGTACTCCAGGCCCTGGCGCCAGTTGACCACCTTCTCGACGTCATCGAACCCCAGCTCGGCCTTCAGCACCGCGCTGCGCGGATCCGCGCCGATCGCGCGAATGTTCTCAGGCTTCAGGTGCCAGTTCGACAGGCCGCCCTCGTAGTCCAGCACCAGGAAGTCCAGCCGGCCGCCCGCAGCCTTGTACGCCCCGAAGAACTCCACGGCCCGCCTCTTCAGCTCGGCGACGCCCTTCTCCGGCCAGGGGCTGGCGAATCCCGTCAGCTCTCCCTCGGGCGTCCGACACCCATCCTCCGGGTGAGCCAGCACCTCGCGCGCCATGTCCCACAGGAACACCGCTGCCAACCCTTCCGGCTTCTCTCTGCTGGCCGCCGCCGCCTCGGCCGGGTCGGTGTCCTTCTTCACCCAGACCATGCCCGTCACGTTGACGCATCCTTCCGCCGGGCCCGACCAGCACACGGCCCGGATAGGCCCCCGCAGCGTCTGCCAGGGCAGCTCCTCCGCGCGGACGGACGCCCCCAGCAGTGCCAGAACGAGGGCTAGAGTCGCAGCTACCGGCATCATCAGCGCCTCCCGTGACCTACACCTGCCGGGCCGCACCGTCGGGCCCCGGCCGCTCGCCGGCACGTTAGCGGGCGAAGGCATTCAAGTCAACGCCCCGGTCGGGTACAATCATCGCCGGCGGTCGCAGGAAGCCCCTTGGCTGTTACCGACCTGGGCCTCCGATACGGGTGACCCGGGCCCGAGCCCGAGCCCCCTCGCGACGGAACAACATCGTGGCGCACCGGGGGTCCTTTGGTGGCCCAGCTTTCCGAGAAACAGGCTAGACGCAATCTGCTGTTCCTGGCGATAGCCTTCGTCTTCATCTTCGCCGGTGCGGGCGCGCAGCAGCAGTATGTGCTCCCCTTCCTGGAGCACACTGCTCCCTGGCCCGAGACCCTCGCGGCCCTGTGCCTGGCGGGCGTCTACATGGGCGAGACCGTCTGCCGCGTGGGCAACCTCGCCTACTACGGCGGCTGGACCGACAGCCTGCTCTCCGCCCTCGGCTCGCTGACCTACGTCCTCTTCCCGGCCGCCGTGGGAGCCACGTACTTCACCCACAGCTTCCCTCTGCTGATGCTCGCGGGCCTGATCTGGGGCTGGGGCGGCGCCGCAATGTGGACCGGGTCGAGCATGCAGGCCCTGCGCTACGGCGAGACGCTCAAGGGCAAGCGCACGGGTCTGGCGGCCGGGCTGCTCTACGCGGGCACCGACGTCGGCTTCCTGCTCGGCGTCGTCGTCCTCGGCGTCATCCGCACCAGAACCGCCGGGGCCCCGCACGTCCCCTTCTTCGTCGCCGCCGGGCTGACAGCCCTCGGTAGCGCCCTCCTCTTCACCATCCGCCCCACGGCGGGTCGAGTCGCCGAGCCTCTGACGTGGCGGGGCCTGCGAGAAGCCGCGGGCCGGGTCAAGGTGCGGGTCGCCAGCTTCCTGATGCTCGTCAGCGGCGTGGCCTTCGGGGTGATGCTGGGCCCGCTGGGCAGGCACATCGAGGAGGTTTATGGGCCCCAGTGGCTGTGGATCACCGCCGCCTTCTTCCCGATCGCCCGGATGCTGGTGTCCTTCAGCGCCGGGTTCATGGCCGACTACGTGGTGGCGGGGGCGCTGATGGCCGGGGCCTTCGCCCTCTCGGCCCTGGGGCTGGCCGCCGTCCACGCCTGGGAGTCCCCCGTCTCCATGGCCCTGGCCGCCTTCGCTCTAGGCCTGCTTCAGGGCACCGTGCCCGTGGTCGCCACGGCCATGGTCGGCCGGTCCGCCGAGCGCACCCGCCGGGCCCTCCCTCACGCCATCATCTTCAGCTTCCGCGACATCGGCGTAACGCTGGCCATCCTGGGCTCGGTGGTCGCCCACCAGCAAGTGGGGAGCTTCGAGCCCGTCTTCCTCACCTTCGCGGTGATCTTCGGCGTCTGCGGGGCCGTGGCCCTGCTGCTCAGAAGGCACGCGGACGAGC
>CAZSOQ010000368.1:0-3658 GCA_964608495.1 uncultured Armatimonadia bacterium | reverse complement strand
GGCTGGGATCATCGCCGGCGAGCACCCGCAGTGGTCGTGGATCCACCCGCGTGAGGCCTTCCTGGCCTTCTACGCGCAACTGATGGGGCGTGACTGGGTCTACCTGCGGGCCGCCCAGGTGCTGGCGGGCCTCGAGGCGCTGGGCGAGGGCCAGGTGTCGCTGCAGGCCGGGGGCACGCACTGCACTCCCGCCCTGTATGCCGCAGCCCTGGACCGCCGCGTGGTGGGCCTGACGCTCACCCACGGGGTGTGGTCCTATGCCTCGGTCCTGGCGCGAGAAGTCCACGTGCTGGGGCCGCCCGAGGTGCCCTACGGAGTGCTGGGCAACCATGACCTGCCGGCCGTGATGGCCCTGCTGGCGCCGAGGGAACTGAGGATCGAGCAGCCGCTGGGAGCCGATGGGCAGCCCCTGCAGCGGGGCGAGCTGGTGGGCCTGGCCGAACTGAAAAAGGCATACGCGGCGGCCGGGGCGGCCGATGCGCTGAGCGTGGAAGCCTAGAGCGACGCGCCGTCGGGAGAGAGGAGCGCGCAGGGACCGGAAGGTGCCGGGGACGACAGTGGGAAATACCCCCCAGGGCTACACCGGGAATGGGCGTGCCCGCAGTGGTCAGAAAGGCCGAACCCGCCCGCGAGGGACCCCTGGAGGACAAGATGAACAGTCGCGTGTGTATCTGCTCGGTCGTCGTGCTCGTGATGACGTGCGCCTGCGCGGTGGCCCTGGCTTTCCCCGAGGAGACGCCCGTCCTGCTCCACTCCGCAGTGCTCAACGGCGTCGTGGTGGACCCGGACACGGGCAATCTTCGGGTTGACCGTGTGCAGGCCGCCTACCTGCCTGAACCCCCGAACGGATCCCATGAGCCCAAGGCCGAGGACCCGGCCAGGAGGCTGTGGGCCGTGCTGTCCACCGCCGAGGGCACGGAGGTGGCCCGGCTGGACTTCTGGACGGAGAGGCTTGACGCGCCGATGTGGCTGCTCGGCGCGTATACGGTGAGCACGCCGGGCCAGCCGGACCAGGCCGGTCAGCAGCAGATCAAGCTCGAGCCCGGGGACTACGTGCTCGACTTCCACCTGAGCGGCGGGAGGTTCTATACCTTCCCCTTCTCGGTGAAGGTGGTGGGCGAGAAGTACCTGGTGAGCGGGGACTGGAACTCGTGGGGCTACCTGCTCTATGCCGGAGCAGACCCCGAGGAGGCCCTGGTGTGGAAGGTCTGGCTGCGGCGGAACGAGACGGGCAACCGGGACGGCGTGGACACGCGGGTCGAGATCGTGCGGGAGAAGGACGGCAAGGTGGTGGCCACGTCGCGACCCGACATGCGCCAGTACCTCAGGGACGGGTGGGTCCGGTACAGCTTCGACTTGATCCACCCCATGCAGGGCACGTCGGGCGGGGCCTACATGAAGGCCGCGGACCTGCTGTCGCAGGACGGAGCCTACCAGCTCAAGATGACGGTGGATGGGGCCAAGTACGGGACCTGGAAGTTCCAGGTGACGGGAGGCAAGCTCCGCCTGGCCGGTCGCGCCGACCGGGAGACGGCCGACCCGCTGACGTTCGTGTACGGCGGCAAGGATGCCTTCTGGTACAAGTCCGACACGGCCGCGCAGGCCGACCCCGGCGCCATGAAGGGCCCCGAGCGCACTTTCACCCAGAAGGGCATGATCCCGGACTGCAGGCCCGTGGTCGTGAACGGGACGACCCTGGTACCCGTGCGGCCCGTGGCGACGTTCCTCGAGGCCCAGGTGCAGTGGGATGCAGGCAGCAAGACCATGGTGGTCACCCACGGCGAGCGAACGCTGCGCCTGACGGTGGGCAAGACCGAGGCGACGGCCAACGGGGCGGCGCTGGCACTCGGTGTGGCGCCGGTGGAGCGAGAAGGCGAGGTGTGCGCGCCGGCGCGGGCGATGGTCGAGGCGCTGGGTGCGGAGCTGGAGTGGGACGCGGCGACGCGGCTGCTGACGATCATTGACGGCGACCGGGCCGGGATGATCTACGTGCCGCGGTAGCGGGGCGCACCAAGGACCGGCGCGACGATCCTGGGGCTCGGTGCTGACAAGCGGTCTCTCGTGATGGCATAGAGCGAGAACCGGGTCAAGGAAAGCCCTGCAACTGCAGACACCCTGGGGCTCTGCCCAGAGAAGCTTCGCTTCTCTAGACCCCGCAGGGGCCGGGAGGTGTTGCGCATTTCTCGCCCCTGACCCCATTATCCGCGCACCTACGTCTGCGCCCTGCCGGGGCCCCGGCCGCGGATGACACGGTAGGCACGCTTGTCCCTGCATGCCTCGTTCTGTGTCGTTCTGTGTCAACGTACGCGACTGCTTAATGGTCCCGGTCGGCAAGCTCGACGGCTTCGCCGGTACGCGCCGACTCGATGGCAGCCAGCGATACGCGCAGCGCCATGAGGCCGTCGGTGCCCGTCGTCGAGACGGGCGCGCCGGCCAGCACGGCCTGGGCGAAGGCGCGCGTCTGGTCGAGGTACATATCGTTGCCCAGGCCGTCGAGGACCTCTTCCCCACCGGGTCGCGCGATGGTGAGCTTCTGGAGCCCGTGGACGGTGACGACGCCGTGCGGCGCCAGCAGGTCCTCGAGGCCACCGCCGCGGGTGCCGCGGGGGAGCCCCCAGCTCACCGAGATCATGCCCACGTCGCCGCTGTCGTACTCGACCAGCACGGTCGCGGTATCCAGCTCGGGCTCGACGCCGGGCAGCTCGGGGGCGCCGGCCGAGAAGGTCATGCCGGAGGCCTTGACGCGCACGGGGTCGGCGTCGAAGAGGAAGCGCCACTGGTCGAAGTAGTGGCAGGCCAAGTCAACGATGGGGCCGCCGCCGAGGGTGCGGTCCATGATCCACAGCTTGAAGCGGATCTCCCAGCCCGTGCAGAAGCGGTACATCACCGGCCGCCCCAGCTCGCCACCAGCGATGATCTCCCTGAGCCTGCGCAGGGCGTTGCTGAAGCGCTTGCAGAAGGCCACAGCGAAGGTTACGCCCGTGCGCTCCGCGGTCTGGATCATGGCCAGGGCGTCGTTCTCGGCAACGGCGATGGGCTTCTCGCAGAGGACGTGGTAGCCGTGCTCCATGGCGGCGACGGCGCACTCGCGGTGATAGCCCGAGGGGACGCAGACCGAGACGGCCTGGATGCCAGGCTCCTCCAGGGCCTCGCGCCAGTCGGCGAACCAGCGGTCGGCACCGTGGTCCTCGCAGGACTTGCGGGCGCGCTCCACGTCGGGGTCGGCCACGGCGATGAGCCGGGCCTCCTCGACCTGAGCCCAGCACTCGGCGTGCTTGCGGCCCATGTCGCCCGCACCGATGACACATACACCGAGCTTCGCCACGGGGACCCCCTCCCGGCTAGCGCAGGCTCTGGACGTCCGGGCGCGGCGGCTCGTTCTCGGCCACCAGACGCGCCAGGAAGTCGTCGAAGGGCAGCGGCCCCAGGTCGCCGTCGTCGCGGCTGCGGACCGCCACCTGGCCGCTCTCCTGCTCGCGATCGCCGACGACGAGCATGTAGGGGACCCTCATCAGCTCGGCCTGGCGGATCTTGTGGTTGAGGGTCGCGGAGGAGTCGTCCACCTCGGCCCGCAGGTCGCGGCTGAGCAGCTCGGCCATGACCCTGGCGGCGTACTCGTTGTGCCGATCCGCGATGGTAAGCACGCGCACCTGCACGG
>CAZSOQ010000367.1:0-3661 GCA_964608495.1 uncultured Armatimonadia bacterium | reverse complement strand
TGCTGCCCGAAGTTGCGCGCCAGCGAGAGGCCCTTGACCCGACCGTCCCGCTCGTGCAGCTCCCGCACGGTCTGCCACGTCTCGTCCCGGCTGCCGTCGTTGACCAGGATCAGCTCCCACTCCTCCGCCAGGCCGGGCAGCACCTGCGCCAGCCGCTCGTAGAGCACGGGCACCGTCTCGCTCTCGTTGTACACCGGCGCGACCACGGCTATCTTCATGGTAGCTGAGCGTCTCCCGCCCGGCGGCGGGCGTCGTCCGCCCGCCGGGCTGTCCTGCCTAGCCGCCGGACGCCAGGGCGTCGAACTGCGGCATCACCGGCACCTGCGTCTGCCACACTTCCTCGCCGCCCCGCTGCAGGCGCAGGTCCAGCCAGCCCAGCACGGCCGGCACCTCGGCCTCGCCCTCCAGCGTCCCCAGTTGCCCGGGCGTGCACCGCAGCGTCCCGCGCCACTGGGTGTTGCCCGCCGCCGTGTACGTGCCGGACGCCACGTACAGGTCGTCGCCCGAGGGCGCCACGTTGAGCTCGAGGGCCACGCGCAGGGCCCCGTCGCGCCCCATCGAGACCAGGCGCGAGGGCAGCGTGGCCGGCTCGGGCACGACCACGTCGAAGCTCGCGGTGTTCACCTTGCCCTCGGGCGGCCCATAGGTGAGCACGATCCGTGCCTTGCCGGCTCGCGTGAGGGCCACCGGCACCGACGCCTCGGTCCGCTCGCCCGGCTTGGTCTCCACCAGCAGCGCCTCGGGGGCCATCGCCGCCTCCTGTCCCTCGTAGTCCACCGCCGCCTGCACCCGGACCATCTGCCGCTCCTGGGTGCGGTTCACCAGCGCCACCTTGAGCATCTGCCGCCCGAAGAGCGTGGGCAGCTCGACGTCCACCAGGCCCAGGTCGCCCTGCTCGGGCAGGGCCACGCCGAAGCGCGCGGGGACGTGGAACCAGGCATAGGTCGCCGACCAGGCCGCGTGCTTCCAGCCCGCCGCGGGGTCGGCCATGCGGTTGCGGCACAGGTTCAGGGCCATCACGGCCTCTCGCTTCAGCCCCGCGGCCTCCAGGTCCGCCCAGGGTACCTCGAGCTCGCACTGCCAGGAGCCCTGGTAGCGTTGCGCCGCCGCCCTGGCCGAGCTGTTCCACGAGAGGTCCTCGCCGATCGCGTCCAGCATCGCCCCGGCCGCGTTCACGATGAAGTGCGCATACCGCTCGCGCCTGCCCGAGGGGTCCAGGAACACCTCGACGCCGTCATCGAGCCAGACCTCCTGGGCGTCCCGTCCGCTGCGCTCGACCACCAGGCGGTCCATCATCGGCTCATCGCACGCGAAGGCCACGTACAGCGCCCGGTCATCGTAGCCCACCCACACGCGTGTACCCGGCGTCACGGGGTCGCCGGTCTGCGTGTTCCGCAGCGTCTCGACCAGCGCCGCCTGCCGCCACACCTGATCGTCCACGGCGCCATCCACGACGGGCGCCGCCGGCAGCCGCGGCACGGCCAGCGCCGGCAGCGTCCGCGCGGTCGCCCTCCCCGCCGGGTGCATCTCAAGCGCTATCTTTATCAGCCGCTCGGGCAGGCGCGACCCCGGCTCGCCCAGGGTCCCGGCCTCGAGGTCCTCTATCTGGGCCGCCAGCAGCCGCCGCACCGACTGGCACTCCCGGTTCCCGAAGCCCAGGTCGGACAGCTCCGACGACCAGGGCAGGGCGTCGGCGATGTCGCGCAGGGCGCGCTTGGCCTGCCTGCCCGCCCGCGCCCGCTCGACGCCGCTGGCCCGCGCGGCCCGGGTCGCCAGGTCGCCGAGGGTGTACAGATAGCAGTAGTCGTCCACACCCTCGCGCAGGGCCTCCCACTGGATCGTCTGGATCGGCCCACGATAGCTGCTCCAGTCGCCGGCCCGCTCTAGCCAGGGGTAGACCGTCGCCTGCTCCTTGGGCTCGACCTGATTGGCCTTCTCGCCGTCGAAGTCGTTGAAGGGGTCCTCGTGGGGCCGCATGTAGGTCCACGAGACCTGGCTCCACGCGCCGGTCTTCCAGAACAGAATCCCGGCCAGGAAGCGATTGGGGAAGATCCGCCCCTCCTGGCCGATGTAGCACCCCGATCCGTACCACCAGAACTGCTTGCCCAGCCCCTCGCACTCCTCGCGCGTCTTCTGGCTGGCCTCGGCGTTGCTGACCATGAAGGACGCGAAGCACGGCGCGTCCAGGCTGGGCGCCATGGCCGTCCAGAATCCCGGCCGGCAGATCGTCACGTACACCGGCGCCCCGCCCGCCTTCCAGTTCCGATACTGCTCCACCGCGTACACGTTGTCCTCGCTCGGCTCGTCCGTGCCGTAGAAGAACCACGGTACCCCCAGGCCCTCGTAGGCCTCGTTCAGGGCCCGGGCGCCCGCCTGCACGCCCCTGCGGATCTCCTCGGGCCAGGGCTGGTTCAGGTCCGCGCTGATCCCCAGGGCCTGCTGCACCTGCCGCGCCAGTCCGCCGCTCATCACCCAGGGGCCCTTCATGCCCGCCTGGCGCAGCAGCTCCAGGTACCGCCGCGCCTCGTTGATGTCCCACTTCACCCGGCCCTCGCGCACCTGGGCCAGGTCGGGCGTGCCCGACGGCAGCTCCACGATCCCGTCCATCCCATGGGCCGCGTAGTCCTTCGCGTCCAGCCACCGCTGCTCGTCGCTCATGCCCCGCCAGCGGTAGGTGTCGCCGTAGACCAGCCACGAGCGGTCCGGGGGCTTGCGCAGCTCGAAGGGCAGGACCTCCAGCTCGATGGGCACCGTCAGCCGGCCGCGCCGCTCGGCCTGCAGGTGCAGCCGGAAGCGGTACGTGCCCGACGCCGCGGCTCTGGACACGTTCAGCCGCAGCCACACCGCGCCCGTGGTGCCCGCCGCCAGGTCATAGGACCGACGCTGCAGCACCTGTCCCCCGGGGAACCACGCGTGCCCCTCCGCGGCGTCGTAGGGCACCAGCAGCTCCGGCGTCACGTAGTACTCGCGCGTCTTCCAGCTCGTGCGCTGGGGCCAGAAGTGCACCACGAACAGCTCGGGCGTGACGCGCTCAGGCAAGCCCTCGAGGCGGGCGCTGATCCGCGCCAGGTCCTCCCGCGCGTACAGGGCCACCCACAGGGGCTCGGTCTCGCCCAGGGCGGCGAAGACGCGCAGCGGCTGCCTGATGCACTCCTCACGACGCGGTCGGCTCCAGGGCCGCAGCTCCTCGGGCGCCGGTCGCCAGTAGGGAATCAAGCCCGCGCCGGCCTCGGCCTTGGTGGGGGAGGGGGGATCCCAGTCCTCGCTGGGCTTATCCACCGAGGTGAAGGGCTCTCCCGGGTCCACGTGGTCGTAGACCACGCCGCCCACCTCCACCTCGGCCCATGCAAAGCCCCCCAGCAGGCTTAGCAGTGCGATCGTCGTCGCTGCCATCGCCGCCCGGTTCATGCGAACACCTCCTGGTACCGGGGGATACTATTCCCAGGGCGGCGCGTGCCTCCTTCCGTGCGGCGGGGACCCTCGCCTGCCGCAGCAAAGACGCGACAGCGGAGCGGGGCTTCTGTCTGTGTGGGGGGGCCGAATGCCTTGGGGTCCCCTTACCCCAGGGGAGGCGCTTGTCCGAGGCCACGCAGTGGCCCGGGCAAGTGAGGCTGCAAGGCAGCCTCGCCGACAAGAGCGCGTTGGGGGGAGGGGATAAGAG
>CAZSOQ010000366.1:0-3680 GCA_964608495.1 uncultured Armatimonadia bacterium | reverse complement strand
CCGTCGGTCCGCCGGGCACGGAGCAGGGAGCCCAGCGTGGCCCAGGGAGGCAAGGAACGTGGTCATTGACGTTCACCATCACTTGCCGGCGGACTGGCAGCCGTACGTCGCCAGACTCAGGGCGGAGGGCGCGAGGCTGGGCCTTGACCGAGTGGTTGTGTGCTCGTCGGGCACGCCGGGCCAAGCGACCAGCGAGCACCTCGCGGCGGCCGTGGAGGCGAACCCCGGCTTCCTGCTGGGCCTGGCCTATGTGCCCCTCGGAGAAGAGGGCGTGGCCGAGGTGGATCGGGCGCGGGAACTGGGACTGCAGGGGCTGAAGGTGATCCGGCCGAGGATGCGTTACGACGATGACGCCGCGATGGAGGTGTACAGCAGGGCGGCTCTGTACGGGATGCCGGTCCTGTTTCACCTGGGCATCGTGGCGAGGTCACCCTACGACGCGGGCATGGACGTCAGCATGGCGCGCATGAGGCCCGTCTACCTGGACCGCATCGCCAGGCGCTTCCCGCAGCTCTGCATCCTTGGGGCCCACTTCGGCAATCCGTGGTACGAGGAGGCGGCGGAGCTGGCCCGAATGCACCCGAACGTGTACTTCGACCTGACGGGCTCGACGCTGAAGAAGAAGAGGCCGGAGTACTTCCAAGAGCTGTTGTGGTGGGCCGAGGACGAGCAGTACGGGAGGATGGGCGGGAAGACGCCCTGGCAGAAGCTGCTTTTCGGCACGGACGTGGGGCCGGAGCTGATGGAGGACGTGAAGAGGGACTACCAGGCCCTGATGGACGGACTGGGTCTCGCCGAGGCAGAGCGGGCGATGATCTGGGGCGGGACAGCGGCGGCTATCTTCGGGCTCGGTTGACGGCGGAGGGAGGGTCGGCCGAGCCGCCCTGCGGCGGGGACTGAGCCCCGTCGCCCGGTGCCTCGCCCACGAGCTCCTCGAGCTCGCAGCCGGCCTGCCGGGCGGCACGAGCGCGCAGGGCCTGAAGATCACGCGCCACGCGGGTGGCCGCCCAGTTGGCCGGGTCCAGCAGAGCGCCCACGCGGCTTACCTGCAGGCTGATGGCCTGGAGGCCGAGGGCCGTGCGGCCGTCGGTCTCCCGCTGCCACCAGGTCACCGCCACCAGGTACACCACCACGATCGCGCACACGGAGGCCGCGGTGAGCATCAGGCCACGCGACCGCTCTCGCCGGTCCCTGGCACCCGATACGCGGCTCATGACTCGCGCCGTGAACTCCGCCCCGCCCAGGTGTTCCGGAGCCTGCAGGCTGGGGGCCAGGGCCCCCAGCACCGCCTCTTCAGGGGGGCCGACCACGGCCTGCACCACGCGGCCCGGGAAGTCGGGAGGAGGCTCGAGGCGCGGGGTCATGGCGAGCAGGGAGTGAACACGGTCGGCCTCGGCGAGGTATCCCTGGCACTGGGCGCACACGTTGACGTGCGCGCGCAGGAATCGAGCGCGCAGGCCACGCAGCTCGTTGTCATGCAGAGCATCGAGCAGCTCAGGTCTGACTGTGCAGTTCACCAACATGGTCTACCTGCCGGCTTGCCACAGCCGGCGGAAGGCGTCCCGGGCGGCGTGAAGGCGGGAACGCACCGTGCCTATCGGCACGCCCAGGGCAGCGGCGATCTCGCGATAGCTCAAAGCCTGCAGTTCGCGCAGGACCAGAACGACGGCCAGATGGTCCGGGAGCTCGCGCAGGACCTGGTGGACAGCGACGGCTGTCTGGTGGCCGGTGCTGGCTCCGTTGTCGCCCACGTCCACCTCGAGAGGCGCCGTGCGCGCGAGCTGGCGGCGCCGCCGCAGCGCCTGGTGGAGGACGATCTTGCGCAACCAGGCGCAGAAGTTAGCCCGGCGGCGAAGCTGGCCCAGCTTCTGGAAGGCAACCACAAAGGCGTCCTGCGCAACGTCCTCGGCCTCGTCGGCGCTGCCGAGGAGCTGGTAGGCCAAGTTGATTGCCCAGCGCTGGTGACGCTCGACCAGCAGGGCGAAGGCCTCGGTCTCGCCGGCCAACACCCTACCTACGAGCATGGCGTCCTCGTTGGCCATGGTCGCCCAACCGATTGCCTGCAGTGACTGCGCCGCTACACGCATGGTCGTGACCGGCCCGAAGACCCAGGCCGTGGATTGAGAGCGCGCTGGAGGCGGAAAGGTTCACAGGAAGGGCAGAGGGAATCGTAGCGCACCCCATGGCGCCTGCCAAGCCGAGGGGCGAGGATGGCCGGGTGCCATGTCACCACGTCGCGGCGGATGTTGCTGAGGAGCGGTGGGCGGCCGGCGCAGAGGGCGACAGCCCGTCGCGGAGGAGCACCCGACGGGGCGACGAACAGGTTTGGTCCAGGCTGCCGGACGGCAGGGGTCGGCCGGCTGTGGTTTGATGGGACGCCGCACGGCGCCCGAGGGCGACAGGAGCCACCGACCACGGGGAGACTGCGACGTTGGGAGTCGGTGGGCTTCCGGGGAAGGCGGTTGACCGCTGGGCCCCCCAGGGAAGCAGGCGGGCCTTGGGGATGGCACCAGGTGATAGCAGGCAATGGCGAAGGACGTCGAGACGCCGCATGGGACGAGGCTTGGTACCGGGTTGAGCGTGCGGGCCGTGCTGATAGGCGCGGCCTTCACGGCTCTGCTCGGTGTCGCCGTGCCCTACTCGGACAACCGGCTACAGGGGACGTGGATAGACTGCTGCCACCTCCCCATCGGGGTCTTCTTCCTGTTCCTCCTTCTCGTGGCCGGAGCAAACGTGGTCCTGCACCGCGTGCTGCCCAGGCTGGTCTTCAGCGTACGCGAGCTGATGGTCATCTACACGATGATGCTGGTGGGCAGCGGCATACCGTCCTTCCAGCTCACCGAGTACCTCTTCCCTACGCTGTCCGGCGTGACGTACTACGCCAGCCCGGAGAACAAGTGGGCGGCGACCTTCTACCAGTACATCCCCACTTGGATGGTGCCACAGGACGCGTCGGCGATGCGGGCGTTCTACGAGGGGCTGCGGCCTGGCCAGACGCTGCCCTGGCAGCCGTGGGTGGTACCGACGCTGGCGTGGACGGCGATGGCCCTGGTGCTGTTCTGGACCTACACCTGCATCACGGTGGCGGTGCGGCGGCAGTGGATCGAGAACGAGCACCTGGTCTTCCCGCTGGTGCAGTTGCCGCTGGACATGGTAGAGGAGGAAGAGGGATTCGCGCTCAGTCCCTTCCTGCGGAGCAGGCCGATGTGGATCGCGGCGGCGGTCCCGATGCTGATCCACTCATGGAACGGCCTGAACCGCTACTTCCCCACCGTGCCGGGAATCCGGCTGGTGTGGGGGCTGAATCAGTACTTCCGGACGCCGCCGTGGAGCCAGGTGGGGCCGCTGGTGGCCTACGTGCACTTCAGCATCATCGGCTTTAGCTTCCTGCTGCCCACGGACCTGTCCTTCAGCCTTTGGTTTTTCTTCGTAGTGATGAATCTGGCCTCGGTGGCGCTGTACGCGGCTGGCGTGCGGGTGCCGCCGCTGCCCAACTACCCGACGAGGCCCGAGTCGGCCCTGCAGATGCTGGGGGCTTTCTTCCTGGTGTGCGGCTACATCGTCTACCTGGTGCGGGGGCAGGTGACGCAGATGGTGGCCAAGGCGTTCGGCAGCGCCGAGGGAAGCAAGGTGGACGACAGCGACGAGCCCCTGCCCTACCGGGTGGCGGTGTGGGGGGC
>CAZSOQ010000365.1:0-3692 GCA_964608495.1 uncultured Armatimonadia bacterium | reverse complement strand
GGCGGGGACTGGGGCGCGATTCCGGCCATTGAGCTGGGGCTGTCGGCCGACAGCCTCCTGGCGGACCGCATCGGCGAGCTGGCGGAGAAGACCTTCGTGAGCAACTCCGACAGCCACTCCCTGCCGAAGATAGCCCGGGAGTACCAGCTCATCGAGATGGAGAAGCCGACCTTCGAGGAGCTGGGCAAAGCCCTGGGGCGCGAGGAAGGGCGGCACGTGGCGGCCAACTTCGGGCTTGACCCCAGGCTGGGCAAGTACCACCGCACGTGCTGCGAGCACTGCCGGTGGATCGCGCGCGGCCCGGCGCCGGTGACGGCCTGCGAGCAGTGTGGCTCGATGGAGGTGGTGATGGGGGTGCTCGACCGGATCATGAGCATCGCGGACCACGGGGAGGCCGTGCAGCCGCCGTGGCGGGCGCCGTACCGGTACCAGGTGCCGCTGCAATTCGTGCCGGGCGTGGGGAGCGTGGCGCTGAATCGCCTGATCAACGCCTTCGGGAGCGAGATGGCCGTGCTGCACGAGGCGAGGGAAGAGGAGATCGCGCGGCTGGTGACGCCGAAGGTCGCGCGGCTGATAGCGATGGCGCGAGAGGGCAGGTTGCCGCTGGTAGCGGGCGGTGGGGGGAAGTATGGCAGGGCCGTGTCGGACCCCGGCAAGGCCGCGCAGCTCGGGCTGCCGGGGCTGGGTGACGGCTAGGGGGAGCGGCGCTCGGCCCGGGCGGCCTGCGGCTGCGACCCCCTGTCCCCGGGGCTTCGCCGGCTTCCTCGGTCTCGCGCCGGGGGGCCGATCGGGGTAGGATAGGGGACGACTTTCCACCACTGGGGTGTCAGGCCCGTGAAGCACCAGGCGGTCGTATTCGATCTGTTCGGTACGCTGATAGAGAACTTCGCGATGGAGCCCTACAGGGCGTGCCTGTACGACATGGCACGGATCCTGGGCGCGCCCGGTGAGGACTTCGCCCGCGTGTGGGTGGACACCTATGGCGAAAGGACCCTGGGGCACCATCCGACGCTGGCCCTGAGCGTCCGGCTGCTGTGCCAGGGGCTCGGATGTGACGTGGAGGGGGCCGCGGTGGAGCGCGCCGTCGAGCGACGGATGGTGCTTACGCGGGCCCAGATCGTGCCCAGGCCCGACGTCGTGCCCACGCTAGAGGAACTGCGCCGGAGGGGCTGCCGCGTGGGGCTGGTGAGCGACTGCTCGCCCGACATCCCGGAGGTCTGGCCGGGGACGCCCTTCGCGCCGCTCGTGGACGTGGCCATCTTCTCCTGCTCGGTGGGGCTGAGGAAGCCCGACCCGAGGATCTTCCTGCTGGCGTGCGAGAGGCTGGGCGCGTCGCCCGAGGCGTGCCTGTTCGTGGGCGACGGCGGCAGCGACGAGCTGGCCGGCGCCGCCGCGGTGGGGATGCAGCCCGTGCTCATACGCGCGCCGCACGACGTCAGCAGCGACTGGCACCGCGTTGATCCCGAGGCATGGACGGGGGCAAGGGTGGACGCGGTGTCGGGGGTGCTGGCTCTGCTGGAGACGGACGAGGAGTAGGCCCCGGAGGGCGGGTCCGCGGCCCACTGGGGGTCGAGGAGGTATGCCCGTGGCCCTGCGTGTCTGCCTCGTTGTCGCCCTGACCGCCCTGACGGGCCCTGAGGCCCTGGCGGCGCCCGCGGGCGCGCCCGGCCTGTCCCTCGTGGCCTTTGTGGGCGACCTGGCCGACCAGAGGTTCGTGACGCTGACGGGGGAGCTCGAGCGGATGGGCCAGGACGGCGCCAGGACCGAGTGGCGGTGTCGGCCCGCCACGGCAGAGGGCGAGAGGTGGGAGCTGACCTTCGAGGCCACGTGCGTGCGAGAAGGGGACACGGAGCGCTGGAGGTACCGCGTGGCCAACGACCGGCCCGGCGCCACGGTCTGCAGCGTGACCTTCCCGATCGTCGAGGGCGTGCGGCCCGGGGGAAGCTGGGAGGGCAGTCGCGTGCTCTGGCCGAGCCTGTACCAGGGCGCGCTGGTGGACGATCTGCGCTCGCAGGAAGCCTTCGAGGAGCAGTGCCGGGCGGTCTGCAAGGACGTGCCCCGCCTCTTCGGGAGGTACCAGGGGGATCTGTGCCTGCCCTTCTTCGTGCACCTGGGCGGCGGGGAGTCCTTCGGCATCATGGCCTCGGACCCGACCCACGAGGTGTTGACCTTCGAGGGATTCCGCGAAGCCGAGGGCATGCGCTACCAGGTCACCACGAGCCCGCGCGTCCGCCCCGGCGGGGCCTGGAGCTTCGGCGATATCGAGGTGTTCCGCGGGGGCGCCGACTGGCACGCGCCTGCCGACCGCTACCGCGAGTGGCTCATCGCCCAGGGCTTCGAGCCCCAGGGGCCGCGCCGCGGCGACGTGGCGGCCTTCACCTACGGGCGCTGGGACGGGCTGCTCCCCGAGGAGGCGATCCGCTGGGCCAAGGCCCTGGACATCAGGGACGTGTGCCTGTGGGTCGTGCTCTACGGCCGCGGCGACCAGTACTACCCCTGCTACTTCCCGCGCCTGGAGCTGGGCGTCGAGGGCATGACCGCGAAGCTGAGGGAGCTGCGGGACGCGGGCCTGGTGCCCTACTTCTACACGAACGGCTACCTGCTCAGCCCCCTGCAGACGCCCGAGGACGCCGCGGAGTGGTCGCGGAAGTACCCGGACCGGTACCCGGACTGGCTGGCGAAGGGGGATACGGGCTACGCGGAGACGGTGGCGGAGTGCCGTGCCGGGGGCGAGGATTTCGCGGGCGAGTGGCTGCAGAGGCCGGGCGGCATCCTGCCGGTGCGCGTGCGACGGGTGAGCTTCGAGTGGGGAGAGTTCCCCGTCTACTTCTGGCACCAGCGGCCCTTCTGGGCGGCCTGCGTGGCCGCGCCCGAGTGGCGCAAGCTGTTCAGGGATACGGCGAGGCTGCACGCGCGGATGGGCGCCGGGGGCGTGTTCGTGGACCAGGTGGCCGCCATCCACCCCGAGCTGTGCTCGGCCCAGGGCCACGGCCACGATGACGATAGCTTCGGGATGTGGAATCGGGCCTACCTGCGGCTGCTGGAGGAGACCAAGGACGCCGGCGAGGCCCTGGCGCCCGGCTTCTTCATCGAGACCGAGGGCGCCAGCGATCTGTACGCCAGGTACGTGGACCGGTACCTGTGCCACTTCGGGAAGGCGCCGGAGCGCGGCTTCCCGCGGATGCTCAAGTACACGGCTCCCTGGGTGCGGACGGATCAGGGGCAGGTGGGGCTGGACGACCCGGCGGAGCTGACGCGGCATATCGAGCGCACCTTGCTGCTGGGCGGCGTGTTCCGCGTGTCGGGCGGCGGGCCGACCGGCGAGGACAAGCCCGACGACCCGCGGCTGACGGGCGAGGGGACGCGGCTGCTCGGGGCCGCCGTGCGGGCGCGGCGGGCGCTGGTGGACTTCATGGACGGCGGGCGCTACCGGGACGACGTGCGGCTCACGGCAGTGGGCTGTCGCGAGGCGCGGTGGTTCGAGGGCGACGCGGGAGTGCTGATCGTGGCGGCAGGTGAGAAGCCCGGCGCGAGCGTCCAGGTGCGGGCGAGGGGGAAGCTTGATCCTGCCCGCGCGCACAGCCTCGACTGGCGAACCGGAGCGGCGTCTGAAACTTCTGTTACGCAGGTGGGCGAGTCCCTGCGCGCGGAGGGCCTGGACACGCTGCGGAGGGGGATCAGCGCGGCGCTTC
>CAZSOQ010000364.1:0-3703 GCA_964608495.1 uncultured Armatimonadia bacterium | reverse complement strand
CAGCCCCTGCCGCGGGCTGGGCAGCCCCTGCCGCGGGCTGGGCAGCCCCTGCCGCCGCCTGACCGTGGCGGCCGGGGGCCGATCCAGCACGGGAGCAACAGGCCATGGACAATCCCAGCGACCAGGTAAGTACGGCCGGGCGGGCACAGAACCGCTCCCTGGGGCTCGCCACTCCAGCTCTCCGCGGACCCCGTGGCTCGGGGAGAGCCACGCGGAGGCCCTTCCTCACCTGGGTACTGATCATCATGCCCCAGCTTGCCGCGAGCTGTATGTTCTCATCTCTGCTCGTCGCGGCCACGGGCGTTGTTCCGACAACGCAGGCCGACGACGCCCCGACGAGACAGGCGATCAGGATCGTCCTCCACGACCAGGCCCCGGTCACCGGCCCTCTGGTGACGCTTGCCGACCTGGGCCGTATCGAGGGAGTGGGGGAGAGAGTCGCGGCTATCGGGGCGGTGGTAGTGGGCCGAGCGCCGCTGGCCGGACGGAGCCGGGGCATATCCCGGGGGTACGTCAAGATGCGGCTACGGGCTGCCGGCCTGCCCCTGGACGACGTGGAGTTCGGCGGCGCAGAAGAGGTCCTGGTGAGCACGCCAGCGGCCCTTCGTGCGTGTGGAGGCGACGGGCCGACGGCGCGAGCAGATCGCGGCGAGCTGAGCGATCCCGGAGGCCGGTCGGAACCGACCGGCTCACGCCGCCTGGTCCCTCCGCGCGCCGAGGAAGCCCTGGTGGTCTCGCGGGGGCAGCCTCTGGTGATCCGCGCTCGCTACGGCTTGGTGGAGGTGAGGGCCGAAGCCAAGGCCCAGGAGGCGGGTCGAGTGGGGGACGTGGTGCCGGTGCAGCTCAGTACCGGGGGATCGAGGATCCTGGTCCGTATCACGGGGCCGGGCCTCGCAGAGGTGATGAGATGACCCTTGAGCGTGAATCCCTGTCGCTGCAGCGGGGCAGTCATCGGTCCTGGGCGGTGAGGGTTGCTCTGCTGGCGGTTCTGGGGCTGATTCTGCCCGGAATCGCGGGCGTTGGTCCGACAACGCGGGCCGACGACCTCTTCGGCACTGACAGCTTCTTCGCTCGCCTGTACGGCGACCAGAAAGCCGCCCGACCGGGCGACATCATCCACATCATCGTCACCGAGCAGGCCACCGCAACCCACGCCGCCAGCCGTGGCCTGAAGCGCGACGCCGAGACCAGCACGGGGCCGGGCGAGGGGTGGCTCGACTTCCTGAAGGTGCTCGGCTACAAGGGCCAGCACAAGTCCAGCGACAGTGCCACGGCCGTGCGGACGGGGTCCCTGACCGCGCGGGTGACCGTCCGGGTCACCGAGCTCCTGCCCAACGGCAATCTGCTGGTCGAGGGCAAGCACTCGGTTCTTGTGAACAGGGACGTGCAGACCATCACCCTCCGTGGCGAGGTGCGCCCGCGGGACATTGGCGCTGACAACACAGTGATGTCCTTCGATGTCGCGAACCTGCTGGTCGAGTACCAGGGCAGTGATCCCGGGCGGCCCGGCAAGCGCACGGGCATCATCAGCCGTTTGCTGAATCTGCTGTTCTAAGTAGTTGCGCACGTTGACACAGAGCGAGGCGTGCAGGGGCAGGCGAGCCCACCGTGTCATCCGCGGCCGAGGCCCCGGCACGGCGCAGACGTAGCTGCGCGGATAATGGGGTCAGGGGCCCGCGGCCCCTGCGGGGTCTGGGGCAGAGCCCCAGGGTGTTTGCAGTCACAGGGCTTTCCTTGGCGCGATTCCCGCTCTATGTCGTCACGAGAGAGCACTTAGCGAGGGTGGCGCCGAGGGGCGCGAGGTTGCTCCGCAACCTCACGGTTAGGGGGCACGAATCGTGATAAATAGGTCATCCGCCGCTGTCGGCCGGGTCCTGGGGGGCCTGGCGGTCGTCGTTATGGCGGCCCTGCTGACGGGCGCGCCGGCCGGCTCCGCGGCGCAGTCCTCCGCTACAACCGTGCGCGTCAAGGACCTGGCCTCGGTCAGCGGCACCACCGGGCACAAGCTCATCGGCTACGGCCTGGTGGTGGGGCTCAGCGGCACCGGCGACAGCAACCGGGCCCTCTTCACCGCCCGCTCGCTGGCGAACATGCTCGAGCAGTTCGGGGTCACGGTACCGGCCGAGACCCTGCGCGCGGACAACGTGGCGGCCGTGATTGTGACGGCGGAGCTCCCCTCGGAGGCCCGCCCCGGGGCCAGGCTCGACGTAACCGCGTCCTCTCTGGGAGACGCGGAAAGCCTGCAGGGCGGCATGTTGCTTGTGACACCCCTCATGGGCGCCGACCGCGAGGTCTACGCCATCGCCCAGGGACCGGTGAGCATTGGGGGCTTCAACGTCTCGGCCGGCGGGTCGAAGGTGCAGAAGAACCATCCTGTCGTGGGGCGGGTGCCCAACGGCGCCTCCGTAGTGCGGTACGTGACGGCGAGGGTGATCGAGGACGAGAGGATCCACATTGTGCTCCACAACCCGGATTTCACCACGGCGGAGCGGATGTCGGAGGCCATTAACGCCGGTTTTGGCCTGGCGATCGCCGAGCCGATAGACCGGGCCGCGGTCCAGGTGAGAGTGCCCGAGGCCTGGGCGGGCGATCTGGTGGGCTTCGTCGCGAGGCTCGAGCACGTCGCCGTCCAGCCCGACGCCCCGGCCCGGGTGGTCATCAACGAGCGCACCGGCACGGTGGTCCTGGGCGGGAACGTACGTGTCCTGCCCGTGGCCATCGCCCACGGCGGGCTGACGGTGCAGGTGAAGACGACCTGGCAGGTCTCCCAGCCTCCGCCGGTCAGCTGCCGGCGAGCCGCAGTGAAGGTGAGGAGCGAAGACGCCACGGTACTGGAGGGGGAGAGGGCGCCGATGATTGCGCCGGGAGTTGGCCCAAAGCTGGCCCGCGGGCAACTCCGGGCCAACTCCGGGCGACAGGGGGCGCGAAAGGCTGCCGAGGAGGGCCCAAAAGGGGCTTTCAGGGGGCGTGAAGGTGGCCGAGAGGGCGTGCAAGAGGGCCGAATCGCTCCCGAATCGATGCACAAAACGTCGGATAGGAAGAGGAATCTGGCCGGCTGGCAGCCGTTCGGCGCATCGTCACTGACCGGGGACTGGGCCGCGGGAGCGGCCGCAGACTCGGCCGCGGGAGCGGCTGCGGACCGAGCCGCGCTAGCGGCTGCGGGACGCACCGTGGTGGTGCCGGAGATAGGGATTGAGGCGACCGAAGCGCCCGGCGAGCTCCACACGGTGCCCGAGCAGGCATCGCTGCAGGACCTGGTGCAGGCCATGAACGCCCTGGGTGTGAAGCCCAGGGACCTGATAGCCATCATCCAGGCGCTCAAGGAGATGGGCGCGCTGGAAGCCGAGTTGGTGATTCAGTGACCCTGGTGCGCGCTTCGGGAGGCTTGGCGGGCCCGGCCACGGGCCAGGAGAGAGCCCTGGCGAGGCTCAGGAAGGCCTGCGGCGAGTTCGAGGGCTTCCTACTGGCACAGATGATGCAGGTGATGAGGCAGAACTGCCTGGAATCCGACTTCATGAGCGGGGGGCTGGCCGAAGAGGTCTTCACGGATCAGATGCTCATGGCGCTGGGGGCACAGTTGGGTGAGCGAAGCGGCCTGGGGATCGCGCGGATGCTGTACGAACAGATGGCCCCCGCCGTGAGCTCGGTGGGCGCCGCTGCCGCAGACCGTGCCCTGGACGCCGGGCCGAGCGGGCGGGTATCC
>CAZSOQ010000363.1:0-3717 GCA_964608495.1 uncultured Armatimonadia bacterium | reverse complement strand
GTCCATTCCAGTGCAGGCAGGGGGACTCCTGTCCCCCCGGCACGACCTGCGACCACGGGCGGGCGGGCCGGATGGGGCCCCCCCTTCACAGACGGACCACCACGGGACCACCGCCGCGGTTAGTGGGCCTCCAGAAGCAGGGGCTGCAGGGACGGCAGAGCCGTCGGGAAAGTCACCGTGCGGCCCGAGATGAGATCGGTGGCGGACTGGACGTCGCGGCCGCCCATGCGTAGCCGGGCCATCGGCTCGGCGTGGCGGTAGTTGCTCACGTTCACCAGCCATCCGCCCTGCCACGGGGCCGCGAAGTACTCCACGCCATAGACCGGCCGGCCATCGTCGCCCACCAGCTCGACCGGCGGGGCGATCCCCGCCTGCGACAGGGCCTCGCGGACCGCCGGCAGCATCTGCTCGTCAGGCCCAGGCGCCACCGTCGCCACGGCGGGCAGCGGCTCGACGGGGCGTCCGTACTCGTCGCGCTCGGGCACTCCGCCGACGGCGACCAGCTTGCCGCCCTGCTCGACGAAGGCCCGCAGGCCCGCCACGGCCTCCGCGCTCAGGCGCCTCAGCCCGGCGACGAGGATCACGCGGCAGTCGCTGAGGTAGCCGTCCAGCTTCTTGCCGTCCGCCAGGGCCTCTAGCTGGCGCTCGTAGACGAAGCCGGTCTTGTGGCCGGCGAAGGTGCTGTTCCGCCAGGCGGCGCCGAGGGCACCGGCGTAGTCGTTCTGGAACACGAAGCCCGCCGTGGCGTAGACCACGGCGACGCGCGGTCTGACCTGCTGCAGGGCCGTCACCTGCAGCGAGAGCCGGTTGGCGTCGAGCGTGCAACGGCCCGCCGCCTCGACGCAGGCCGGGCGGTGGAGGATGGAGCCGCTGAAGTCGCTTTCGGGGTCGTAGGTGCGCTCCCAGACCCAGGCGCTGGAGGCTCCGCGGCCGTGGACGGCGCCCTGCCAGTAGACGTTGTAGATGTAGGTGGGCGACTGCCAGTTGACGTTGCGGTCGGGGATGATGTGGTCCTCGCTGTTGAAGACGGGCGCCTCGCGCGCGCAGCGCTGGAGCTCGTAGCCCATGATCTCGTCCTGCCAGGCCGTGGCCCAGTCGCCCTGGGGCTGGTAGACACGCCAGGCGTCGTTGCCGTTGATCTGGCAGAACTCAGCGAAGAGCTCGGGGGCGATGCTCCACGGGCCGTGGGCGCTGGGCGAGAAGACGGCGCAGATCATCATCTTGGCGTGGACCGGTAGGTCAGGCGCGACCTCGTGGATGATGTCGGCCAGGAAGCGATGGAAGCCCGCGAACTCCTCCTGGTTGTAGCGCACGAAGTCGTAGACCAGCGGGTCGGGACGGAAGGCCGTGGGCGGGACTGGGACGTCATCGAAGGAACCGTACTGGGTCCCCCAGAGCTCGTTGAGGCGCGCGATCGTGCCGTACTTGCCCGCCAGCCAGGCGTGCCAGTTGGCGAGTACGAACCGGCAGCTCTGGAGGTCCGTGCTGACCGGCTCGTTACTCAGGCAGATGCTGTGCAGCGCGGGATGGTCCTTGACCTTGGGGATCATGTAGCGCAGGTGCCTTTCGAGGACCTGGCGGGCCTCGGGGGCGTGCACGCAGTAGCCGAGGAACCCGCCGCTGCAATCCTTGAGGTGGGGCCACTTGGCCAGCGCCCAGGCGGGGAAGTAGTGGGGGCTGATGAGCAGGTTGACCTGCACGCCGGCCTTGGCGGCGCGATCGCAGACCTCGAGGAAGGTGTTGATGGCGTCGTCGCTGTAGTCGGTCTCGGTGGGGAGGACGCTGTTGGGCCCGAACTCGACCTGGATGATGTTGAAGCCGTAGTCGGGGAAGATGCCCACATCGCGCCGGGCCTGGCCGAAGGGGCCCATGCCGATGAAGATGACCGGGCGCTGGTCGTCGCGGCCGTCCGGCTGGCGCACAGTGGCCTGGAAGGACGGGCCGTCAATCGTCACCGGACTGGTGAAGTACCGCGGGGCGTCAGGCCACTGCCTGGTCTCGAGCGCGCGCTGCACGATCTCCTCGACCGTGTCGGCCTGGGCCCAGGCGCGGGCGTACTCGCCGTGGTCCAGGTCGGCCGCGATGAAGCCCAGGAACTGCTCGGCGACCGTCAGGGTCACGCGCGGATAGGCGCCTCTGTCACCCAGGGCCTCGACCTGCGCCCGGAGCCGATCGGTGAGGGGCCGCAGCGCCTCGACCCGCGCACGGACGCCCGGCTCGGTGACGAGACGGAAGGTGCGCGAGGCCCTGGCGGTCCCCTCGACCTCCATCTCGACGCGCATGTCGCCGCCCTGGACGGCGGACAGCTCCTTGGTGAACTCGACCTCGACGCAGGGGCTGTCGGGGAGGATAGCCGTCTTCTCGTCGAGGAGCGTGTCACCCTGGAAGAGGCGGGCGGCGAGCGTGGCGCCGGGGGCGTAGAGGACGTGGCCGGTGACCCACAGCTCGCGGCCGAAGACGAACTGGGGCGAGGAGTAGCGGTCGGGCATCCACGGAAGGGGGGCGATGCCCAGGCGGCCGCGTCCCGAGACCTCGATCTCGATGCTCGGGCGCGCTTGGTCGTCCTCGAGGATGAAGGGCGTGGGCGCATCGCCCTGCTCGAGCTTGACATCGTCCACCCAGAGGCCGCCGGTGGGGCTTTCGGTGATTACCATGATGCGGACCTCGGTCTCGTTGGGGCCGGTGGTGAAGGTGGTGTGGACGCGGACCCACTTGCCCCCGGTGTCGGTGCGGGGGAACTGGGCGCGGGCCCGCCACCCTTCGGCGCCGCCGACCCAGGCGACGCCGGGCGATGCGACCATCGCGTAGCCTGAGACGGTGTAGGTGGTGTCGGGCTCCACCGGAAGGGGCTCGGCGTAGAGGAGCTGAGCGTAGACGTGCGGGCCGAAGGGCGTGGGGTTGGTGAGCTTGACGCTCTGCCTGCCGGAACGGGCCCTGGTGGTGTCCACCGTCATGGTGGCGTCGGTGTTGCGCTTGTCCCAGCGCCAGGCGGCGGGCCAGGCATCACGCATCTCCTCGAAGGAACCGTTGAGCAGCAGGTTCTCACCTACCGTGGCGGGCGTGACCTTGAGCATGGTCTGTCCCTCCTCGAGGAGGGTGGGCATGTCGAACTGGGTGGCCTCGGGGCCCTCCTCGAGCTGAAGGCTGTCAATCCACAGGCCAGCGGTCTCGGAATCGACGTTGATGCGGGGCTCGACGTACGGCTCGCCGCCGTAGGTGGTGAAGGTGATCGAGAAGCGCTGCCACTGGTCGCCGGTGGCGGCGATGGACTGACGCCGCTCCCACTTGGGGCCGCAGCCGAACCAGGCGTCTCCCGGGTCCTGACTGCGGGCGTAGAGGGAGAGCGTGTAGGTCTGGTTCGTCTTTACGCGGACGCGGGCCACCAAGGAGCCGTAGACGTGGGGCTCGCGGGCGTGGGGGTTGACGAGCTCCACGGAGCGGGTGCCGGTGTGGGCGACCGTGTCGTCCACGACCGCGCTGGAGCCGGCGCGGGAGTCGGAAAAGCGCCAGCCGACGGGCACCCCGGTGTCGTCGAGGAGCTCGAGGCTGGGGTTGGGCAACAGGTTTCTGTGGGAGTACTGCTGGGCCCGGGAGACGGGCGCCAGGCACAGCACCATGAGACCCGCGAGGGTCCAGGGAAGGGCTGGGTGTCGCGATAGGCGCATAGGGCTGACCTCCATCGTGCCGGTTCGGCCGGGCGTTCGGTGAGCCCAGGAC
>CAZSOQ010000362.1:0-3762 GCA_964608495.1 uncultured Armatimonadia bacterium | reverse complement strand
GTTACACTACTACGCTGCGCAGTACTGCTTTTCCGGCGCTTTCTGCGCAGCCTCGGGCTGAAGCCCCGCCCTACATGGGAACCCCTCCATCAAGGACCGATCATCACAGGGCCACGGGCGCGGATGGGGGTCAGCCCTGTTCCGCCGGGTCCACGCGGATCAGCTTGAACTGCAAGGGCTGAAGCTCAAGCCTGATGCTCCCCGCCTGGCACTCGACCGGCGACTCTTCGATCACGTCCGTCCCCCGTAGCTCCGTCGGCAGCTTCAGCGTCTCGCGGTTCAGCCATAGCCTCGCCTCGACCGGCTCGTGCCCCAGGTTGCTCACCACAATCAGCACGCCCGCGCTCCCCCGGCTGTAAAGGCTGCACTTCACGTCGTCATCGTTGACCTTCACGTACTCCTCGTTCTCCCAGTAGGGCAGCCAGCGCGCCTGCTTGCGGCCGAAGGCCTCCGCCGCCTTCCAGATCTTGGAGAGAAGCTGCACGTCGTTCGGGCGGACGAGCACGTCGTGGGGCAGCGCGATCGCCAGAGCCTCGGGGTAGGTGTAGGGTCGGGCGTAGCAGAGCAGCTCGGCCGGCACCCCCCAGTTGTGCCCCATGAACTCGGCGCGGAAGGAGTCCAGCGGGAGCACGTCGAGCGGCTGGTTGTCAGGCCCCCGGTCTATGCTGCCGAACTGCTCGCCGTCCCAGTAGCTCGTCGCCCAGCCCACCGTGGGGATCGTCATGCACGTGGACTGGTGCACGTTCACCTGCCCCTCGGGCTTGCGCGTCTTCACGATGGTGTAGATGCGCTTCATCATCTCGCGCGTCTCGAAGAAGGTGTAGGTAGGATGCAGCTTGCCGTCGCGGCCCAGGTACCCGCAGCCGTGGGCGAGGTTGGCACAGCCCCAGGGATTGGCGGTGCCGTCGAGGTAGACGCCGTCCATGTCGAACTCGTCCATGGTGCGGGCGATGGCCCAGGCCAGGTAGTCCTGCCAGGCGGACTTGTAGCAGCAGATGTAGTCGGTCTGCTCGGGCAGGCGGCGATAGCCGCCGGCGCGCGGGTAGACGAGGACCTCCTCGCCGTAGGTGTCCCACTCGGGGGCGATGTCGGCCAGCTCGTAGCCGTAGTAGACCAGCAGGCTGATGTCGTGGTCGTGGCAGGCCTGGACGAGGGAGTGCAGCTCGTCGGGGTGCTCGGGCGCGAAGTAGTTCTGGATCGTGGACCAGTGCTCGTGGAAGCAGATGGTGCGAACGCCCAACTGCTGGTACATGTCCAGGGCGGTGCGGCCTGAGGAGGCGGCCCAGAAGGACAGGGCCGAGCCGAACTTGCCCTCGACGGAGGGCGTGTCGGGCGTGACGGCGCCGGGAGCGACAGCCTTCACGGGCACGGTCTGGGCGGCGCCGGGCTCGCGCCTGACCTCGTCGAAGCTCTCGAGGAGGAGGGTGTGGTCGTCGGGCGCGAGGGCGCCGAGGTGGCCGCGGGGCTCGCGGGCGATGTCGGAGACGCAGAAGTCGTCCACATCGAATTCCGAGACGCCGCCGCCGAGGGAGAGGGTGCCGCCGGCCGTGAAGCCCGGGAGCAGGCCCCGCCACTCGCTGCGGGCCAGCAACTCGCCGTCGCCGTAGATGCGGACCTCGTCGCCCCAGGAGAAGGCGATGTGGTGCCACTCGTCCGGCTTCCACTCGTTGCGGTGGCCGAGGATGACGGGGTGCTTGCCGTCGGGAGTGCGCAGGTAAACGCGCATGCCACGGTCGTCTATGTTCCAGTAGAAGCCGATCTGGTTCTGGCCGTACCGGAGGTTGAGGAACTCGCGGTTGAGGACGCCGCGCGAGGGATCGTCCGGGGCGATCGGCGGGTCAGGGTCGAAGTGAGGACGCACCCAGGCCTCGACGGTGCCCTGCTCAAGGTTGATGCTGCCCTCGGCGGGCCACTCGACGGACATGGGGGGCGACCAGGGGCGCTTCTCGAGGCCGTAGATGCCGGCGTGGATGATGCGGTAGTCCCATACGTCCCTGGGGTTGGGGCGCACGGGCGTGGCCTCGAAGCCGAAGGTCACGCGCAGGGGCTCGTCGAGGACGACGGGCTGCTCGACCAGGTTGATGCGCAGGAGGACGACGTCGCCCTGGCGGAGCACCTCGGTGACTTTGGCGGGGTCGGAGGGCAGGAAGGCCTGATCCGAGGGGCAGAACCACGAGAAGCCGCGCCACTCATCGCCGAGCCAGACGAAGGGGCGGAAGCCCATTTCGAGGCCGTCGGGCGGCAGGGCGCCAGCGTTGAAGGCCGACTGCCAGCGGCCGGGGTAGTGGTAGACGTACTTGGCGTGCTCGGCCTTGTAGGGGATCTCGAGGACCAGCCTGTCGAGCCGCGAGCCCGCTTGCTTAGGCGCCAGCTCCCAGTCACACCGCACGCAGCCGTCGTACTCGCACCACAGGTCGCCGCGCAGGGACGCGGACTGGCCCTCGGCGCGCGTGGTGAACTCGACGCGCGCGGGCGTGCGCCGCGTGAAGGTGGGCGCGCCGCCCATCCACGCCTGCAGCTTGCCGTCCACCACGGCGATGAGGCGCGTGGGGCCGGCCAGTATCTCGGCGTCGCGCGCCGTCACGCTTTCGGGGAAGGGTAGGGCGCCCCAGCGGTACTCGCGCCCCCAGGGCCGCACGGCGGCCCCCTCGACGTGCAGAGGCGTCCAGGGCGGCAGAACGCGGTCGCTGATGCCTTCCTGGTTGCCGAGCCAGGCCGGGGTCTCGGGGATCGTCACCGGGTCCTGGGCCTCGTCGTAGAGGATCTCACCGGCGGCCGACGAGACGACGGCGCGGAGCTGGTACTCGCCGGGCGGGACCTGGGCCAGGTCCACGCTGAGGGAAGCCCGGTGGTCCTCGCCAAAGGCCGCGGCGGCCTGGGCCACGCCGGACCCGCCAGCGGGCGCCAGCGAGACCTCAAGCTTGTCGAGCTCGTACCTGGTGGCGAGCAGGCGGGCGTCGGCCGTGATGTCCAGACGCTTGTCGCGCAGGAGGAACTTGCGCACCGAGATTGCCAGACGCGGGGGCACACTCATGGGGATCACCACCCTGTAGACGTCCTGGCCCGCGACCGAGGCGGCAAGGATGCCGCGGAAGTCGCCGTGCTGTGCCGGGAAACCGTCCGCCAGGGGCAGGGCGAAGCGCTCGGCGCGGCTGACGCTTTCGCCGGCCGGGATGGTAAGCTCGCTCTGCGGCTGCGGGCTGTCCGCGGGGCCGAAGAAGGTCCTGAGGACGACGGGCTCGCGGGCCGCGCTCACCAACAGGGAGCACAGGATCTCGCCGCGCTCGGGCTGCACCCTGAGCGCCGTGAGGTCCACGCGCGGGACGTCGGGCGCGAAGACGAGCACGCCGAAGCCGGACGGCTGGTGGAGAGTGCCCTGAATCGGGGCCCAGGTAGCAATGCGCGGGGCCGGAGATTGGCAATCCCAGGCGACGTTGAAGCCCCACTGGCGGCCGTCCGCGGGCGCCTCGCCCAGGGCCGCGAAGGGGATGGCGATCTCGAGGGACCAGGAATCAGCCGCGGGGTCGGCGTGCGCCGCCGCCGTCCACGTGGCGTTCCAGGCGCCGTCCGTGCCGGCGGAATCCCACTGGGCGCCGCGGGCATTGGCGATGAACTGGAAGTAGCGGCTGCCCGTGCGGCCGGGGTCCAGGAATACCTCTAGGGCGTCGTCCTCCCAGACCGGGCCGTCGCGCTTGTCCACGGCGGCGACCGGTGGCTCGCCGGCAGGCTTGGGCAGGCGCGCACCGACGTAAAGGTGCGTCG
>CAZSOQ010000361.1:0-3773 GCA_964608495.1 uncultured Armatimonadia bacterium | reverse complement strand
GGCGAACCAGGTCCGGCTGGTGACTGACAATGGCTCCTCTTTCACGGCAAGGGTATTCCAGGAGTTCCTGGGTCGGGTCAAGGTGTTCAGGCACGTGCGGGTGAGCTACCGCAGCCCGGAGCTGATAGCGCTGATCGAGCGCTTGCACCGCACGCTGAAGGAGGAGCACATCCGGCCGGCCCTGTATGAGACGGACCTGCAGGCTCGCGAGGAGTTGGCAGGATATGTGGAGTTCCACAACGAGCAGCGGGTGCACCAGGCGCTGGGGTACTGCACGCCGATGGAGGTGTACACTGGCGACGCGCGCCCAGGCCCTGGGGCCTGGGCGGGGGAGGACCAAGCTGAGGAATATGTGACTGCGGCTTGCTTGGCCTGCCCTGGACAGGCCGTGTAACATGCCCTACAGACCAAACCAGAACCGACCCCTTCGTGTCTCACCCCAATCGGGCGCAGCACGACAACACCTCCACACCACACCAGGAGAGCGTACAACACCATGATCGAGGTCAGCGTCTTCGCCGATGAGGTGTCGGGCGATTTCGAGGAAGCCGTGGATCTGTGCACCCGCGCCGGGGCCACCGGCATCGAGCTGCGCGGGGGCATCTGGGGCCGCAGCGTCCAGACCTGCACCGACGACGACGTCGAGCGGATGCGCGACGTCCTGGCCCGGTACGGTGCGCGCGTGGCCGTGATCGGCTCACCGGTGGGCAAGTGCGCGCTCGGCAACGAAGAGGAGTACCACACGCACCTGCGCTGGTTTGACCGCATGTGCGAGCTGGCCCACGCCTTCGATACAAGGATCATCCGCGGCTTCGCCTTCTGGACGCCCAGCCGCGAGGGCCTGCCCCGGCCCGACCTCGACGAGCTGGTGGAGGAGATCGGGGCGCGCCTCTCCCCTATCGCCCGCCGTGCCGGCGAGGAGGGCGTGTACTTCTGCCTGGAGTGCGAGCCGAGCACCTGCTCGGGCACCTGCGGCGAGATAGCGCGGATCATCGAGGCGATCGAGCCCAGGGACAACGTGATGGTCGCCTGGGACGTGAACAACGCGGCCCGCCTGGGCGAGCACCCGCTGCGAGAGGGCTATCCGCTGGTCCGCGAGCGCGTGAAGCATGTGCACGTGAAGCCGAATCCGCGCAAGAACATCGAGACAGTCTGGGATTCGGACGCTACCTATCGGCAGGTCTTCGAGACGCTCATTGCCGACGGTTACGAGGGCGTGGCGACCATCGAGCACTGGGGCTCGCGCTGGCTGATGCTCGAAGGCGTGCGCCAGACCGTCGAGCTGCTCAAGGCGATCGAGTGCTGACAGGCCCTCCCGGGAGGCCCGCGGACCAATGAGACCGACCTTTGCCGTGATGCTCTGCGCAATGGTGCCGCTGGCGTGCGTCTGCCACGCGCAGGAGGGGGGAATCATGCTCAGCACCGACAGACCAGGGGACCTGTTCCGGCACGGCAGCCCGGTGGTAATCCAGGTGCGGGCCGAGGGCACGACCGAGGCGACCTGGACGCTGACCGACTACGAGGGCCAGGAGGTGCGCCAGGGGCGAGCGGCTCTCGTGGACGGCCAGGGCAGCGTGGAGCTTGGGGACCTGCCGCGCGGCTACTACGAGCTGGCCTGCAAGGCAGGCGCAGCGTCCGCGAAGCTGGCCTTCGGCGTGGTGACGGATCACTCGGGCGAGGCGCCGCCGTCGGGGCGGCTGAACGTGGACGGCGCGACCGCGTGGCTGGCCGGCGAGGGACAGCACGAGCCGCTGGCGAGGATGCTGCGGATGGCGGGGATCGGGTGGGTGCGCGAGCGGTTCTCGTGGGGCGCGACCGAGCCCGAGAAGGGCAAGGTGCAGTACCAGGCCGGCGCGCGGAACTACGACGCCGTCGCTGACGCCTGCGCCGCGCAGGGCGTGCGGGTGTACCAGATCTGGCACGATAGCCCCGGGTGGACGCATCCGGGCAATCGCGACACGCGCAACCCCGAGGACCTGCGCGACGTGTACAACCTCGCCAAGCGGGTCGCGGAACGATACAGGGGGCGCGTGCAGGCGTGGGAAGTGTGGAACGAGCCGGATATCGGCTTCTGGCCGGACCTGGGCGACACCTTCGCGGGGCTGCAGAAAGCTGCGTACCTGGGGTTCAAGGCCGCCGACCCGGACCTGCCGGTGTTGCTGGGGTCCTTCTGCCGTGGCTACTGCCCCTTCGACGAGAGCCTGTTCGAGGCGGGCATAGGCGAGTACTTCGACATCTTCAACTGGCACATCTACGCTCCGCCCGAGGCCTATCCGGGGGTGCTGGCCGGGTACCTCCAGCTCCTGAGCCGCTACGGCTGCGCGGACAGGCCTGTGTGGCTGACCGAGGCCGGCATACGTCTTCGCGCAACCCAGCCGGGCGGCGAGCTGACGGCGGAGGATGAGCGGCGGCAGGCCGAGTTCGTGCCCCAGTCCTTCGGCTGGTCCCTGGCCGCGGGCACGGATCGGCACTTCTTCTTCGTCTACCCCTACTACCTGGAGGGCGAGATCCAGTTCGGCGCGCTCCGCAAGGACCTCTCGCCGCGACCGGGATTCGTGGCCATTGCGACGTGCGTGGACTTGCTGGGCGAGGCGACCTACCTGGGCCGGTATGACTTCGGCGACGCCGCGGCGGGCGTGACCGGCCTGGCCTTCGACAGCGGCAAGGGCCGCGTGCTGGTCGTCTGGGGCAAGCAGCCGGCGACGGTCAAGCTGGCCGCGGGCGCCGAGAGGGTCGAGCTGGCGGACGTCGTGGGCAGGAGAAGCGCGGCTGAAGCGCCCGGCGGGACGCTCGAGCTGCAGGTCGGGCCCTCGCCGCGGTACGTGCTGGGCCTCGGCGACGCGGCGCTCGCGCACATCAAAGGCAACGTGCGGCCCGTGGGCGAGCTCCCCGAGACGCGCCCGCATCCGGTCGTCCTGCGCGGGCAGGCGCGCGTCGCCGAGCTGGACAAGAACGGCAACCAGTACCTCCTCGGGCAGGAACCCTTCACCTATGCGGTGGAAGTGTGCAACCTCAGCGAGAGGGAGAACGCGGACGGCGTCGTGCGGGTCGAGACGCCCGAGGGCTGGTCGGCTGAGCCCGGCGAGGCGCGCGTGGCCCTGGGGCCGATGGGCCGCGAGGTGCTGGAATACCGGATCACCCCCGCTACCACGCGGGCCGGCGTGCACAAGCTGTGGGTACGCGGCGCCTTCGAGGAAGGGAATCCCCAGCCCTCCGTGTCCTACTTCCGCTTCGACCCCTCGCGCGTGGAGCCGGCGTCCACGCGAGACCTCGGCCTGGACGACCCGGCGGCCTGGGCAAAGAACATCACGGGCCTGGGCAGCATGGACATCGCCCCCGCCACCGACGGTGGCGTCCGGTTCGACATCAGGTTCACCGCGCCCGGCGACTGGTGGTGCTACCCGCGCGTCGCCTTCGATCCGCCGCAGGACTGGTCCGCCTACGACGGGCTGCAGTTCGAGTATCGCTGCCACGGGGACGATGGCGAGACGCTGGTGCGCGTGCAGGTCGTGGAAAGCGGCGGCTCCGCGTACCTCACGGGCGCCGGCTGGCCCGCGAAGGGCGCCTGGACCCGCGCGGCCTCCCTCTTCGGCGACCTCGGCTGGGGCAGCCATTCCCAGCCCGACCCCAACCGCAAGCTCGACACCGACCAGATCGCAACCCTCATGATCGGGCTCAACACCAAGCGCGCAGCGCCCTGGCTGGCGGTACGCAACATCAGGCTCTTCAAGCTGGGCGACTGACCCGCCCGCCACCACCTCCCCCCCCCACCC
>CAZSOQ010000360.1:0-3777 GCA_964608495.1 uncultured Armatimonadia bacterium | reverse complement strand
ACCTACGACTGAGGTTGCGCAGCAACCTACGACTGAGGTTGCGCAGCAACCTACGGCAGGGAAGGGGTGGGGCGAAGGGCCGGGTGTAGAGCGGAGCCCTCGGTTCGAAGTCGGTGTGAAGTGTGTCGGGAAGTAGAGTCTTGACCGTTTCCGCCTCATTGGATACCCCAATCGCACTTGACGTAATGTGAGATTCGGCCCCCGTAAAGTGATGTAAAGAAACGAAAAGGGCCTTGAACAGCCGAATAGCTGGTGAACCCGTTTCACCCTCTCTGACCCCAACAGAGATGTGAACCCGACCGCGAGTCGCTGGTAGGGTAGGAGCCGGCTTCGCCGGCGACCGGTAGTGCCATGCCGTGTCGCGTCCGTCGAGACCGACCGCAAGCCGAGCACTGCCATCACCGCCGGCCCGAGAGGGATTGGCCCGCCGTGGCGGGAAGAGACCGCCGACTGCACTTCATCCCGGCGCCGGAAGGCGTTCTTCGGGACGCGGAGGCAGGCCAATGTTGATCGGGTGTCTTGCGTTGTTGGGGCTCGTGGCTCAGGAGCCGGCGGGGCTTGAGCTGACCTACGACCGGGCGCGGGTGAGTCAGGACGTGGGCGGCCAGGGGAACGTGCGTGGCGGCGCCCTGCCGGACGTGGGTGACGAGCTGGCCTGGGAGATGCCGGCGGACCTGACGCCGGGCGTGTACCAGGTGGTAGTGGTGGGGCGGTCGGGCGCGCGCATCGAGGGCCTGGACTTCGTGGCGTCCTACCGCGTCATGGCGTCGGACCGGGCCTACCCCCGCGGGACCGAGCCCCACGAGATCACGGTGTATGTCCCCGACGGCGTCCAGCCGACCATGCGCAGCAAGGCGCCGGACTACTACGTCTTCGAAGCGCCCATGCACGCCTCGGAGAAGCTCTACCTGCAGCCCGGGGACGAGGTGAGGGTGAGGGCACGGGTGGGCTGGGCGCACGTCTGGACGCTGCGGCTGGAGCCCGTCCCACCGGATCAGCAACACGATCTGTCCCTTCACACCGAGCGCCTGGCGGGCCTGTTCGCGCCCACCGAGCCCGCGCGCTTCGTGCTGTCGGTGACGAACTGGCGGGACGAGAGACGTGCGCTGCGGGTCGAGGCGGTGGCCCTGGACGAGACGGGGGCTGAGGCGGCTCGGGCGAGCGCAACCGCGGAGGTGGACGCGCGGGCGAGGGTGGAGATCCCCATCGAGCTGCGGCTCGGGCGCTTCGGGCCCTTCTACGCGCAGGTGTCGGTGTATGCGGGAGAGGAGAAGCTGGGCGCTGCGATTCGCGGGTTCGGGGTGACGCCTGCGCCATCGCCGCGGGAGGTCCCGGACTCGTCGCCCTTCGGGATTCACAAGACCGATCTGTCGGAATGGCCGCTCATCGGGGCCAAGTGGGTGCGGCTGTGGGACACGGGCGACACCTGGAACCGATACGAGAGGGAACGGGGAAAGATCGAGTGGGAGAAGCTTGACGAGAAGCTGGCCCAGGCCGAAGACCTGGGGGTCAAGGTCCTATACGTCTTCGCCTACACCCCGACCTGGGCCTCGGCAAGACCCGAGGAGCCCCACTACACAGGCGCCGGGGCCCAGGCGGAGGCGAAGGACATCGCCGACTGGCGGAACTTCGTGCGGGCGGTGGCGCGGCGATATAGGGGCCGGATGGGGGCCTACGAGGTCTGGAACGAGCCCAACGCCGGGTTCTTCTCTGGCACCGTGGAGGCCTACGAGAAGCTGCTGGAGGCCGCCTACGAGGTAATCAAAAAGGAGGACCCGGCGGCGCCCGTGCTGGGCATCAGCGGGACGGGCGGGTACCTGGAGTGGATGGAGGAGGCCTTCAAGCTGGGCGCGCTCAAGTACATGGACGTGGTTTCGGTGCACACCTACACGACCCCGCGCAGCCCCGAGGAAGCGAATCTGGTCGGGCGGTACCAGAGCACTCACGAGCTGATCAGGAAGTACGGCGACCCGAAGCCGGTCTGGAACACGGAGGTGGGGATCTGGCAGCCGGAGCGGGAACGGGGGCGCCCCATGACGGCGGAGCGGATCGCCGAGAGGGCCCCGGAGGAGACGCGGCCCAACTGGCAGGCCGGGTGGCCCTACGTGCCCATCACGGAGCAGGCGGCGGCCGAGGACTGCGTGCGGACCTACCTCATCACGCTGGCCAGTGGGGTGGAGCGGCTGTTCTGGTACGCCTGGTACACGCAGAGCCTGCCCATGTACACGGATGACAACGAGCCGCGGCTCATGTCCATCGCCTACGGGGCGATGACAGCGCGGCTGAGCCGGGCACGCTTCGTCGAGCGCGTGGACCTGGGGAGCCGCGACCTGTTCTTCCTGATCTTTGACACCCCGGACGGGCCTCTGGCGGCCGTGTGGTCGGCTCAGCGCTCGCCCACGAGGGTAGCGATTCCCGCGGCTGGGAAAACCGCGCGCCTGTATGACCTGTGGGGCAACGAGAGCGAGGCGCGGGCGGAGCAGGTGGAGGTCGTCCTGACGGGGCGGCCGGTGTACGTGGCCGGCCTGCCGATCGAGAGCCTGCGCCGGGTCACCCTGGCCGAGGAGGAGATCGTGCTGGAGTCGGTGGAGGCGGAGGTCTCGAGCGATGTGGGCGAGAGCAACGTGAAGGAACACACCTCGGGCCCGCATCACGGCCAGAGGCGCGTGATGGGCCTGCCGGACGCGGGCGACGCGATCACCTGGACGCTGCCGCCGACGTTGCCGCCGGGCGAGTATGAGCTGGCGGTGGACGGCTACACGGGCGGCCGCCCGCCGGGCACGGACTACATCGGGAACTACCGCGTCGAGGTGCAGGGGGCCGGGCCCGCCAGTCCCGCGGAAAGTGGGACGCGGGAGATGGGCCTGCGGGCGGCGCCGGGCTTCGAGGCGGATAATCCACGCGAGGGGCGATTCTATGGGCTGATGATGGCGGAAGAGCCGGTGGTGTTGAGGCCCGGCGACAAGGTGAGGGTCAGCTCGAAGGCCGGGTGGGCCTTCGTGGGGCCGCTGAAGCTGCGTAGGGTGAAGGCCGCGGAGAGCAAGCGGCAACTGGGCTGCCCGCGGCTCGGCACGCCCGTGGCGCTGGACGGCGAGGCGGGCGAGTGGCAAGGCGTGGCGGCCTACGCCGTGGACCGGCGCGAGCAGGTGTGGATCGGGGTGGCCGACCGCTTCGCCAGCACCGACGAGAAGGACGCCTGGCAGGGGGCCGAGGACTGCAGCGGGAGCTTCAGGACCGGGTGGCGGGAGGACGGGCTGGCCGTGCTGGTGGAGGTGCGCGATGACCGGATCGTGCCGCGGGCTGGGCAGCCCCTGCCGCGGGCTGGGCAGCCCCTGCCGCCGGTGGAGGGTGTGGGCGCGTGGGAGGCGGACTGCGTCGAGGTTTTCCTGGACGCCCGGGCCGCAGAGGGCCTGGGCACGGCGGCGCTGGGCGAGGGGACGTACCAGGTCTTCTGCCCGGCGCCTGAGGGTGGCGAGACGCGCGAGCTCAAGCTGAGCGGGCGGGTGCCCGAGGGCGCGAGGGCCTTCGGGCGCAGGACGGAAAGCGGCTATGCCATCGAGCTGTGGATTCCAGAGGGGAGCCTGGGCGAGGCCGGTCTGAAGGCGGGCCGGCGGCTGGGCTTTGATGTGGCGATAGACGACGCCGATGCCCAGGCTGATGGACGACCGGTGCGCAAGTCGCAGATCGTGTTCCACGGGACCGCGGACAACTTCCAGGACCCGTCGGCCTATGCGTTGATGCTCCTGGAACCGTAAGGGTGCTGTCCGGGGCTTGGGG
>CAZSOQ010000359.1:0-3810 GCA_964608495.1 uncultured Armatimonadia bacterium | reverse complement strand
GAGAACATCCCGAAGCTCAGGCAGGTCAATCCCACCGCCCTGGTCCTGCCCTACGTGGATGTGATCGAGGGGCCCGATAACCCTAACGTGCCCCAGCACTGGTGGGACCTGCGCGACGGCGAGCGCTGGAGCGGCTGGCCGGGCTACTACCGCATCAACGTCAAGCTGCCGGAGGTGCTGCAGTTCAACCTGGACAAGGTGCGCGAGGAGGTGATGGGGCGCGAGATCTTCGACGGGGTGTTCTATGACTGCTGGCACCCCGATGAGTGGCTGGTGCCGCGCACGGCTGCCCTGCGCGATGGCAAGGCCGTCGTGATGCTCAACCAGTGGAACCTGCCGACGACGGGATTCGAGCACCTGAACGGCTGCCTGGCCGAGGATGAGCTGAATCGCGTGGTCGAGGGCAGAGTGGACTTCGAGGACTTCCTGGCGCGGTACCTGCGCTGGAGCACCCAGAGCCGCAAGCCCGTGGTGACGATGATCGTGTGCCACCCACGCGAGATGGATATGGACGCCTGGCGGTGGCATGAGGTGCCCCGGGAGGAGCGCAGGAAAATCCAGGAGAGCCTCGAGAAGGCCGACCCGCAGATGGTGCGCTTCGGCCTGACGACCACGCTGTTGGGAGACGGGTACTTCGGCTACGACTGCGCGAATCTGGGGCGCGGGAACTGGTGGTGGTATCCGGAGTACGACGCGCCCCTGGGCCACCCGAAGGGCCCGGCCCAGCGCGCGGAGGACGGGACCTGGCGGCGCGACTTCGACGGCGGGACGGTCGTGGTCAATGGGAGCGAATACGACGCCGTGGTGGACCTGGGGGGTAACTACCGGGACTTCAGCACCGGCCGGGTGGGAAGGCGCTTCACGCTGCCGGTCTTCGACGGGCGCATCTTCGTGTCCACCGACGAGCCGGAGACGCCCGGGGAGGACGTGGCGCCCCGCCTGACCCAGGGCCCGCCCTCGGCACTGAAGACTACCGCTCTCGATGATCTCACGGTCGTGCAGACGCCCGGTGGACTCGAGCTGCGATTCGAGCCCACGGGCGAGCTGCGGCGGATCTTGTGGCACGGGCGGCAGGCGATGACCGGCGGCTGGCCCGTGGTCGCCAGCCCGCCGATGACCTACTTCCAGGTCCAGGACAGCGCCGCGCCCGAGCAGCAGACCACGCCCGAGGAGGCCGGGCTAACCTTCGCGGGGACGCTGGTGGACAAGGCCCAGCGCGTGGCGTTCACCGAGACCTGCACCGTGCGCGCCGACGATCGCTTCACGCTGCGTTTCGACTGCGAGGCCAAGACCGATCTGAACCTGCGCATGTGGCGGCACTACTTCTTCTTCCCGGTGAGCCAATACGCCGGCGCGACCGCTCGCGCGGGGGATCAGAGCCTCGTCCTGCCCGACACGTTCGGCGAGGAGCGGCTTCTGCCGAGCGCGGGGAAGGTGGAGGTCCAGACGCGCGACCTGGTCATCGCGGTCGAGAGCTCGCTGCCCCTGGGGCTGGTAGACCACCGGAAGTGGGGCAGCGAGGATTACCTGCTGGCGGGCTATCCTGTGGGCGGCGAGGTGAAGCAGGGGACGAAGTGGTCGGTGGAGATCACGGTGTCCCTGCGGGCGGCGGAATAGCCACACGCGCCCGGGCAGACGAGACGGGAGCATCAAGTCGCGCGCGGGCCGGGCGAGCGGGCGGCTTTCCTCTCACCAGCCCTCGCTATCTCCCGCTCAGCTTCTCCAGCGCCCGCGCTAGCTCGTCCCGCCGCGTCTCTATCGGCGCCGGGTCGGTCGTGAAGGTAGTCATGTCGCCGGTGATGCTCGCCGGTACCTCCAGCAGCGCCGCGTAAGCCTTCCTCTCCCCAGCCGCCAGCGCATCCCCCTTCGCCTTCAGCAGCCGCTCCAGCATCGCCAGGTACTCGTAGTCCTCGATTCCGTCGCGCAGCATCTCCCACCGGATGCTGTCCACGGGCCCGTCGAGCACGGTCTCCTCCTGCTGCGCGTCGGCGGCCGCCTCGGGTGGGTAGATGAATCGCCCGTCCCCGTTGCCCCAGGGCTGGCGGACGCCCGCCGGCGTGCTGTAGCCCGACACCCACCCCATCGGGTCCTCGTAGGGGTTCTGCGGCGTGCCCGGGTCGGGATAGGCACAGCTACTCGTCCAGTAGTTGGTCTGCCACACCAGCACCCCCTCGACCCGCCGCTGCCAGGTCTGCCATAGCCACACCCGCAGCTCCGTGCCCGGGTGGTCTATGAACAGCGTGCAGTAGGGAGCCTTGGGGCCGGTGCAGATGTACCACCAGAAGACGTCCCCGGCCTTGCGCCGCGCCTCGGCCTTCTCGTGGTCGTAGGCCGGCGTCACCGGGCACCACACGTTCGGCCCGTCGATCAGCTCCGGCTCGACCTGCTCGGTCAGCATCCGCCGTAGCCCCGGCGCGTATTCCTTCAGCTTGCGGAACCCGTTCATCACGAACTCGTAGTCCTTCGGGTCCGGCTCGTCGAACCAGTACACGTACGCCTCGTCCAGCCAGCCCTTCTCCCGCAGGTGCGCCTCCAGGGCCTGCAGGTACGCCCGCAGCGCGCTCTTGTACTCCTCCGTGTCCTCGCCGAAGCCCAGCAGGCTCGGCTCGACGCGCGAGTGGAAGGTCCCTCCGCCCAGCCCCGGCACGTACGCGCTGAAGGAGTTGAAGTGGTACTCATCCATCGCCCGGGTCATGGCCGCGTCCCACGCCGTCCAGTCGAAGGTCGGCTTCAGCGCCTCCGGCGGCACCGGCTCGAAATCCCCGCCCTTGACCAGCTCCTCACCCGTGCCCGCATCCTGCAGCGACACGTCGTCATACCAGACCGTCCCCATCGGCGACCCGTCATCCGCCCACAGCGCCGCCCACAGGGCCAGTCGCACCGACGCCGCGCCCTCCGGGAAGCTGGTCACCGTCTGCTCGAATCGCTGCCACTCGCCGTTCCCCTCGATCCGCAGGTCGTTGTTCCTGCCGGACATCCACTGCCCGCCCGCGTCGGAGTGCTGGAGGGTCACGATGGTCGGCTGCCCGGCTTCCCTGGTCTTGTACCAGAAGGCCAGCCGCAGGCCCTGAGGCGGTATGGGGATCGGCACGTCGTAGTTGGCCGCCGCCTGCGCGTTCGGGCTGTCGTCCACGACCAGCAGGGAGCTTTGGCCCCCGTGCCGCGTCTCGGTGTCCCGCAGGCCGCCGCTCCAAGCGCCCGTCCCGGGCCAGGTGACCCTCAGCGGGTCCATCGGCGCGAGGTCATAGGGCGATATGTGGTGCGCGCTGAAGTTGCGCCAATACCTGTCCAGCACCTCGCGCTTCTGGGCTGCGTCGGGCACGCGCTGGTACTGCCACACTGTGCCCGGCGAGAACCCGAAGGACGTGGTGCAGGTCATGCGGTCCGGCAGCTCGAAGCCGTAGACGCGGACCCGCAGCGGCACCTCGCGGCCGAATCCCTGCGCCGCCAGGCGGATGGTGCCCGTGTACTCGCCCGCCGGCGCGTCGCGCGGCACCGTCACCCGCACCCACAGCGGCTGGTTCTTGCCCGCCTCGAGGGTCACGGGCGCCTTGAGCGGCGGCAGGGGATCGGGCCAGGACGCCGCCACGCCCGTCGCGTCCGTGGGCATCGCCACGGGCACGTATCGGACCTTGAGCACCTCGACGCGCTCGGCCGGGATGGTCGCGCCGCCGGGCCCCACGAGTGCCGAGGCCCGCGCGGTGAAGGCGCGCAGGGCCTGCGCGGGCCGCACCACCACCTGCGCGGCCTCTGCCTCGTTGCGCGCCGCCGAGATCCTCACGGCCTCGCCCTGGGCCTACAACGGCCTGG
>CAZSOQ010000358.1:0-3850 GCA_964608495.1 uncultured Armatimonadia bacterium | reverse complement strand
CTCAGCGCCGCGGCCTCATCCAGCACGTAGGGCCGATCCGTCCCGCTGGCCACGTACATCATCACGCCGCGGTCCCTCATCGCCGCCAGCATCGCCAGCGACCCCGGCACGGACATCTCCTCGGGCGTCGAGCGGCCCTCCTTCAGGGCCCGCACGCGCTCGCCGATCCGCTCCCACAGCAGGTGAAGGTAGTCCCACTTGTACTCGAGCGGCTCCTTGGGCGTGCCGCCGCGCTTCCTCACCTGGTCGGCCAGCTCCATCATCTGATAGATCGTCTGCTTGCCCGTGAGCCGCGTCACGAACTCTTTCACTATCAGGTGGACCTCCTCGCGGCTCTCGCCCGTGTGCAGCCCCATCAGGATGTCCACCATCATCGGGATCATGACATCCTGCCAGCCCTGCCGGATCAGGGAGACCGTGCCGTCGAAGTCGAACAGGGCGAACCGTATCCGCCCGCGCTCGATGGCCTCATTGATGATCTCGATGTACTGCGCTGCGTCGAGCATCCGGCCCTGCGGGTGTTGCTTGAGCTCCATTGCATCCTCCCGATCGCCGGGTCCCAGGCTCGTGGGCGTCCCTAGGGCGCCTGGGCCCCGACCACGGTGAATCGCGTCTCGCCCGTCTCACCGGTCAACACGTCTCGGACGCGGGCGCGCCAGTGGCCCGGCTGCTCGTTGATCGCCAGGGGCAGCCCCATCCGCAGCCTGCCTCCGGGCGCGAGAAGGTTCCGCGCGTAGTGCCAGACGGCCTCGCCCGCCGGGTTGACCAGCTCCAGGTGGAACACGTGGTCACCGGGCTCGGCTCCCTCGGCGCGCACCTCCGCCCGGAGCTCCAGCCGCTGGCCCGCCTCGACCGTGGGCGGCACGCTCACGCGCAGAGCCGCTACCCGGTACGGCAGGCAAGCATACAGCGCGGTATCGCCCGGCGCCAGGGCGGTCTCGACGCGGTCGGTCCTGCCCAGGTACCTGCCCGCCCGCATGTCATAGACCTGCGCGGTCTCGCCCAGCACGAAGCGCACCGGGTCGGTATCCTCGCAGCGCCGGTGGTCGCGAAGGAAGGCGTGCACCGTGATGGGCCCGCGGCGGAAGGTGTTGCGCTCGTAGCAGCGCGGGGGAGAGCCGCCCGCCGGATTCTCGGCCACGACCGTCCGCTCCACACCGGCCTTCGCCACGACCTGCCGCACCACCTCCCTCGTCACCTCGCTGTACTCGGGCAGCAGGAAGTTGAGGTACAGCGTCCAGCCCTTGCCCTTGCTGTGCAGGAGCACGGCCGGCTCACCCGTCTGATGGGACGCCAGCGCCTCGGCACCGGCTGCGCTCAGGGCCTCGCGGGCGTACAGGTCCACCTCGCGCCCCGCCAGGTCCAGGCCCGGCGCCGTCGCGCCGAAGGTCACCTTCGTCGGCCCGTAGTCCATCGCGCCGCCGTCGCGCCGCACGCCGAACAGCCGCTCGAGGTGCGCCGAGTCGGGGAAGGGCTTCCCGTGCTCGTCCGTGCGCAGGCAGCGCAGGTCGCCGATGAGCGCACCTCCGGCCGCCACATACTCCTCCAGGGCCGCGATCAGCTCCGCCGAGGCCGCCACGGTGAAGGGCAGGTACAGCACGGGGTATCGCCGCGCCGTCTCCGCACCCGCGAGCTGCTCGGGTGCCAGGTATAGGTAGTCCAGTTGCAGCTCGTTGAGGTGCTGGCGGAAGTTGAGCGCGCTGCGGAAGTAGGCCCCGTAGGTGTCCGTGCCCGCGTTCTCGCCGGGCACGGGCTCGTCCCAGGTCGACTCGCACCACGCGACCAGCATGGACGGGTGGCTCCAGAGCAGGGCCACCTGGGGCTCCTCGCGCTGGTATTCCAGGAAGAGCTTCCCGCAGCCCGCGCGCAGGTCCGCCAGGCCGTCCTTCACTGCCTGCGAGTAGGGCGTCAGGCTCAGGGTTGGGTAGACCAGGGCCCAGGAAGTGCCCCGGGCTGGGTCCATGGCGTTCGTGGCGAAGTAGCTGACCCCGCGCGAGCCGTGCAGGGCGAGCCACCAGGGCTCGTAGTGGGCCGCCGCGACGCAGTGGTCGTAGCCGATCCAGCCGTAGTTGAAGAAGGGCTGGGCCCTGGCGGGATCGCTGTCGGGTGCTCTTGCCCGGCGGGCCTGCGGCGTCTCGACGAAGCTGCGCCACAGGTCGAAGATAGCCTTGTGCGCCAAGGGCTTGATGGCCTCCGAGTACTCCTGCCCCCAGCCGAATCCCACCTGCGTGCACAGCTTCCAGTAGTCGTTGCCGTTGAAGGGATTCGCGCCGAAGGTATTGGTGTGCCCGGTCGGTGTCTCGGGCGACACCTCGTGATAGGCGTCGGTGATCTTCCGGCAGGCGTCAATCCACACATCGGTCATGAAGGTCCGGAAGTCCACGAAGGGCGCGAAGTTGGCCTTGCCGCGCACGTCCTCGGTTCGCGCTCCGGAGACCTCGTCCCAGCTCCCGTAGGCCGTGTCCCACTCGCGATTCAGGGCCTCCAGGTCGCCGTATCGCGCCTTTAGCCACTCGCGATAGCGCCTCTGGCAGTGGTCGCTGAAGCACACCTCGTCGCGCTGATGCCGGGAGGTCAGGAAGGCCTCGTCGGTGATCCCCACTGCGTACACGCCGTAGGGTTTCTGCTTCGCCGCCGCGTCCCTGGCGGCGGCCGTATAGGCCTCGACCACCGCCGGATCGCTGAGGCACGCGGGCCTGACGCCCTTCTCGGACCGCTTGGAGGGGCGGAAGACGTCGCCGGGCGGGCTCATGTACCCGGCCGCCAGCATCCCGTGCTCGGCGGCCAGGTACGGGTCCACGGCGAATTCCGACGTCAGCCCCAGGTCCCGCACCTTCGCGGCGTACATCGCGGCCAGCGGGTAGTGCACGCCTCCCGGCGCCCAGCTAGTGACCAGGAAGTCCTGCGCGGCCAAGCGCGGCCCCGTCTCGGGCACCAGCACCGTCACCCAGGCGCTGTCCTGCTCCCGTCCCAGCGCCAGTACCCGCACGAAGGCCTTGTGATGCACGCCCAGGGGCTCCCGCACGGGCAGGGAAAGGGCCATCTCGGCCACCACGGGGCCCACCTCGTGCCGCTCCGTCACCCGCGCGGTGACCCGACCGAAGGCGTCTATCAGCCTCGCCTCGGCGGTCACCGCCAGGCGCCCAAGGACCCACAACTTCACGGCCAGCTTCACCTCATCCTCGGCCGTGTAGGCCTCCTTGTCCGCGGCCAGCGCCTCTATCCTCAGCGCCTGTACCCCGGGGATCACGAAGGTCCCCCAGTCGAGCGCCCGCCCCTCACGGTCCTGCAGAACCACGTCGGCCAGAGCGGGCCCGGCCGGGAAGTCCTCCGGGCGGCGCACCACGAGCGTCCCGTCGTCACCGAGGGGCTGCTCCGCCGGGCCGGTGCGGATGAGCGACCCGTCGAAGCGTATCTCCCGCGTGCTGCGAAGTACCACGCTGGCCTTGCTGCCCGCCGGCGCTCCGTCGGCCCGAAGGCGCAGCTCCTCGGGTGTCTCCTCGGCCACCGCCAGCCTCGCCGCGCCTTCGCGTCCGGCGGCCCACACGGCGGCCCGCGCGATCAGGGACTGCCATTCTTCCCAGTACTCGAACCGCCGGGCCCTGTAGGCCTCCCTACTGTTCTCGCTGGGCATCAGGCCCCATACGCGCGACGTCTCGAGCGGAAAGACCAGCCGCACTACCCGTCCCTTCCCCAGGGTCCCCACCTGGACCGAGGAGAGGATCTTCTCCGGCATCAGGTCCCACGGCACCCCCGCCCGCAGGTAGTGGTCATCGCCCGCCTCGGTCAGCTCCTCGGGCTTGAGGAACTGGCCCGCCCGCCCGAAGCCCTCGAGGACGACGAGGCCGGC
>CAZSOQ010000357.1:0-3949 GCA_964608495.1 uncultured Armatimonadia bacterium | reverse complement strand
TGCCTGAGAGGTCCAGGGCGTCCTTGGCGAGAGCCGGGTCCACGCTGCCGACGCGAAGTTTGATGTCCTCGGCGGCGGCGCGGGAGACCTGCAGGCCGGCGTGCCTGCGCAGGCAGCGCCTGATGGCCTCGTCCAGGTCCACGCCGCCGAAGGGCAGGGATCGGGCCAGGCTGAGCATGCCCGAGGACATGACAGCGATCTCCGTGATACCGGCGCCGAGGTCCACGACAAGAATGCTCTGGGCGTGGTCCACGGGGACGCCCCCGCCGAGACCCGCGGCCAGGGACTTGGCTACGGCGTGGATGCGGGAGATGCCGGCGGCTCGGACGGCGTCGCGCAGGGCCCGATACTCGACCCCGGTGCTCTCGGCAGGGGCCGAGACGACAGCGGCGGGGCTGAGGATGGGACGGCGCTCGAGGGCCTGAGAGACAAAGGCGCGCAGCATGGCGACGCTGGCGTTGAACTCGGCCACGGCGCCGCGCTTTATCGGCTCGACCACCTCGGCGCTGCGGGCCTGGCGCTGGGCCAGATCGCGGGCCTTGGAGCCGACAGCCATGACCCGGCCGCGCCGCGGGAGGTAAGCGACGGAGGAGGCGTCACGGACCATGCCTCGCCCGTCACGCGCCCAGACGCGGGTGTTCGCGGTGCCGAGGTCTATGGCGAGAGCGTTGCCCCATACGTGGAGGAGCATCAGACCATCCTGCCCGGTAGTCGCTGGCATAGATATTAGCACCGTGGGACAGGCAAAGGCAACGAGGGAGGGGGCCGGTCTAGCACGTATGTTCCAGCAGGAAGGAAGTGTCGGGCCTCGGGCGAAGGAGACCCACCGGTGCTCGCGCCCCGGACGCAGCAGGTTTGGCGGCGCGGGCACGGAAGGGCGCGGCAGGACGACGGCAGGCCCCGGATACGGGTGCGGGGCCCAGGCGCGGGCTCAGCCGAGGTGAGAAATGGCTCTTACGAAGGATGGACTCGTCTCCGGTCTGAGGGACCTGGGCGTGCGGCCGGGCATGGTGCTGATGGTGCACTCGAGTCTGTCCTCGCTGGGCGAGGTGGAGGATGGCGCCCCGGACGTGATTCAGGCGCTACTGGAAGTCCTGGGACCCGAGGGGACCCTCCTGATGCCCGCCATGACGGGGGATTCGGTCTTCGACCTCGAGACTTCGGAGGTCAACGTCGGGATCGTCGCCGAGACCTTCCGGCACTGGCCCGGGGTGCGGAGGAGCCTGCACCCCACCCACTCGGTTTGCGCCCTCGGGCCCGAGGCCGAAAGGCTGCTGGAAGGACACCTCGACCAACCCACGGCGGTGGGGCCCGGATCGCCCTTGGGGAAGCTGGCCGAGATGCCCGAGGGCCACGTGCTGCTGCTGGGCGTGGACCAGGACCGCAACACGCTGCTGCACTACCCGGAAGAGCTGGTGGACGCGCCCTACCTGAACATCATTGACCGGGACTACAAGGACCCGGCGACGGGGGAGATTCGGAGGAAGCAGCTCTGCCGGTACCCGGGGCCCCACCGTGATTTCATCGGTCTGGACCGCCTGTTCGTGGAAGGCGGGGCCATGCGCGTCGGGCGTATCGGCAACGCGGTGTGCAGGCTGATGCAGGCCGGGAAGGTGGTGGAGGTGGAGCTGGCGGCGCTGCGGGCGGACCCGGCGGCCGTGCTGTGCATCAACCCCCGGTGCCTGGACTGCGTGCGCCAGCGGGCGGCGATACGACGGGCGAGGCTGATGGCCGAGAGCTTCGTGCTGACGGCGGTCGTGGACGATGTCAGGCCCGACCCGGCGGCCCTGGAGGACAGCCTGCGGACGCTGGACCTGCTGGGGATCCAGCAGGTCGAAATCGGGCCGGACCTGGCCGAAGCGCTGGTGAAGGGAGGCGAGGAGGCGCAGTTGCGGGCCGCGCAGGTGGTGACGGATGGGGGGATGCGGGTGTACGCGGTGGCCTGGGGGCTGGCCAGCGACGAGTGGGTGTCGGGGGATGAGCCGGCCCTGCGGGGGGCGCTGATTCTGGCCGAGCGTCTCGGCGCCCGGCACCTGGTCCTGTCACCCGGGCCCATGGCCGATCCCTCGCGCAGGGCCAGGGCCCTGGAGGCAGCGGCGCGATTCTTGCAGGACCTGCAGCCAGCGGCGCGTGCGGCCAGTCTGAAGCTGCTGGTCGAGAACGTGCCGAATTCGCTGCTGTCGTCCGGGCAGGACTGCGCGGCCCTGTTGGGCGGGCTGCCGCCGGGCGCTGTCGAGCTGGCCTTCAACCCGGGCCACTTCGCGCAGGTCGGCGAGAAGCCCTTCCTCCAGACGTACTACAAGTGCTCCTACAAGGCCAAGATCGGGCAGTTCTACGTGTGCGACGGGTGCGGGCAGGGCGCTCCACTCTTCCAGCCCTACGCCCTGCCGGGTGAAGGCCAGGGGGAGGTGAAGGAGGTGCTGTCCATGTTGCGCTGCCGCTCCTTCGGTGGTAGCGTGTGCCTGAAGGTGGGCTGGGGCCGGGGTGAGCGCGAGATGCACGAGCACGCGCGGGCCTTCTGGAGGCTGATGGACAACCTGTGATCGGTGGCAGGGCCGGACCGCGTGGATGCCCTGGCACCAGGTTCGCGGCGACGCCTCGGAAGCTGGGGAGACCTGTAGCCCGGCCGGACCGGTGCGGGAGAGCCGGGCAGTGTTGGGGCTGAGGGGAGCGGACAACCTGTCAGCCCAGGAGGTGGAACGATGGCCAGGATGCACGATCTAGAGGCGCGCAGTTTCGCCCGATGGCAGGTGGACCGCGATGTCGCCGAGCGCTTCTGGCGCGATGCGACCGAACGTCCGGTGGTCTGCGACGTCATCACAATCTCCCGCGAACTGGGCAGCGGCGGGACGACGGTCGCCAAGATGGTAGCCAGGGAGCTGGACCTTAAGCTGTACGATCGTGAGGTCATCGAGCACATAGCGACGCGGCTGCGGGCGGAGATGCACCAGGTGGAGCGGATGGACGAGGCGGTGACGTCGCCGGTAGAGGACCTGATCCAGGGGGCCATCGAGCGGCTGCCGAGCTCAGCGACCTACAAGCGGATCCTGTCGGAGGTCGTGCGAGCGATAGCCGACGAGGGCCAGGTCATCATCCTGGGCCGTGGCGGAGCAGTGCTGCTACCCCATTCGCTGCGGATCCGCATCACAGCCCCCTTCGAGGTACGCGTGGCGCGGGTGGCGGAACTGGAGGAGCTGACGCCGCGGAAGGCCCGGGACCTGGTGTCGAGGACAGACAACCAGCGGACGGCCTTCGGGCGCGCGCACTTCCGCGTCAACATCGCCGACCCGGCCCTCTACGACCTGGTCATCAACACCGAAAGGACATCGCTCGAGCAGGCTGCGGCGCTGGTGGTGGCCGCCGCGAGACAGCGTCAGAAGCCTGCCGGGGAACCGGCGCAGTCATGACCTCTCCGCCCGGTCATGCCGAGAAGGGCGCCGGTCGTGCGGACCGGCGAGAGCTGCTCGTACGTCACGCCCTGATCCTGGACGGATCGGGAGCCGAGGGCTTCGAGGGCGATCTGCTCCTGCGAGGGGAGCGAGTGGCGTCGGTGGGGCAGGGGATCGAGGCCGAGGGGGCGACTGTGGTCGAGGCCGACGGCCTGATGGCGTGCCCCGGCTTCGTTGACCCGCACGGGCACTCGGACCTTACCCTCCTGGCTGATCCGCGCGGACTGAGCAAGCTGAGCCAGGGGATCACGACCGAGGCCTGTGGGCAGTGCGGCATGAGCGCCTTCCCTGTGCCGAGGGGGCACGGCGACGACTTCCGGGCGAACCTGGCCTACATCTGGGCGCCGGTGGAGGTATCGTGGACGGACGCAGCGGGGTACCTGGAGGTGCTCTCGTCTCGGGCGCGGGGGCTGAATGTCTGCCCCTTCCTCGGCGGGAACACGGTGGCGCTGGTGGCGGCCCTGGAGGGCACGGCGGCGGAGGGCGAGACCCCCCGGCTC
>CAZSOQ010000356.1:0-3962 GCA_964608495.1 uncultured Armatimonadia bacterium | reverse complement strand
AAAGCCGTAGGGCATCCCGGACATCTGGGCACCCCACGGCATGCCCATCCCTGCGTACGGCGCGTACCCATAGGCGCCCATGGGGCTGTAGGGATTGCACCATCCGCGTCCTCCACCGGTCATCGGCCCAAGTCCTCTGGGTCCGGTACCATCGAAGCCTGGCATTGCAGGCACCTCCTTGTGTATTTGACCTACTTGCGGTCGGTTATGTCACAAGCGCCGGGCGTCATCGCCGACAGCCGCAGGTCACTTCCCGAGGGCTCGCCACCCGACGGTGGGCGGCCCGGTGCGGCGTGGCGCTACGCCGCTGACGGAATCACGTTGCGCTGTAGAAGGCCCCGCCGCCGTGCTGGACGATCTTGATCTCGCCCCGCGCCAGCAGCCTCCGCAGCGACTTGGTCACCTCGTTGGGGTGCATCCCCAGCCCGTCGGCGATGTCCCTGACCGCGCACGGCCGCCTGCGAAGCAGCTCCAGCACCCGGGCGTCGCCCGCCGCTCCGTCCGGATCCGTTGCGGCCGGTTTTGTCACGATCACCTCGGTGCCGTGGCCGATTGCCTCCGCCGCGGCGGCCAGGTCCGCGGGCTCGAGCGGCTGCGCCCACACCTCGGCGGGCGGCCGCACCACCGTGTTCAGATGCACCTTGTGCGGGTTGATGTACGCAACTGCGTCCCGCAGGGCGGCCAGGTCCTCCTCCGTGTCGTTACATCCGGCCACGAGCATGATCTCGAGCCACATGGCGCAGTCCAGCTCGTCCCGCGCCGCCTTCAGTCCCTCGACGATCTTCTCCACCGTCAGCCCCTCCGCCGGGCGGTTCACGCGCTCGAAGGTCTCCTGGCGGGCCGCGTCCAGCGACGGCACGAGCAGGTCAGCCCCGGCAACGCTCTCCCTGACCTCCTCCTGCCACAGCAGCGACCCGTTCGTGAGCACGGCCAGGGACAACTGCGGAGCCAGCCGCCGGCAGCCGGCGATCAGCTCCCCCACCTCGCTGTTGAGCGTCGGCTCGCCCGAGGCGGAAACCGTGATGTAGTCCACCTTGAGCTCGCGCGGGTGCAGGGCCGAAAGCTCGTTCAAGACCGTCCAGGCCTGCACGTAGGGGGCTCGCCCCAGCGTCTTCACTGTGGTCTGTCCGAGCTGGCAGTAAACACAGTCGAAGGTGCACGTCTTGTAGGGCGCCACGTCCAGGCCCAGGGACCGTCCCAGTCGGCGCGACCACACGGGGCCGTAGACGTGCCCAATCTGTGCCGAAATCTCCACGATGGTTCACCTCCTCGCATGCCGGCCCAAGCCCGGCTCTCTTGCCTGGCCCTCAGGAGGCCGCGAACACCCCTTCCCGCAGCCTCTCCCAGGCCTCCTCTACCGGCTTGCCCAGGCCCCCGGGGTCGTACTCGACCAGCGGCCGTCCCTGGGCTACCGCCTCCGCCACGGCCTCGGCGTAGGCCAGGCGCCCCACGATCGGCAGGCCCCACTGGGAGCAGGCAACCTCGAGCTGCGCCGTATTCTCGGCGCTCAGATCCCACTTGTTGATGAAGACACAGGCCGGGATGCCGAAGTGCTTCGCCAGGCGCACGATGCGCTCCAGGTCGTGCATCGCCGCCAGCGTGGGCTCGGTCACCATCAGCAGCAGGTCCACGTCGGCGATAGCTGCGGTCGCCGAGCACCCGATCCCCGGCGGACCGTCAATCAGGATCAGCCCCAGTCCCTCCGCCAGCGCGATGTCCTCGGCCTTCTGGCGCACCACCGTCACCAGTCGCCCGGAGTTCTCGGCCCCCGGACGAAGGTGCGCGTGTACCAGCGGACCGTAGGGCGTCACCCCGACGTAGTACTCCCCGCAGACGTAGGGCTCGAGCCGCAGGGCCTGGTTGGGGCACGCCAGCACGCACAGCCCACAGCCCTCGCAGGCGAAGACGTTCACCCTCTCCCGCGTGATCGCGTCGAAGCGGCACAGCCGCTCGCACTCTCCCGCCTGCTGGCAGCGCTCCTCGTCCCGCACGGCGGCCTTGGCCCCGGGGAACTCGTAGGTCTCCTGCAGCTCGGGGTGGAGCAGCAGATGCAGGTTCGCCGCGTCCACATCGGCGTCCACGAGGACCTTGTCCCGCGCGAGCACGCCGAAGCTTGCCGCGAGGGTGGTCTTCCCCGTACCGCCCTTGCCGCTGACGATGGTGATCTGCTTGTAGTGGGTATTGGGCATGGTGATCTCCGGATTGGGTCGGCGGTCGCCACAGGCGACTTCGGCGCCCCGTCCGACCCGCGTCCGAGGCCGCTAGGCCTGCGTCCGAGGCCGCTAGGCCTGCGTCCGAGGCCGCTAGGCCCTCGGATTCAGGCCGAGCGGGAAGGGATGCCCCGCCGCCGACCCTCGGCCCTGGCGCGCCGCGCTCGGGCTAGCGAGCCCGGGTCATGACAGTGCCGCACTTCGGGCACTTCTGCCGGTAGCAGGGCACGCCAATCTGGTGGGCCACGGTGTGGGAGCAGTTCGGGCACACGCACTGCCCGCCGGGGCCGGCTGCCGTGCCGCCCATGCGTCCGCGTCCCTGGCCACGGCCCTGTCCGGCCCCTGCCCCGCCGCCTCCTCCGCGCCCCGCGCCGCGTCCCGTGCCTGGGCCCTGGCCTGTCGGTCCGGTTCCATCTCCTCTTGGCATACTTCGTACCTCCGTATCCTTAGTTCCGCCCGGGCCTTCGCGCGGGCGCGTCCTGATCTGGGTCGCTCGCCTCGACGCGGCCTGGCGCCGGGGGCTTCCGCTCGGATGGGTACTCGGCCGCCGGGCCCGACTCAGCCACTTCGTCGCGCATGCGCTCCACCAGCCCGGCCAGCTCCTCGGCCGTCTCGGGCAGGGCCTCCACGAGGCCCGAGCCCCGCGCGTAGGCCTCGGCTATCGCTCGACTGTGCGCCAGACGCCACAGCACCGGGACCCCCTCGCGACGGCAGTAGTCCACGACGGGCCCGCTGTCGCCCAAGCCGTCGCGGTTGATCACCACGCCGGCCGGCACGCCCATGCGACGGCAGGTGTCCACCGCCATGGCCAGGTCGTGCAGGCCGAAGGGCGTCGGCTCGGTGACCAGCAGGCAGTAGTCAACCCCTTCCACCGTCTCCTGCATGGGGCAGGACGTGCCGGGGGAGGAATCGAGGATGGTCAGGCCCTCGGTGTCGCAGTGGGCCTTCGCGGCCTTAATGACGGGCGGGCTGCGCTGCTCGCCCACCTCGGTGCGCCCCTGGACGAACCTCACGGTCCCCTGACGGCCGTCCAGGCTCACGGCCGCGCGCCCCAGGGCCACGGTTCCGACCTTCCGGGGCACCTCGCGGATCGCCCCCACGGGGCATACGTAGGCGCACACGCCGCACCCCGCGCACAGCTCCGGGAAGGTCATCACCTTGCCCCGCAGCACCGCGATGGCGCTGAACTCGCAGTGCCGGGCGCAGGCGCCGCAGCCGGTGCACGTCTCGATGTCAACTTCGGGAACGAGGACGTGTACCTCCTCGTGGCTCTCGATCGTGGGATGGAGCACCAGGTCCGCGTTCGGTTCCTCGACATCGCAGTCCACAAGGGTCACCGGCTGCTCCCCGGCGAGGGCCAGAGCCTGGGCCAGGCCCGCCGATATAAGCGTCTTTCCGGTGCCGCCCTTACCGGCGGCTACGGCGATAACCACGCTGCTGCCTCCTTTTCTCGGGGTGATCGGCTGGGCAGCGGAAAGCTCCAGCCGCCTTCCACCCGACCGCGGCCTGGGCGCGAAGGGCTCCCTTCAGGCCGCCGAAGGGGCCCTCTTGCTTCACTCGTCCTGATTCATGCCCTCGATGATGCGACGAAGGACCGCGAGCTGCTCCTGGAGCATGTCGAGCTGCTCCTTCAACTGCTCCGGGGTGATCTCCTGACCCGGCGGCTGCTGTCCAACGGGGCCCATGGGAGCCCCGGGCATCGGGCCCTGCGGCGCCATCATGCCTGCGCCACCCATCCTGCCGCCCCCCATC
>CAZSOQ010000355.1:2306-4006 GCA_964608495.1 uncultured Armatimonadia bacterium | reverse complement strand
GACTTCAGCGGCGACGTGCCCGGCCTACAGCTCCACGGCGCGACGGTCGCTGACGGGGCGCTGCACCTCGAGGCCGAGGCCGGGGCCTGGGCCGAGGTGCTCGTGCCCGAGGCCGCCCGCCAGAGCCAGGGCCTCAGGCTGTCGGCGCGCTTCCGGCTCGACAAGCTCGCCGCGGGGCAGGTGCCGGCCATGATCTTCGGCCGCGCCGCCCTGTACGTGCTCAGCGACGGCTACCCCCTGGGCCTGTACTGGACCGGCGAGCGACACTCGGGCCTCAAGGGCAACGTCAAGCTCGACCCCGGCCGCTGGTACGAGATGGCCCTCGACTACCGCCAGGGCGGGCTCCTCAGCCTGTACCTGGACGGGGAGCTGGTGGGCCGTAGGCTGGCCCAGGATCCCCTGCGGCCGGGCGAGGACCGGCTCGTGATGGGCCGCTGGCAGTGGCAGGAGGAGGGCGAGTGGCGGTACTCGCCCCTGGCCGGCGGTGTGGCGTGGGTGAAGGTCGAGCCGCCGGCGGGCCCCACGCTGGCGGAGCTCGAGCCGCCCCTGCGGCTCATCAAGCACGTGAGCTGGGGCGACATAATCCTGCAGAACCGGGCAGCCAATCGCCAGGCCATCAGGCAACTGCTCGAGGAGACCGCGGCGGCCGGCTTCGTGAAGGTGCACTGGCGGCTCTCGTCGGCGGTGATCCGCGAGTACCACCGCCGCGCGCCCGAGGAGACCTGGGCGCCGTACATCCGCACCTACTACGGCCTGGTGGATGCGATCTACGCCGAGTTCGACCCCATAGCCGCGGCCTGCCGGGACTGCCGGGACCTGGGGCTGAAGGTCTACGGCTGGCTGACCATCTTCGACGAGGGCGCGCCGCCGACGGTGCTCTATGGCGGGAGCACGCCCTTCCCCTGGCAGTCGAGGTTCACGATCGAGCACCCCGAGTGCGTGGTGCGCGACCGGGACGGGGAGCCGCAGTGGGGCGTGCTGGAGTATACCTACCCCGAGGCGCGGCGATACAAGGTCGCTCAGATCGTGGACTACGCCTCGCGGTACGACCTGGACGGTCTCTTCATCTCGACGCGGAGCCACTCGCCGCCCGCGCAGGACGGCGACCGGTTCGGGTTCAACGAGCCGATCGTCGCGGCCTACCGGGAGCGGTATGGCAAGGACCCTCTGGGCGAGGAGCTGGACCTGGAGGCCTGGCGGCGGCTGCGCGGCGAGCAGGTGACCAAGCTGCTGCGGGAGCTGCGGGAGGCCATGCCCGAGGGCAAGCGCCTCTGCATCGGGATCCCGCGGGGGGACTGGTTCGGCCCGCCCTACGGGAACATGGCGATAGACTGGCGGACGTGGGTGCGGGAGCGGCTGGTGGACGAGCTCGTGGTCGGCGAGATCACGGGCAAGGGCCTGTACCCGAGCATCACGGAGTACCGGGGGTACGTCTTCGACCAGGAGGGCAAGGTGGGACTGCGGCCGCTGCTGGCGGACGTGGAGGAGGTATTCGGGCCGCCGTGCCGGGAGGCGGGCGTGGAGCTTTACGTGCAGGGGACGGACGACGCGCCGGCCTTCTGGAAGCGCATGGAGCTGGGGGAGCTGGGGTTGCGGATGTAGCGCCGGGGCCGGGCCGGGTGGTCCGCACCGGGGGCTCACCGCCGGCAGGATGCCCGGTCCGTGGCAGGATGCCCGGTCCGTGGCAGGATGCCCCGACT
>CAZSOQ010000355.1:0-2206 GCA_964608495.1 uncultured Armatimonadia bacterium | reverse complement strand
GGCAGGATGCCCGGTCCGTGGCAGGATGCCCGGTCCGTGGCAGGATGCCCCGACTGCGCCAGGAATACCATGGCGACGACCGGTCAGCACCGCGCCGCTAAGGAGTGATCGCCGTGCGTACCTCCACAGCCCTGGCTCTTCCCGCGCTGTTCATCCTCGCCCAGACCGTCTGGAGCGCCGACGTCACCTTCTACGTCTCGCCCCAGGGCCGGGACGCCTGGTCGGGCAGGCTGCCCGCGCCCAACGCCCAGCAGGCCGATGGCCCCTTCGCGACCGTCGCGCGGGCCCAGGAGGCGATCCGGCAGGCCCGGCCCGCCGGCGGCGCCGACCGCTACACGGTCCTTATCCGCGACGGCACCTACTACCTCTCGGAGCCGCTGCGGTTCGGCCCGCAGGACTCCGGCTCGGCCGACGCACCCGTGATCTACGGCGCCTACCAGGACGAGAAGCCCGTCCTCAGCGGCGGGCGCGCCCTCACCGGCTGGCGGAAGGGCCCGGACGAGCTGTGGACCGTCACGGTCCCCGAGGTCAAGGCGGGCGAGTGGTACTTCCACCAGCTCTTTGTCAACGGCGAGCGGCGCACGCGGGCGCGCCAGCCTAACGAGGGCTACCTGCGCACCGCCGGGCCGCTGCCCGAGATCCAGAGCCCCCAGCAGCAGCGCGGCGACGCGGCGGCCTCGATGGGCTTCACGTACCAGGGCGACGACCTCAAGCCCTGGGACGGGCTCGAGGACGTGAACATCTTTCTGTATCACTCCTGGACGGCCTCGGTGCACTGGATAGACCGAGTGGATGAGGCCGAGCGGACGGTGCGGTTCACGGCCCGCTGCGGCTGGCCCGTGTGCTACTGGGAGCGCGAGCAGAGGTACCACCTGGAGAACTACCGCGAGGCCCTGGATCAGCCCGGCGAGTGGTACCTGGAGCGCAAGAGCGGGACGCTATACTACTGGCCGCTGCAGGGCGAGGACATGACGACGGCGCAGGCGGTGGCCCCGGTGCTGGAGCACCTGGTGGAGATCGCGGGCGACCCCCGGCTGGGCCTGCCCGTTGAGTATCTCACCCTCCGCGGCCTGTCGTTCCAGCACGCGGCGTGGCTGCACGATCGTGACCAGCCCGCTGACGGCCAGGCGGCCACCTTCCTGACCGGGGCGATCCACGCCAACGGCGCCCGTCACTGCACCCTCGAGGACTGCGAGGTGGCCCACTGCGGCGAGTACGGGATCTGGCTGGAGAGCGCCTGCCAGGACAACCGCATCGTGCGGTGTGAGGTGCGTGATCTGGGCGGCGGCGCGATCAAGATCGGGGAGGCCGTGACGCGGGACGACGACGCGCTCCTGACGCAGCGCAACACGATAGACAACTGCTTCCTGCACGACGGCGGGCATGTGTTCCCGGCAGGGATAGGGGTGTGGATCGGGCGGAACAGCTACAACGACGTCATCCACAACGAGATCTGCGACTTCTTCTACACGGGCGTGTCGGTGGGGTGGTCCTGGGGCTACGCGGCCAGCTCCGCCCACGACAACCACGTCGAGTGGAACCACATCCACCACATCGGCATGGGCGTCCTCAGCGACCTGGGCGGCATCTATACCCTCGGCCAATCGCAGGGCACGCGCCTTACCCACAACCTCATCCACGACATCTATGAGTACCGCTTCGGGGCCGCCTGCATCTACCCCGACGAGGGCAGCACCGACCTGCTGATCGAGAACAACCTGTGCTACAGCGCCAGCAAGGGCGGGTTCAGCCAGCACTATGGCCGCGACAACGTCGTGCGCAACAACATCTTCGCGATGTGCGGCGGTGGCGAGGCAAGGATCCACCGGGTCGAGGAGCACGACTCGATAGACTTCAGCCGCAACATCGTCTACTCGACCGACGGGGAGCTGGTGGGGGCCAACTGGGGGAAGGCCCAGCTCAAGTCGGACTCCAACTGCTGGTGGGACACCCTCCAGCGGGAAGAGCCGGACTTCGGCGATTGGGACCTCGAGGACTGGCAGGCGGCGGGCCACGACCAGCACTCGATCATCGCCGATCCGGGGTTCGTGGACCCCGAGGGGCTCGACTTCCGGCTGAAGCCCGACTCGCCCGCGCTGAAGGTGGGCTTCCAGCCCTTCGACCTGAGCACAGCCGGCCTGTACGGCGACCCGGCGTGGGTAGAGAAGCCGCACAAGATCACGCGCCCGCCCGTCGAGCCGCCTCC
>CAZSOQ010000354.1:0-4011 GCA_964608495.1 uncultured Armatimonadia bacterium | reverse complement strand
GATGGTGCGGTGCGGAGTGGGTGTGCCGTAACCGAGAGGGCGGGCCGGATGGGGGGCCCCTCCATCAGAGACGGACAAGCACACAGCCGCCAGGGCAGGCCGCCCGGCAGGGACAGACCAGGACGCCGGGAACGGCCGATGAGTGGGGCGGAGCTAGTCGAAGAGGCCCCGGACGAAGTCCTGGGCCGAGAAGTCCTGGAGGTCCTGCATCCTCTCGCCCAGGCCCACCGCCCTGATTGGGAGCCTCAGTTGGTGGGCGATGGTGAGCACTATGCCGCCCTTGGCCGTGCCGTCGAGCTTGGCCAGGATGAGGCCAGTCACGCCCACGGCGTCATGGAACTGGCGCGCCTGGTTCAGGGCGTTCTGGCCGGTCGTGGCGTCCAGCACGAGCAGGCGCTCGTCCGGGGGACGGCCGATCTGCCGCTCGGCTATGCGCACGATCTTCCCCAGCTCGTCCATGAGGTGCTTCTTGGTGTGCAGGCGCCCGGCCGTGTCTATGATCACCACGTCCGTGCCCCGGGCCTTGGCGGCCTCGAGGGCGTCGAAGACCACCGCTGCCGGGTCCGCGCCCGCCCGCTGCCTGACGAAGTCGCAGCCCACGCGCCCGGCCCAGACCTCAAGCTGCTCGGCGGCGGCCGCGCGGAAGGTATCGCCAGCGACCATCATGGGCTTGAGGCCCTGACTCCTGAACCGGTGCGCCAGCTTGGCGATGGTCGTGGTCTTGCCGACACCGTTGACGCCGAGGATGACCAGGACGGTCGGGCGCGCGTCCGCGAGGACGATGGGCCTGGCGAGGGGCTCGAGGAGCTGGCGCAGCATGCGCTGGAGGACATGGCGCACCTCGTCCGAATCCTTGCAGCGCTCGGCCGCCGCCTCGGCCCGCAGCCGGTCCACGAGCTCCAGCGCCAGGTCATAGCTCACGTCGGCCGCGATGAGCGCCTCTTCCAGCTCATCCAGCAAATCGTCATCCACCGGCCGCTTGCCGGTGAGCAGTTGGCTCACTCGCCGCAGAAGTCCACGCAGCATGAACCGGGACCTCTCTCAGCCCTTGGATCGCCGCCCCATCCCCGCGCGCCCAGCCCTAGTGGAACAGCCGGAACCGCAGTGCCGCCCAGCCTATCGCGAAGCCGTGCCACCACCGGATTTTCTTGCCCTGCTGGGCGTTTCGCGCCCCGTAGTAGATGGGCACTTCGAAGACCCGCGCCCTCGCCCGCACCAGTCGCGCAGGTAGCTCGACGTCGAAGGAGAAGCCCGACGACCTCAGCGTCTCGGCCCCAACGAGGCCGCGCCGGAAGGCCTTGTAGCAAGTCAGCACGTCGCTCAGCGACGTCCCGTAGAGCAGGTTGAACCACCAGGTTATCATCTTGTTGCCAACGTAGTAGTACAGCGGCAGGCAGGCGTGGGGCCCCAGGTAGCGGCTCCCGAACACCACATCCGCGTCCCCTCGCTCCAGCGGCTTGAGCAGCGCCGGGTAGTCGGCGGGGTCGTACTCCAGGTCCGCGTCCTGGATCAGCACCACGTCGCCCGTGACGGACGCCAGGCCGGTCCTGACGGCGGCTCCCTTGCCCTGGTTCACGTCGTGTCGGAGGAGCCGCATACGCCCGTCCCGGGCGGAGCAGCGCTGGGCCAGCTCGGCCGTCCTGTCGGTGGAGGCGTCGTCAACGACGATGAGCTCGACGTCCACGCCCGAGGACAGCACCCGCCCCACTATCTCCTCGATAGTGGCCTCCTCGTTGTATGCCGGCATCACCACGGACAGCTTCATCGGGAGGATCAACACGCGCGCGTGGGCCTTGCCGGCCCCTTCGGCTCCTGGTCGGAGCTTCGCTGCGCGAATCGTAACAACAAGCAGAGGGGACCGCAAGCGACCGGGCAGGCGCCTGCCCCCGCGCGCCGCGGGGAAGCGCCCGGGGGGCCACCGCGACGCTACTCCCGGCCGTCGTCGGGGTGGGCCGCGCCGCGCCTGCGCCGCCGCGCCGTGAGCCCCGCAAGCCCCAGCGCGAACAGCACCACGGTCGCCGGCTCGGGGAAGGGATGGCGGTCGTAGGCCAGCACGTAGTCGCCGGAGACCGTCTCGGTGGACCCCAGGACCACGAGCTTCCACCACCCGGACTGGTCGGCCTCCCACATCAGGTAGGAGGTCTTGGTGCCGTCGGTGCCGGGCCAGAAGTCGTCGCTGTAGATGATTCCCTGATCGTTCGGGTCACAGATACCGAGGACCGTGTCAATGGCCTCGTTGAACCCTTCGTCGTCCTGGGTCATGGCCACGATGCGGTCGCCCTGGTCCAGCCAGATCCGGTAGCAATCGTAGTCGCCGGGGTCCAGGCTGGCGTAGACGGTGTCCACCAGCTCCGTCAACGTCTCGCCCGACTCCAGGGTGTCGCCGTAGTCGCCGCTCTCCCTGAGCGGGCCGTTCGTGTCCGGGATGAAGTACCTGCCCGAATCGACGAAGTAGGCCGCCCCGAAGGTCTCGCCGGTCTGCCGCAGGTCCCAGCTCCACCACTCCTGCCCGTTGTCCATTGTGGCCGTGACCCCGGCGTACCCGTTCGAGTTGTTGTCCTGCCAGGTATCGCGCACGGCGTACCACTCGGTGCCCGTGTCGTCCACCCAGTAGCCGTAGGCCACCACCGAGTGGCCTCCGCCATCCAGGCTCAGGCCCAGACACACGGGCCTGCCGTGGTCTATCTCGTTCTCCAGGTCCTCGAAGGTGAAGGCGCCGCCGTTGAACTCGTCCGGCCAGGAGGGCCTGGACGTGTAGTTCAGGAGGGCGGTGAAATCGTAGGACTCGTCAATCCCGGTGTCCGGGTCATCGTAGGCCGCATAGCGGCGCAGGCCCGTGGCGATGTTCCACGCCGAACTGCCGCCGTCGCTGGGGTTCGTGTGCATGAAACAGGCGATGCTGTTGGGGCCCGTGTCCCCAGGCGGTGGGGTGTTGCTATGCGTGCACTCGTTGCGGACGTAGGTGCTGTTGCGGTGCTCCGAGCTGGAGATGATGGCGTCTATGGCGTCCGTGCCGCTCCCCGCGAACATGGGCGCCGTGCCGCTGTACAGGTTCCCGTAGCCCGGCTGGTTGTCCCAGTAGCCGATCAACATGCCGCCGGACGTGGGCGAGCAGCCGCCGTACCAGTAGTAGTCGGGCACGTCGTCCACCCAGTACTGGACGTCGGCGGACGCCACCACCGTCAGGCATAGCAGCAGCAGGGCAGGAGCTGTCCTGCGGGTCACGCGGCCTAACCTCCGATGCGCTGAGGCCGGATTAGTGTAGATGCTTTGCGTGCTCGGCGCCACCAGGCCAAGGCCTGCGACTACGGGAGGCGGGGCTGAAGCCCCGCCCTTGTATGTTGTAGGTGAGGAGTTTGGGTAGCGGAACAGGCATGGGAGCAGGGGGTAGTGGAGGTGGGCAGGGCCGCCCTCCCCTGGCCAGGGGAGAGCGGCGGCGCAGGGGACGCGATCGAAGTGGTGCCCGAGCATCTTCGCAGCGACCACGGGCCAGAGTTCACGCCGCGGGTGCTTGACCAGTGGGCGTACTGGAACGGGGTGGTTCTGGACTCCATCCGCCCCGGCATGCCTACGGAGAACGCCATCATGGCGGCCGTCAACAGCCGGTTCCGGCAGGAGTGCCTGAATGAGTACTGGTTCCTGTCGGTGGCGGATGCCCAGGAGAAGGTGGAGGCCTGGCGCTGGCACTATAACGAAGAGCGGCCTGACAGCTCCTTGGGCAACCTGACGCCCCAGGCCTTCGGCGCCCCGGGGAGCACCACATCTACTCAGATCCTCTCACTGCACATGGCCCGATTCTCGGGGGCTAGGTCACCTGCGCGGCGGCTCCTGGTACTGTGGTGGTCCCAGGCTCTTCCGTTGCGCGTGCCGCGGCCGCGACGTCCCGACGCGCCGCTACGGCGGCTACGGTTTCCGTTGTGCCCGAGGACTTTGGGGTGGGGTTGGGGTGGTTACACTTTGCGCTTTCACCCTTTTGCACTTTGCTGGTGGTGGGGTGGCACGATTGTGGAG
>CAZSOQ010000353.1:0-4037 GCA_964608495.1 uncultured Armatimonadia bacterium | reverse complement strand
CCCCTGCCGCGGGCTGGGCAGCCCCTGCCGCGGGCTGGGCAGCCCCTGCCGCGGGGCGGGCACGGTCAGGGCGCGATCGAGACGCCGACCGACGTGATGCTCGGGTGAGGGGCGGTGCTCTCGACCTCGATCACCGTGATCCCGTCCACCAGAGCCTCCAGGGGTACGGGCGTGCGCTGGACGCCGTCGGCTAGCACCCCTTCCTCGCACAAGTGATCGTTCACCCGGACGCGAGGCGGCACGGCACCCTCCGGCATCTCCATCCCCAGCACGACCTCGGCCGTGCCGGAGGTCGGTCGCGGCCCGGTCTGCAGGCGGAAGGCGCACAGGGGGCCCTGAACCGGAAGGGCATGGGCCACGGGCACCCCGGGCGCAGGCGTGTCGCGGAAGGTCACGACGTGAGTGCGCGGCAGCTTCACCAGGCCGTCGAGCGACCCCATCGCCCGCAGCGTCTGGTCGTACTGCTCGGCGGTCCAGGCGCCGCCGAAGTGCATGCTCTCGAAGTAGTTGAACAGGTAGAGCACGCCGGCGCCGCCGGCCCAGACGTGCGCCGCCGCGCCCCGCGCCTCCTGGGGCGTGACCATACGGGCCGGGGCGGCCGGATAGGGCTGGTAACGGCACTCGAGGCCCCCGCCCAGAGCCGTGTCGGTGCCCGCCAGCAGGTCGCGCCATAGCTCCATGGGCAGGTCGAAGTCACAGGTGGTCCAGAAGGGCGTCGGCACCACGAGGTCGCACAGGCCCTCGCGTGCCCAGGCCACGGCGTTCATGCCCAGCTCCCGCGAGGCGATCGGGGCAGCGGCCACGCGCACGCCGAGGGAGATCTCGTGCCCCCGGCGCCGTGCCCAGTCGCGCACGCGGTCGCGCACCTGCCCGAGCCACTGGGTAAGGATGCGGCCGCCCTCGCGCTCGTGCCCGATCCGGAAGTGGTACCCGAAGCGCAGGAAGTCCAGCTCGAGGCCGTCGGGGTCGAAGCGAGCCAGGCTCTCGTCGATGAGCGCCAGGTAGTGGTCGCGCACTTCCGCGTGGGCATAGTCCAGGGCCCGGTCGGTCCAGCCCTGGAAACGGTAGGGCACGCGGCGGAACTCGGGGTGGCTCTTCCAGAAGGCGCTGAGCAGCGGGGCGTCGAGGAGGTCCACGTCGTGCAGATCGTTCATGCGCAGGCTTATCCAGCCCTGCACGCCTCTTTCGCGGCAACGCTCGATCATCCGGGCCGGGTAGTCCACGCCGGCGGCGGCCAGGGCGATCATGTTGTCGAGCAGGCGGCGCGTGTCGGGGATGCGATCGGCGGGCAGATGGCGGAAGACGGGCTGGTCGTCCGGCCCCGCGGGGTCGTAGCCCGTCCAGAAGGGCTCCCACACCTCGCTGGCGTAGTTGGTGCGCTGGGCGTTGGTGTTCACGAGCAGCGCGGAGACGCCCAGTCCGGCCAGGCGGTCAACGAAGGCGTCCACGTCGGTGCCCGTCACCCCCTCCTTCGGGCGAGCATAGAAGAAGTCCGTGCAATCCTCGTTGAAGAACAGGCCCTGGAGCATGAGCGTCCCTCCCGGCCGGCTTTGCAGGAGGGTATGGCAGCCCGGGTGGCGTGTCAAGCTACGGCGCAGGGCGAGGGTGGCCCAAGGGGGCCGCGAGGCCGCGGCCGCTTGGTGCCAGGGCCGCCTTGGGGCATAATGTCGGGGACCAGACGCACCGGGAGGCACCCTTCTTGACCTATCTTGTCGGCCTTTGCGCGTGCCTGTTGACGGCGCCGGCGCCGCTACTGGTGGAGGAGTTCACCTACCCCGACGGGCCCTTCACAGGGGCCGACTGGGCCGCGAGCGGCGGGGAGTTCACGATTCGCGACGGGCGCCTGGTTGTGGAGAGCGAGAGGTCCAACCCGGTCATGACGTGGCGGGGCGAACTGGACGGCGATGTGACTATCGAGGCCACGCTGGTCGATGCTCCCACCTGCCACTGGTCCGGGCTGCTGGTCAGGTCGCGGTACACCGTCACCGTGAACCGCCAGTTCGGGCACCTGGCCATCGCGGACACGCAGGCCGAAGGCGGCGCTAGGATCCTCGCCGAGTGCGGCGGCTGGGCGACCTACGTCAACGATCCCTACCGCTTCCGGCTACGAGTGGCGACCGAGGGAGACCGTATCTACGCCTTCGCGGACGACCGGCTCATGGCCGAGGCCGGGCTGCCGGAGGCGGGAGCGAAGGGCGGGCTGGCGCTCCTGGGCGGCTGGGGCACGAGCGTGGCCTGGGACGACGTGACCGTCCGCGCCGGGGCCGATCTGCACGCGCGGCCGCAGGAAGTGCCCGCGGATGTGCGCCGGAGCGATGCGGTGGCCGTCACCGCCGCCCGCTGGGACGATCCTCACGGGATCTACGCCCCGGGACAGGAGGCGAAGCTGGCGCTGAGCGTGACGGGCCCGGCCGGGGGAGCCTTCGAGGGAGTGCTGCGCCTGCGGCTGGTGGACTTCTGGGGCGCGCAGGCGGGCGTTCAGACGATGAAGCTGGACGTGGCGGCGGGAGAGAAGGTTGATCTCGCGCCCCTCTTCTCGCCGCCGGGGCCTGGGGTCTTCAAGGTGGCCGTGGACGCCGGCCCGAGCGAGGACAAGCTGGAGTGGGTAGAGGACTTGATGAGCCTCGCCGTGGTAGACCCATCGCCAGCCGCGGACCGCCAGCCGCGCCCCGACTCGATCTTCGGCGGCCACGTGGACGCCATCCGCCTCGACTGGCATCTGGACCTGGCCAAGCGGCTGGGCATGAGGTGGCTGCGGGACCACGACGCCATTCAGTGGACGTGGTGGACCCGCGCCGAGCCCGAGAACGACCAGTGGAAGTGGTACGACGAGGGGCTGCAGAGCCTGCGGGACCGGGGCCTGCTGCTGCTGGGCGAGTTCCTGCACTGCCCGGCGTGGGCCGCGGACGCGCCGCCGGGTGTAGACCTCACGGGCAGCCACTACAAGTACTCGGCCTACCCGCCCAGGGACTGGGAGGAGTTCGGCGAGTACGTCTACGAGACCGTGCGCCACTACCGCGGGCGGATAGACAACTGGGAGATATGGAACGAGCCCTACTACGCGGGCTTCTGGAAGGGCACGCCGGAGCAGTACGCGCGGCTGGCGCAGATCGCCTACCGCGAGTGCAAGCGCGCGGACCCGGGCTGCACCGTCTGGGGCGCCTGTACCCACCTGAGCGCGACGGAATGGCTCGAACGGGCGCTGGAGGCCGGGCTCGCGGACGCCATGGACGGGCTGAGCATGCACGGGTACTCGGACACGGCGACGGCCGGGTCGCCCCACAGCCCCTACGGCGGGGTCGAGAGGCTGCGGGGGATGCTGGCCGAGCACGGCAGGCGCGACGTGCGGATCTGGGACACGGAGGCGGGAGTGCCGTCCACGAGCTTCCTGGATCAGTACCGCGCGGGCGTGTCCGAGCCTGACGCCAAGTATCACTACCGCAACGCGGCGGGCGAACTGGTGCGGATGTACGTCGAACATGCGGCGGCGGGGATCGAGAAGCTGTTCTACTACAACTGCATCTTCACCAAGCAGCCCTGGCCCGCGCGACCCGAGGCCCCGCGGGACGCCGTAAGCAATGCCCTGACTGACGCAGGAGGGATGGTGAAGCCGACAGGGGTGGCCTACGCCACCTGCGCGGCGCTGCTGGAGGACGCCCGGTTCCGCGAGGTGCTGGACCTGGAGCCGGGCGGGCGGGCCTACGTGTTCGGCCGCGGGCGGCGGACCGTGGTCGTGCTCCTCGGCGGGTCGCTGGGCTTCGTCGAGAAGCGGTCGGTGGTGCTGCCCAGGTTCGGGGAGGGTGCCGGGCCCGGGATCGAACTCCGCGACGTCATGAACCATCCGGTCCGGCCGGAACTCCTGCAGGCGGGAGACCTGGAGCTGAGCGTCGGTCGCCTGCCCCTGTTCCTGATGGCCGAGGCGGCACCGGAGGGGGTCGTCGAGTGGCTGCGGCAGGCGCGAAGCCCGAAGCCCCAGGCCTGACCCAGGGGCTGTTCAGGGCCCCAGTAGCCCCGGCGGAAGCAGGGCAGGGGGAGGG
>CAZSOQ010000352.1:0-4088 GCA_964608495.1 uncultured Armatimonadia bacterium | reverse complement strand
GCCCCACCAAGCCCCGCTTACCTGGACGTACACGAGCAGCACATCACACTGAGCTTCGAGCACCCCGTGGTGCGGACGAAGGTTGAGACGGAGCTATACAACCCTCACCGGCAGGCCGTGGAGGGGACCTTTGTGTTCCCGCTGCCGGAGGGGGCGTCAGTGACGAAGTTCACCTTCGAGATGGACGGCAAGCCCGTGTCGGGGGAGATCCTGCCGGCCGAGAAGGCCAAGCAGGTGTACCTGGACATAGTGCGGCGGATGAGGGACCCAGCGCTGCTGGAGTACTCGGGCGGAGGGATGTTCACGGCGCGGCTGTTCCCGGTGCCGCCGGGGAAGACGAGCCAGATCAGCCTGGAAGTGCTGCAGAACCTGCCGGTGGACAACAACCTGGTGCGGTACTTCCACAACGTGCGAGTGGGCAGAGGGACGCCACCGGCGAAGGGCAGGTTGGTGGTCGAGGGCAAGATCCACAGCCAGGTGCCGATCAAGTCGGTGTTCTCGCCGACGCACGATCTGGACGTGACGCGGATAGACGACCACAAGGCGCAGTTCTCGTGCGAGCTGTCGGACCGGCCCTACGACCGGGACTTCGTGCTGTACTACGGTGTGGCGGAGACGGAGCTGGGGTTCCACGCGCTAACGAACCGGGCACCGGGTGAGGACGGGTACTTCATGCTGCTGACGGCGCCGGAGGTGGACGGTGGCGGAGCGACGCCCGAGAAGGACGTCGTCTTCGTGATAGACACGTCGGGGAGCATGAAGGGCGAGAAGATTGACCAGGCGAAGAAGGCGCTGGAGTACGCCGTGGGCAGCCTGAAGACTGGGGACCGGTTCTCGGTGATCTCCTTCGCGACCATGGCACGGAGCATGGCGGAGAAGCTACTGCCGGCGAGCGAGGAGAACGTGGAGCGGGCGAAGCGCTTCGTGCGCGAGCTGGAAGCAGTGGGAGGCACGGCGCTGAACGACGCGCTGGTGACGGCGTGTGAGGTGACCGAGAAGAAGGGGACGCGGCCGAGCTACGTGCTGCTGTTCACCGACGGGCGGCCGACGGTGGGCGAGCGCGACGAGGCCAAGATCCTGAAGAACGTGGAGCAGGCCAACGGAAGGGGGGAGGAGCGGCGGAGCAGGGCCTTCCTGATGGGTGTGGGGTACGACGTCAACGCGCGACTGCTGGACCTGGTGGCGGAGAGCAACGGCGGGACGACGTGCTACGTGCGGCCGCAGGAGGACCTGGAGCTGGCGATATCGGGGCTGGTGGACAAGATCGGGCACCCGGTCCTGACGGACCTGGAGATGAAGTTCGAGGGAGCGAAGGCTGAGGACGTCCAGCCGGTGAAGCTGTCGGACCTGTTCAAGGGCGAGCAGCTCTCGGTAGTGGGGCGCTACACGGAGGCGGGAGAGGCGAGGGTAAGGCTGACGGGGGTGCTGGCGGGCTCGGAGCGCGAAGCCTGGGAGTGGACGGTGGGTCTGCCCAGCCGACAGGAAGAGAACGACTTCCTGCCCCGCTTGTGGGGGACGCGGCAGGTGGGGTACCTGCTGGACCAGATACGCCTGCACGGTGAGGACGAGGAGCTGAAGAAGGAGATCGTGCGGCTGGCGCTCAAGTTCGGGATCGTGACGCCCTACACATCGTACCTGGTGGCGGAGGAGGAGTCGGAGCTGGTGAACGCGGGCGTCGCTGTCCGTGCCGCGATGGGGCCCCGGGGGCCGAGCGGGCCGGCGGGAGCCTTCGGGGCTCCTGCCGCCCCGACGATGGAGCGCGCGCGGGAAGGCCTGGGGGGCACCGGCACGGGCCTGTCGGCCGTGGATGTCGCCAAGGCGACGGCCGCAATGCGCCGGGCGGACCACGCCGGCGCCGGGGTCGTCGGCGTGGAGAGCATGAGGCAGGTCGGCGGCAAGACCTTCTATCTGGATGCGCAGTCGGGCTACTGGATAGACTCGGACTACACGGAGGACCTCGAGCAGATGCGCGTCGCGTACCTGAGCGACGTGTACCTGAAGCTGTGCGCGCAGAGGCCGGAGATCGCGCGGTGGTTGGCTGTGGGCGAGAAGGTGAAGCTGCGAGTGGGCAAGGTGGGGCTTGTCGTCGCGGCGGATGTGACAGAGAATCTCAGCGATGACCAGATCGAGAATCTCGGGGGATAGCAGTGCCCCTCGGGCGGGGAGGACAGTGGAGACCCGTCGGCGTGACAGCCGCGGCCAGCGGGCGGCCGGGCTAGGCGGGGCTGGACTGTTACTGCTGCTGGCCGGGGGCGTCGGGTCGTGGGCGGACGAGGCTGGGCCGGCCGGTGGGAGCCAGGCAGGTTGGGTCACAGCGGCGGTCGCCGACTTCAACGAGCTCGGGGGCTACACGGGTCGCGGGACGGGGATGAGGTGTGCCGAGTGGACCCAGCGTCTGCTGAACGAGGCGGAGCGATGGCGGCTGGTGCCACGCGAGGAAGCCGTGGCGGCGCAGAAGCGGGCGGGATTGCGTCCGCCCTTCGAGGCGGGGCACCTTCAGCGACTGGCCGACATGGTGAGGGCTGAGCTGATGGTGTCGGGTGCCGTGGGGCGCGTGGGGCTCGACTACCGCAAGGCGACTGTGTTGGTGGCCGTGCGCGTTGAGGTGACCGAGGCGACCTCGGGCGAGCTGGTGATGGCGGCGAACGGGAACGCGTCGGCGAAGGCCGTGCGCGATGAGCCGCGGCCGACGGACGAGCTGGTCGAGGAGGCGCTGCGGGCCGCGTGCATCAGGGCAGTGCAGGAGCTGCTGAAGCCGCCCGCGCTGATGGGCCGAATCCTGGCCAAGAGCGGGTCGGACAGGTTCCGCACGGACCTGACGCGGAAGAGTGGCATGGGCCGCGACAGGCGGCTCCTGATCGCGCGACAGGAAGGCGAGGCGTGGCGGGTCATCGGGGTGGGGCTCGTGCAGGAAGTGAAGGACGACCACTCGGTAATCGTGGGCATCTCTCCTGGAGAAGCGCCGCGGCTCGGGGACCTGGTAGTGGCGCCCTGAGGGAAAAGGCGGCGGCGAGCGGGCGGGGCTGCCGGGCCGGCGCGCAGGATCCGGCGCGAGACGGGCCGGGCGCCGTGGGTGAGGAGCCGCCAGGGCGCGGCGTGCCGCGAGATGTCGTTGCCTCAGACCCCCCGTGCGGCTATGATTGCCGTGATGCTGGACCTAGCCGCCGCCGAAGCGTGTCTGACCACACCGTGGCGCCTGGAGTGGCACGAGCAGGTGACCTCAACCAACGATCTCGTCCGTGCCGCCGCGCGCCAGGGGGCGGCGGAAGGGCTGGTCGTGGGGGCCGAGAGCCAGACGGCCGGACGGGGCAGGCACGGGCGGACATGGGTGGACGTGCCGGGGCGGTGCCTGCTGTTCAGCGTCCTGCTGCGGCCCGGGGACGATGCGGTGGGGAGGCTGCTGGGCCTGGCGGCCGCCGCGAGCGTGGTGACGGCGGCTGCGAGGCGCTGTGGGCTGAGGACGGGCGTGCTCTGGCCGAACGACGTCGTGTACGGGAGGGCGAAGCTGGCCGGGATACTGGTGGAGCAGACGCAGGAAGTGCACGTCGTGGGGATTGGCGTGAACGTGCTGGGGACAGGCGAGGGCCTGCCGTGCGATCGGGCGGTGACCACGGTGCAGGCCGTGGCGCGGGCCGAGGGCGGACACGACGAGGTGAGACGTGAGGCCCTGCTGGCCGCGATACTGGACGAGATGCACCGGTACTACGGGGAGCTGAAGGCAGGGAACAGGCAAGGGCTGATGGCGACGATCGCCGAAGCGGACCAGCTCAAGGGGCGGCGGGTGAGCGTGCGAGAGGCGGGTCGCGAGGTGACCGGCACGGCGCTGGGCACTGACGAGGAAGGGCGGCTGGGCCTTCTTGGCCCCGAAGGTGAGCTATGGGTAAGGTCGGGCGAGGTGACGAGTGTTGGCTGACGTAGGGCCGGGGAACCGGGGCCGGGCCTTGCTTCGGTGCGCGGTGCTGGCGGTGGCGGCGCTGCTACTGGCCCCGGCGGAGGGCGCGCGCGACGCGGCCGCGGAGGGGCTGGCGTGTCTGGGTGGGGGGCAGGCAGCGGCGGCGAGGCAGGCCTTCGCAGCGGCGCTGGGGGTG
>CAZSOQ010000351.1:0-4089 GCA_964608495.1 uncultured Armatimonadia bacterium | reverse complement strand
GGATGTACACGCCCCGGACCACATTGCCCTCCGGGTGGTAGGCCGGCGCCGGCCTCGCCGACAGAAGCAGGCCGCAGGCCACCGCGGCCACCGGCACCAGCCCCGACCGCGATCCCACCGGCCGTCCCATCTGACCGTCACCTTCCGCTACCCAGAGACCAGGCGCCATCGTCAACGCCTCCCGCGCTTGTGCTGGCAGGCGCCGCAAGAGCCCCGCCCACTGCCCGAAGGTATTCGGCCTGCCCGCCTTGTGTCCTTGAGCCCCTGTCCGACCTTCCGCTCCCGTGCCCCCCATGGCCCGCCGTCCCTCCCTCGCTCCGGCCTACCCGCGCTTGAGCACGTACGTCCCCGGCTCCGACACCTCGAAGGTCGTCCCGCTCCACCCCGATCCCGACAGCCGCCACTCCCCTTCCACCACCAGGCGCAGCGCCTCCCGCGGCCGGTCGTGCACCGTCACCTTGATGCGCCGGTCCCTGGCCGTCACATCCATTCGGCAGCCGCGGTACAGCAGGTTCCGGATGCTCATCTCCGGGCACTGGCTCGGCAGGTTCGGCCGCAGAGCCAGGCAATCGGCCCGCGGCTCCAGGCCCAGGAACCCATAGACCACCACCGACGGTACCAGGATGCTCTCGAAGAACTCGGCGTCTATCCCTATCCCGCCCGCCGTGCCGCCCCCCTGCAGCGTCGTGCCGCGCTTGCCGTCCTTGTAGTACTCCCGGTATCCGCCCTCCTTCCAGACCTCATCCTCCCACGCGAGCATCTCGCTCAGCCGCTGCCACGCGTCGTCCGGCCCCCGCACCTTCAGCCGCGCCCACAGGTCATAGAACGAGAACCCCAGCACCGCCCCGCCGTCCTGCACCTGCGCGCCCCACGGCAGGCTCTCCGGCGCCGTCCATCCCTGGCAGTACCACTCCACGTTCCGCCGCGTCGTCGCCCGCGGCCCGAAACGCCACCGGTAGATGTCCGCGCCCGTGGACGTGTCCCCATCCACGATCCGCTCCCCGCTCAGCCACCGTATGATCTCCCCCGCCTGCTCGTCCGACGCCAGTCCGTACCAGATGGCGTCCAGGTTCACGAAGGTGAAGCCGTAGTCGTGCGCCACTCCCTCAGCATCCACGCACCCGACGAAGCGTCCCTTCCGCTCATCCCAGAACTTGCGTCCCGCCACCTGCCTCACTCGCGCCGCATGACGGCGCAGCTCGGCAGGGTCGAAGGCCTCCCCGCCTCGCGGCACGCCCCATCCGGGGTTCGCCACCATCGCCTCCTCCAGCTCGGCCATCGCCAGCGTGGCTGCGTGGTATTGGTTCGTGGCGTACAGGTCGTCCCACCCGAAGGGCAGGATGTCCCAGTAGTTCGAGCCGATCCCGTGGCCCGGATGGAAGGTCTTCGTCCCATCGGCGTTGACCGTCAATCCCGGCAGCCCGTCGTGGCCCACCCAACGGTTACGGATGTGCCCCAGCTCCACCCCGCCCATCTCCACCTGCTGGTAGCGCAGCGCCGCCCGCATCCGGTTCACCTGCGAGCGCAGGAAGTCCAGGTCCCCCGTCCACCGGAAGTAGCTCCAGCAGGCCAGGATGAAGATCGGGTTGTTGATCGTGTGCCGCGTGTCGTAGCAGGTGAACACGGCGTTCACCGTCAGGTCCGCCTCGGCCTCGCCCGGCGCCAGGCACAGCCGCAGGCGCTTCACCTTCCCCTGCCACTTCGGGTGCCGGTACATCTCCACTATCGAGTGGACCATCCCGGTGATGGCCTCGTGGTCCGACAGCCCCGCCTCATACGCGAAGTACACGCGCCGGTCAGGGCCGAAGTCCCCATCCTCCTCTCGCTGCCACTCCACGTAGGCCAAGAGGTGCGTCTTCGCTGGCGCGGCCCGCCTCCACCTCACCTGCAGGAAGGGCGCGTTCGAGGCGTCAAGGCTCACGCCCTCGGGCGTCACCAGCGCCGGCGATTCCCCTGTCGCCCTCAGCCGCCAGCCCTTCTCCTCGATCCCCAGCGACTCCAGCCGCTCCAGGCCCCAGCCCTGAGTCGCCCGGCTTCCCGTGTACGGGCAGTCCGCCCACCCCCGCAGCGAATCCCACGCCCATCCCGTGCCGTCCTCCTGGAACAGCCATCCCGCCGTCCACCCCTCGAATCCCCCCGGTACCTGCGTCCAGAAGGGGAAGGGCCACCCGTAGTCGTGGGCGTGCGACCAGTGCTGGTGCGTGTGGACGTAGCCGTCGTCGCTCAGGCGAATCCCCGCCAGGTCGGCGCGGTGCACCTCTTGGATCGCCCCTCTCTGTGGATCCACGGCTCCCGCCGCCCAGAGGTCCCCGATCGTCAGGTACTCCTTGTTGAACAGGCAGCGGTTGTTCCCCAGCCGCGTGTGGAAGTGGTACCAGTAGTAGTGCGTCAGCAGGGCCGCCTCGCGGTCGTGCCCCGCGAGCTCGAAGCGCGGGAAGTCCGCCGGCACCCCGGCCAGCAGTTCCTCGCTGGACGGGCCCTCTCCCGCCGCCCCGTCACCGAGCACGAAGGCCGCCGCCGCGAACACCAGGCAAGGCGCCCACCATAAGGCCAGTAGCTGCACGCTGTCTCCCCCCTGCCGGTCATCTGTCCTGCGGGCCCTCTTGGCCCCGGCCATTCTCTCAGCGCGGCAGCGCGAGAGCAACCCGCCCGCACCCACCTCCGGCCCCGTCCTGAATCCTCGACTGTGGATTCCTCGGTGGACAGTGTGGGAAGCTCGAGCCCCGGTCCCACTGGGCGATCGTTCAGCGCGCGGCTCCGCTGCCTCTGGCGGATTCCGGTGCTTCAGCCGCCGCCCCGATTCCCGCGCCACGCCCACCGCCCCTGGCTGGCCCCCAATCCGTCGCCGCGACCCTCTGGCGCTTCCAGGCGGAAACCGGCATACTCACCAGACGGGTTGTGGAGTCTTTTGTGGATAACGTGGAAAACTCACCCCGCCGCCGTGCTGATCAATCGTTCATCCGCCGGCTCCAGTGCCGGCCGACGCCCGGCGAGACGGGGCCCGCGCGGTCTGTTCCCGCGCAGCAGAGCTGATGACCGAAGGCCGCAAGCTACGTCTCCTGACCCTTGGCGGGTTCCTCATCGCCCTGGCTGCCCGCCTGCCCTTCGCCGGCATCCCCCCGGGCCGTCAACGATTCCGCCGACCACCTATCGCTCGCCTATCACATGGCTGCTGGCGAGGGATTCCTCAGCGACGTCCACTGGCATTTCTACACCGACGCTGCCGCTCGCCACTGGGCCCTCGGTGAGAGGCAGCCGGCCTATCCGGCTATCCTTGCCCTGGCCCTTCGCCTGTCGCCCACCGACGCCGCGGCCCAGCTCGCCACCATCCTCATCGGAGCCCTCACCGTGGCCGCCCTCACCTACCTCGCCGGCCATCTCTACGGCCCGGCCGCCGCGGCTGCCACCGCGATCCTCGCCTCCCTCTCCACCGTCATGATCCTCGCGGGCACCGTCCTCGAGCCCGTCGGCCTCCACGCTCTCTGGCTGAGCCTGCTCGTCCTCAGCGTCCTGGCCGCCGCGCGCGACTGGCGCTGGGCACTCGCCACCGGCCTGCTCATCACCCTCCTGCACCTCACCCGCGGCGAGGGTCTGGTCACGGGCACCGCCGCCTTGCTCTGGCTCGCCTGCGCCCGACACTGGCGCGCCCTGGCTCTGGCCGTCCTGGCGGCCTGCTTGTCCCTGCTGCCCTACTGGCTCCTCAACGCCTCCACCAACGGTAGCCCCTTCTACTCCCAGTACGCCGACCACCTTCGCGTCAAGGTCTTCGCCGAGGGGATGTGGTACGGCTACGGCAAGAGCTTCCCCTCCACCGCCGAGTTCCTGCGCGGCCACTGGCCCTACGCGCTCAGGACCTGGACCCGCAACGCCGGCCTCTACTTCCTGAGTGTATTCGGCCTCTCGTGGGTGGGCCTGGGCATGGCCGCCCTGGCGGTCGCTGTTGTGGCCCGCCGCGTAGCGGCCGGGAGCATGGCTGCCGCCCTGCCGCCCTTCTGGACCGTACCGCTCACCCTGGGCGCGGCCCACTGTGCGGCCGTTGCCACCATGTGGTCCACGACCAGCGGCCGGCCCGAGCCCCAACATCTGGCC
>CAZSOQ010000350.1:0-4139 GCA_964608495.1 uncultured Armatimonadia bacterium | reverse complement strand
GGCAGGCAGGGGCACTTGATGAACACGACACGAGTGTCCGCCTGGGTGTCGTTGATGATGTTGTGGGCCTCGCCGGGCTCGATGCGGAAAGCATCACCCGGCGCCACACGGTGGCTCTCGCCGTCCACCACCATCTGCGGTGTGCCCTCGAGGAAGTAGAAGGTCTCCTCAACCTGCTGGTGCTTGTGGGGCCCGAGCTCCTGGCCAGGCTGGAACACGATCACTCCCCACTCGATGCGGGGGCCCCGGAAGACGTACTTCGGTCCGTGGTCGCCGTGGCGGAACTCCAGGTCCCTCTCGTTGACGCGCTCCATCGGGGTCCCTCCCCCAATAGTCTTCGGGCTAGGATAGCACACCCGCGAGCCCCGGGCAGCAGGCACCGCAACCCTGCGCCCAATCGCCCCGACGTGCTGCCATCCCCCGGGGGGCGTGTGTTGAGCCCCATGGGGGCCGGTGATACGCTGGTCCCGCCATGGCACGGATAGCAGCGGCCCTCAGCGGAGGCGTGGACTCGGCCGTCGCGGCCGCCCGCCTCGTCGAAGCCGGCGAGGAGGTGGTCGGTCTCACGGCCAGGCTCGTCGAGACCACTTCCCGGACCGGCGACCCAGCCAGCCACGAGGTGCCTGCTGCGGAGGTCTGCCGCCGTCTGGGGATCGAACACCACGTGGTGGACCTACGCGCCCAGTTCAGAACGCATGTCCTCGAGTACTTCATCACGTCCTACGCCCAGGGCCTCACCCCCAATCCCTGTCTGCCCTGCAACCGCCTGGTGAAGTTCGGCGCCTTGCTCGAAGCCGCGCTCGACCTGGGCTGTGAGGCCCTCGCGACCGGCCATTATGCGCTCCGTGCACTCCGCGCAACCCGGTGGGGCATCCGACGCGGCGCCGATGCGGACAGGGACCAGTCCTACGTGCTGGCGCTCCTGACCCCCGAGCAGGTCAGCCGCGCGCGCTTCCCGCTGGGCGACGGCCTCAAGCGCGACGTGTTGCGCGAGGCCCAGGAGCGAGGGCTTCCCGTCCTGGCGCGGGACAGTCAGGACCTGTGCTTCCTCCCGGGCCGGACGGAGTACGGCGAGTACCTGGCCGAGACTCTTCGCGCCGACCCGGGGCCCATCGTGGACTCGTCGGGGCGCAGGCTGGGTCTCCACCGAGGGCTCATCTTCTACACCGTGGGCCAGCGGCGCGGACTGGGCCTGCGGGGCGGCCAACGGCTCTACGTTCTCGCCAAGGACCCCGATCGCAACGCCCTGGTCGTGGGGGAGCGCGAGGAGCTGTGCCGGCTGGAGTTCGAGGTCGAGGGCGTCAACTGGGTGAGCATCGAGCCGCCCGGGACCGGGCAGGCCCTCGACTGCCTGGTGATGGTGAGGTACCGGGGCAGCCTGATCCGGGGCGAGGTAAGCCTATCCGAGCAGGATCATTGCCACGTGCGAGTCTCCCCCCACGACCAGGCGGTGGCGCCGGGGCAGGGGGCGGTCTTCTACGATGACGCCGGCTGGCTGCTCGGTGGCGGCAGCATAGCCATGCCGGGCCGCGACGAGCGCGTCTTCTGAGGCCGCGTACCGCCGGGTCGCGGCTGCCTAACCCTCTTCCAGGTACTTCTCGCTGCGACGGGCGATCCCCAGACGCTGTAGGGCCCGCTCGGCGGCGTTGGCGACCTGCGGGGCCGGGTCGTCAAGCGCCTTGACCAGGGCATCGGTGGCGCTCTTGTCGCGCATCTTGCCCACGGCCAGCACGGCCTGCCATCGCACGTCCTCATCCGGGTCCTGGAACAGCGGCATGAGCGCGGCCAGCGCCTCCCGCGCCCCGCGCCGCCCCAGCTCCTGCGCAGCGAAGCGCCGCACTCGCGAGTCTCTGTCCGACGCCGCCACGACCAGCGTGGGTATCACGGATTCGTCCTCCATCCACCCCAGCGCCTCGACGGCGTAGCGCCGCACGTTGGGGTCCGGGTCGCTGCGGACGGCCTTCTCCAGGTCGGCCTGGGCATCCCTGGCCGGTACCGTTACCAGCGCGGAGGCCGCGCGACGGCGGACCGATGGCGACGGGTCGGAAAGGGCGCGGCCGAGCGGCTTCGCAGCCCGCGCGTCCCCCAGGTAGCCCAGCCCCTGAGCCGCCACCTCGCGCACGAGCGCGTCCTTGTCCTGCAGCGCCTTGATGAGGGGTCCCACGCCCTCGAGCACCGCCGGGTGCAGCCGCACGGGCGTCTTCTTCGTGGCCCGGGCCAGTCGCCCGAACTTCTGCTGCTGAGGGTTCTCTCCGGCGCAGACCAGGGCCAGGCACATCGCCACCGCGTGTCGCTGCCGCGCGTCGGTGCTGGTGCTCAGGGCGTTGATCAGGGGCGCGAGGACCGTCTTGGGGTCCTCGCCTCCCTTGATGATGATCTGGATAGCGGCCTGAGCGGAGGCGTCGCCCTCACTCATGCCCAGCGCCGCCACAAGCTGGCGCATCTGGTCCCCCTTGGGTCCCGCCGCCTGCAGGATCGTGCGCACGCGGATCGCTGTCGCTCGGACGATGGGGTCCTTGTCCTGCGCCAGTCGGTCCGCCAGCTCCATCGCCGCAGGATCCCCGCCGCTGTGCTCCAGGCTCTCTGCGACGCGCTCGCGCATCTGCGAGTCAGGTTCCGCGGCAAGCTGCCTGAGGAGCGTGCGGGCTTCCTCGTACTCCCGCAGGCCGCTGGCGATGCCACTCACCGCCGAGGTCCTCAGCTCGATGGGGCGCTCGCGGTCTAGGGCAACCTGCCCAAGCTCCCGCAGGGCCTCCTTCGCCTCGGCGGGCTCGAGCATCTTGATGGCACTGCTCAGGGCCTCGACGGCCGTCGTCTGGGAACGGATGTCCCCACTCTCGAGTATCTGCTTGGCCTCGCCCGGGGAAGTCTGCCCCGCAGTGTCGGTGGTCTCGGGCTCGGTGGCGGTCTCATTGTCGTGGGAGTGTCCCGGGGTCTCGGCGGGGGTCTCGGCGTGAGACTCGGGCTGCTCGCCGGGCGCCAAGTCGGCGGTGCCGCCGCCCTGGGGGCGGCAGCCGGCCGTTAGTGCCACGACCAACACCAACACGCTCACGACCGCGAGCGGCAGTCGCCAGCTCATCATGTCAACCTCCGGTATGGCTCACCTAGCGTGGCCGTACAGATATGATTCCGTGGTTCCTACAACGCCTGGGCACAACGCGCCGGTTCCGCCCGGCCCCCATACCTGGGGTGCACGGCACCCCCGCAGACCGCCCGCGACTTGTTCCAGCGAAGCCGCGCCGATCCTGTCATCGGGTGCTCAGGCGGAAGTCAACGTTCACCAGGGCCCCGGCGGATGGTGCCACGTCGCGGTAGGCGCCCGCGTAGCCGAACCTGTAGGCCCATGCTCGCGACGGGCCGCTAGGCACGGAAAGCACGTAGTCGCCGGCGGCCCCGGACTTGGTTGCCAAGAAGTGCCAGCGAAACCAGGCCCCGGCGGGCAGGCTCAGACCCGTCTTGGCCTCGACGCGCGCCCTCGTTGCCGCAGGCACCGTGGCCGACACCGCGCTACCCAGGTCCGCCCGCCCGAGCGCCCCGGTGAGGGGACTGCCCGAGGAGTTCGACACGATCGTGCCGGCCACCGTGCCCACCCGCGCCGCCACGTCGGGCTGCAGCGTCAGTTTCACGCCGCGCACGTCGGCGCCGGCTCGCACCGTCGCCGTCTCGGCGTCGGCGAAGTGGCCCGCCATCACGGCCGCCACCAGCCACTCGCCGAAGGCGGCTGGCCCGAGCGTGTACTCGCCCCGGTCGTTGGTCATTGCCACCATGTGGCCCTCGGTGGACAGCCCGCCGATGCCCACGGGGCCCTGACCGGCCGCCAACCGATCCGCTCCGTTCTGGAAGGCCACCACGACGGCGTTGGCCACTGGCACCTGGCCCGCCGTCTCGGTCGTTCTCACCACCGTGCCGCTGATCACCGGGCCGGAGAAGGGATTCACCTCTTCCCGCTGGCCCGACCCGCCGATGTCCACCACGCCGTGCCAGCCGCTGCGGCGGTCGGCGCTGACCAGGGACACCAGGAATTGGCCCGTGGGGAGCTTGGCCAGCTCCAGCGCACCCGCACGGTTCGGCGCATCCGTCCGGACGACGTAGCCGTCGAGCAGGACGGTCAGGGTCTCCTCTTCGTCGGGGGTGACGCG
>CAZSOQ010000349.1:0-4150 GCA_964608495.1 uncultured Armatimonadia bacterium | reverse complement strand
CGCACAATCTGCTCCTCGCTGTACCGCCTGCTCTTCATGAGAGGACCCTCCTTCAAAGCCCTATTCTACTCGGATCCTCTCACTCCGCCCGGCCCGATTTCAGGGGGCTAGGTCAGGGCGGCTGGGGGATTGGCTCTATGAGCTGGCCGCGCCGCCCTTCCGGGCACTGGTGCATGCGGCGCCGGGGACCTTCGGCCCGGAGGACGTGGCCTGGGAGACGAGCGAGGAGCCGGGCCGCGCCTGCGTGGACGCCGTCTGCTACCACGGCGAGCGCCGGACCTTCCGGCCGGCCGACCTGGGGGATGTGGTGCTGGCCGTGGGGGTGGAGGTGCTTGGCGCCGAGGAGGAGCCCTCGGCGGCGCGCGTGGTCGTCGAGCCGGGCGAACCTGGGCGGCTGAGGGCCCGCTGGGACGTGGGCGGTGGTCTCGAAGTAGACGCGCTGACCCGACCTGGGGCGCGATGAGGCAGGCCCTTGGCGGGCTACCGGTCCTAGTGCCCCTCGGCGTCCCTGGGCCTGCCGTCGGGGAGGTCGCCGCGGTAGTGCCGCGGCTCAAGGGGCGAGTAGGGGTACGTCTCGAAGGCTGCCGCCTTCAGCGCGATGCCCAGACCCCGGGGGTCCGGGACAGCCCCGCGAGCGGTGCTCAGTCGTTGACCAGCCGGCTGACTTCCTGCAGCAGCTCGGCGAGGCGGAAGGGCTTGCGGAGGAAACGGACGGCACCGCGGCGGAGGGCCTCGCCCACCGAGGCGTCGTCGCCCACGCCGGTAATGATGAGGACCGGCGGGGCATTGTCGAGCTCACCGGCGGCGGCGACGATATCCAGGCCCCCGCCGCCGGGCATGATGAGGTCGGAGACCACGGCGTCGAAGTGCCCCGTGCGCAGCGCCTCGACCCCCTGCTCGGCGTTCTCCGCCAGGGCCACCAGGTAGCCCGCCCGCGTGAGCGTGTGGTGGATGCTCTCGCGGATGTCGGGCTCGTCCTCGACGACCAGCACGCGGCGGCCATGCCCCTGGAGGGCCTCGGCGGCAGGGGGCGCTTCGGCGCGCCGCGCGGTGTCCTGGGATTCCTCGCCACAGGCCGGCAGACGCATCGTGAAGGTCGTGCCGATGCCCACCCGGCTTGTGGCGCCGAGGGTGCCGCCATGGGCCTCGACAATCCGCTGGGACACCGAGAGCCCCAGGCCCGAGCCGCCCTTGGCGTCCCGGCCCTTGGTGGTGAAGAAGGGCTCGAAGATGCGGGGGAGGGCCTCGGCGGCGATGCCGATGCCCGTGTCGGCCACGGTGGCGACGACTTGCGGGCCGACTCGCGGGTCCTCGACGCAGTCGGTGCCCACGCTGAGCACCCCGCCCTCGGACATGGCGTGGCAGGCGTTGATGATGAGGTTAAGGAAGACCTGCTCTAGCTGGCTGGGGTCGCCGCGCACGGTACGGCCCGCGGCCCGATAGTCGCGGCGCACCTCGATGCCGGCATTGGCGTACTCGCCGTGGGCCATCTCCAGAGCCGCCTCGATGGGGTCCTCCAGGCGTAGGGGCCGCTCCCTCGGCTCGGAAGGGCGGGCGAAGCGCAGCAGGTTGTGGGAGATCTCGGCGCCGCGCTGCGCCTCGTTGAGGACGGTGTTGATGAGCTTCTCCTGGGCCTCGGGAGTGCCGAGGGCCTGGGCCAGCTCGGCCCGGCCTATCATGGCCGCCAGGATGTTGTTCAGCTCGTGGGCCACGCCGGCGGCCAGATGCCCCATGGCGGCCAGGCGCTGGGCCTCCTCCACGCGCTTGCGCTCGGTGATGTCGCGGACCACGCCACGGACGCCGAGGATGCGGCCGTCCTGGTCACGCACCGCCGAGGAGTGGACCTCGCAGGTGATATGGGTGCCGTCGCTGCGCCGGACGTCATACTCGCCCGCCACGAAGGGATGCTCCCGGGGGGGATCCTCGAGGAGCGCGCGGACGCCGGCGGCCTGATCGGCGGGAAGCAGGTCGTAGATCGTCAGGCCGCGCTCCAGGTCCTCGTCGGTGTAGCCCAGCACCTGCTTGGCTGCCTGGTTGCCGTAGGTGATTCTCAGACCGCCGTCGGCCTCGTAGACCATGTCAGGCAGCAGGTCGGCGAGCTCGCGGAATCGCTGTTCGCTCCGGCGTAGGGCTGCCTGGGCGCGCCTGCGGCCCTGGATGTTGCGCACCAGCGCCAGGAGCCGGGCCCGGCCGCCGATCACGGCGCGCTTGAGGCTCACCTCGACCCAGAAGATGCGTCCGTCCCTGTGCCGGGCCTGCCACTCGAAGACCTGGGGCCTGCCCCGAGCGGCCTGGGCCGCGAACCGTTCAGCGTCCTCCTCGGTGTAGGGAGGTACGTTGGCGCTGAGATCCGCCACCGCGAGCCGCCTGAAGTCCTCCCTGCTGTAGCCGTACATCCTGCAGGCGGCGCTGTTGACGTCCAGGAGGGAACCGGTCTCGAGGTCGTAGATGATGATCGCTTCGTTGACTCCATCGAAGATGGCGCGGTAGTTCTCCTCGGATGTGCGCAGGGCTTGCTCGGCGCGGCGGCTCTCCTCCTCGACCTCCAGGGTGTGCAGGGCGAAGGCGATGTCATCGGCCGTCTCCTCGAACAGCGCCTGCTCCTCGTCGAGGTGGGCTGCCGGGCTGGACAGGGCCACCATGATCGTGCCGTAGATGCGCCCGTCGTGCTCCAGGCGGCACATCACGCCAGTCCAGTCGCGATGGGAATCCGCGAGGAGACACTCGGCACACTCCGGGGAGGTCCCGTCCGCCAGGAGAGCGCCTGGTTCGGACAGGGCCTTGTGCGCGCAGGGAGGGAGATCGCCGCGGCGCGCCAGGTCCTCGATCAGCCCGACGGCCTTCTCCCGACCGGCCCCCACGACCCGGGGAGACCGGCCGTCCTCGTCCGGGAGCAGGATGCACGCGCACAGGTACCCCCGAGCGGTGGCCAGGGCTTCGCAGGTGCCCTTGAGCAGGCGGTCGCGGTCGTGCCCGCGGGCGATGAGCTGGTTGACGTCACGCACGGCCCGGAGGACGGAGGTGAGGTGGGCGCTACGCTCCTCGGCCGCGCGGCGTTCGGTGATGTCCACGCCGGTGCCCACCACGTACTCGACCGAGCCGTCGGGGCGCGTGAGGCAGGTGTTGGACCAGGAAATAAGGCGGCGACTGCCGTCCCTGGCCACCCAGTGGCTCTCGTGGTTGAGGGGGAAGCAGCCCGACTCGAGGTGGTGGAAGACGGCCCGTACCTCCTCCTCCTCTTCCTCGGTCAGCACGAAGCCCCACAGGTACCGGCCCTGGGCTTCCCGCAGGCTGTAGCCCGTGGTCTGCTCGCACGCGCGGTTCCATCGAACAATGCGTCCCTGGCTGTCCATGACCACCACCAGAGCGTCCACGGTATCGAGGAGCTTGGAGAGCAGGTCGCGCTCGGCGGCCAGGTCCGCCCGCGTCTGGTTCAGCTCGCGCAGGCTCCACAGCCAGTGGCTGAGGGTGGCGGAAGGCAGGTCGGCGCTCAGCAGCTCTTCGGGCGGCATGCAGTATGCGTTCGCGCAGACCTCCCGGCCGACGAGCGCCACGGGGTAGGTGAGCAGCACGTTGATCAGGAACTTGGGGTCGAAGACCCGCGCGTCGTAGTGACACACCGTGATGCAGGGCAGTTTGGCCACGAGAGCGGTCGTCCGCGCCGCGCACTCCCTGAAGCCGTCGGTGGACAGCCCGGCGTGCTGCAGCCAGGTGGCGTCGCACAGAAGACGCAGGCCCGAGTAGCCCGCGTTGAGGGCGTCGCGAACCGCGGCCTCGAGCACTTCGTTGAAGGCCTCCGGATGGAAGACGCCGTCGCGAATCCAGGGCGGGTCGCCACCCAGAATCTGCAGCTCGCCGTTACCGCCGCCAGCGTGGGGGTAAAGCCCGCCGTCGGCCAGGTGCCGGAAAATCCCGTCGCGATTCGCGTCGGACACGACATAGAGTACCTGCTCGTGCCGGTCCAGGCCTTGCCGGACAAGACGCGGCAGGACCTCGGCCAGCACCTCGTCGCTATCGTAGACCCAGGCCACGTGCTGGCCGAGCGCAAGGCCTTCCAGGTCATCTCTTGCACTGCCACTCTCCACGTGAGCGCACCCTCCTCTGACCTAAGGGGCAGCGTTGCACGATCGGTCGCCGGCCCGCGGGCCGG
>CAZSOQ010000348.1:0-4176 GCA_964608495.1 uncultured Armatimonadia bacterium | reverse complement strand
GGCCGCCGGCGGCCTCTTCACCGCCTTCCTCGTGCACATGCGCCAGCGCTTCGTCTGGTGGCCCTTCCACCCCCTCGGCTACGTGGCCTGGATGGGCTGGCCCACCGAACGCTACTGGCTCTCCATCGCGGTCGGCTGGCTATGGAAGGGCGCCACTGTCCGCTTCTTCGGCTTCAAGTCCTTCGGCGCCCTGCGACCGCTCGCCTTCGGCCTGATCGCCGGCCTCTGCTTCATCCTCTCCGTGTCGCTCGTCGTCCACCTCTTCTGGCCTGGCCCGCCCCTGCTCATCGAGTGACGCGCCCTGCCCCGGTGCGGTTTGGGGTCTGTGGGAGGGCCTAAGTACTTACGCACGTTAACAGAGAGCGAGGCTTGCAGGGGCAGGCGAGCCGACGTGCGTCATCCGAGAAAGCGGTCTGCAGCTATGGGGCAAGGCCGGATGGTGATGTTGGAGTCCGCGCTCACTGATGCGGCGACCCGTCTCATCCGCGGCCGAGGCCACGGCACGCGGCCGACGTAACTGCGCGGATAATGGGGTCAGGGGCCCGCGGCCCCTGCGGGGCCTGGGGCAGAGCCCCAGGGTCTCTGCAGTGACGGCGCTTTCCTTGCCCCCACGCGCGCTCTATGTCATCACGAGAAACTGCTTAGCGCAGTCAGGGGTTTGTGGGAGGCCTGGTGCGGCTTGTGCGCCAGGGCGACGGCCTTGCCTTCGCGCCACGCCTTGGGGGACCCGCAGGGCGGTGCCAGCCGCCGGTCGTCGAGCCCTTCGCACCATCGTCTCGCGAACCGCTACTGCCCGGCGCGCTTCGCTATCTCTGCCGCCGACAGCGCCCGCGAGTAGATCCGCACCTCGTCCAGCAGGCCCGAGAAGAACGCCCGGTGGTTCCGGTCGTAGCTTCCCAGAGACAGATGATGCCCGTTGGGCAGGACTCGGCCCCCCCGGGCCAGCGACCCCACCTCGCGCCCGCTCATGTACAGCCGCATGGTCTGGCCGTCGTAGGTGGCCGCCACGTGCACCCACTCCCCCAGCGGCAGCGGCTCACCCGCCTGAAGCTGGTGGCTCCAGCTTGTCTTCGGCACCGCCCAGCACAGCCTGCCCTGGCCGAGCCCCAGCCGGAACCCCGAGTCCCCCTGCCCGCGGATGGTGTTGACGAACCACTTGTCGCTCTGGTCGGGCGTGTCGGTGCGCACCCAGCACTCCACCGTCATCTGCTCGAGCCCGAAGCGCGGTTCGCCTGGCGGCACGTTCACCGAGCCTCCCGTGCACGACAGCGCTCGCCCTCGGTGGCCCGGCACGCGCGTGGCCTTGTCCACGCTCCCACCCAGCCCGTGGCCCGAGTAGTCCAGGGCCACCGGCTCGTCGTCGGCCTCGTCGAAGGTCCACCAGGCCAGCAGCCCCGGCTCCAGACCGCCCTCGGCCACGACCCTCTTCGCGCACGCCTCTACCTGGCCCACGAACCGGCGGTACCCCTCCTCGTAGGGACCCAGGCCCACGTCCTCCGGCACGATGTCCACGTGCGGCTCGGCAGCATCGCTGAAGACCGACCTCACGGCATCCAGGTAGCCGAAGCCATACTGCCGGTGGGGCGCGATGTAGTGGCCTTCCCCGAACTCGTTCCAGTTGTCCAGCAGCACCAGCCTGCGGCCGAGCTCGTCTTCAGGCAGGCTATCCATGAATGCCTTTGCCCGCTCACAGGCCGTGCGGAAGTCCTTCGGCGGCAGGCGCCAGATGCTGAAGCTGGGATGCCACGGCGTCGAGTCCCAGCCCATGGACACGGTCAGCAGATCGGGCAGCACCGCCATCCCCCGGCGCTGCCGCCAGTACTCCTCCTGCGTGCGGATGGCCTCCTCGGGCGAGGGGTGCCCGGCCACGGGCCAGCAGTACGCGAAGCTGTAGTCCAGGCCCTCCTCGCGCATCAGCTCCAGCGGCGCCGGGTTGCTGCCGCGATACTCGCCCAGGATCGTCAGCCCGTCGAATCCCGCCTTCCTGCAGGCCTCGCGCATCTTGCCCAGCGCGCTGCGCACCTTCTCCACGCTGCCCAGGTCGTCCACCAGGAACTCCGGCCGGTAGATGAACAGCAGCGGCTTATTGCCCACCTTCAGGTAGGACGGGTGCTTGAAGTACGTCTCGATCCAGAAGGGCAGCAGGTTCTCCAGCAGGTCCTCCTCGGACGCCACTCCCGCGTGCCCCTTCGACTGGTTCTCCCACATGATGCAGAACTTGAATCTGTCGCCATAGCGCGAGTGGAAGAGACCGTCGTGGATGGCGTGTGACAGGAACATCTGGACGCCCTGCCCCTGGTTGGCGCGGTACCAGCAGTAGACGAAGAAGGAGATCCCGTGCTCCAGCGCCCACTTGATCTCCCAGTCGGTGACCTCCGGGTTGTCCTCATCGTACCAGCCCAGGGCCGGCTTCCGCTCCGGGTAGGGCGCGATCAGCTCCCACACGCCGGACCGCGAGCTCTGCTTCCACAGCGGGCAGTAGTGCGCGCCGACGAGGTACTTCCCGGTCGCCGCAATCTGTGGTTCGGGCACGTAGTCCGCCTTCGGCAAGTCCACGGCCGGCGCGAAGCTGAGGTCCACGGACGCCCGCGCGGCCACCCGGTCGCCGTCCCTGACGGTCAGGCGGGCGGTGCCGGCCGTCGCCCTGTCGGCCTGCACCTGCCACGCCGCCTCGGCCTTCTCGTCGTACTCCAGGCGCGCCTGCGTCTGTTCGGCCGGGCCGACGAGCCGCACGCCCCGCGGCACCTCGAGCACGGCCCGCAGGCCCTCCCCGGGGCCCCCCGTGTTGTGCAGCACGGCCACGATCCGGCAGGGCCGCCCGGCTCGGATCAGCGCCGCGTCGGGCAGCAGGCTCTCCACGGCTATCTCGGCCGGCGCCAGTGCCTCCCCGGCGACGCGCACGAAGTCCACCTCCACCTCGGCCTGCTCGTCCGACGGCGCCAGGCCCAGGGCCATCAGCCGCCCCGACCACTCCGCCTCGTCGCTGGCGCGGACCACATACGAGTGCATCTCGCCGTCGGCCAGGATGTCGAAGGCTGCCAGGCCGGCGCCCTCGGAGCTGAGGAATAGCAGCTTCGCCTCGGCGCCCTTGCTCACTGCCATCCTGATCGCCACGAAGCGCGTCCCGGCCAGGGGGATGTCCAGGCTGCGGTTCACCAGCAGCGCGCCCGGCCCGAGCAGGTCGGCGCGCAGCGCTCCCTGGCGCACGCGCAGGTCCGAGACGTTTTTGCCCTCCCAGGCCTGCGCGTCGCGGTCGAATTCGAAGCGCCCCTCGGTGACGCGCGGGCCGGTCGCGCTGGGGACCAGGCCGTACTCCGCCACCAGCACCTCGCCGTCGCCCAGGCCCCGGCTATGAAGCCTTACCTCGTCCAGCACGCCCCTGAGGCCCACCGGGCCCCAGTGGGCCGGCGTGCCGATCTGGACCGGGCTGTCGCTGGCCTGCACCTGGCCCCCCCTGCGCACCTGGAACCGCTGGCCGTTCACCCACAGCTTCGCGTACGCCCCGTCCCACACGGCCACCAGGTGGTACCACGTGTCCGGCTCGGCCGCCACGGTCCGCACCCTCGGCTCCAGGCTCCCTCCCGCGTTCACGAAGAACGAGATCTGCCCGCCCTCCCCCGGCGGGTCCACGCGCAGCAGGTACTCGCCGTCCTTGCTCACCACGTTCATGTTCTCCGCCACTTTGGCGAACCTCACCCAGCACTCGAAGGTGAAGCCCTGGTCGGCGTGCAGCGCGTCCGTGCTGGCCACCTCCAGGCCCCCGCGACCGTCGAGCGCGAGCCCGCCGCCCAGGCGCCCTGTGGCGGCCTTCCCCTCCGTCACCGTGGCGTTGTGCCCGCGCCCGGAGGCGTCCGTCCCGAGCGCATCCGGCGCCTCGAAGCGATACCACGCCACCACGGCCTCGTCGCCGGAGGCTTCCCCCGCGGCCCTTCCCTGTCCGGGAAAAGCGCAGATCAGCGCGGCATACATGGCCAGCACTGCCAGACATACCAGCGTTACGTGGTTCATGATGCACTCCCTTGCGCGCCGGGCGAGGCGTGGCGCGCCGGTCTCCCCTGCGCAGCCCAGACGATAGGCGGACCGCCCGTCCTCAGCGGCGGGGCCGCACCCTAGAGTTGGCCGCCGGCCAACTCCATCATCCGGGCCGTTCCCTCTTTCTCCCGCTCTCTCTCCCGT
>CAZSOQ010000347.1:0-4215 GCA_964608495.1 uncultured Armatimonadia bacterium | reverse complement strand
GGCTGACACCGTGAAGATAGGGATGATCGGCGTGGGGCAGATCGGCAAGCACCACGTTGGCGGCTACGGGAAGATCCCCGAGGCCGAGATTGTGGCCATCGCCGACGTGAACCAGGAGGAGGCAAAGCGGGTCGCGGAGGGCATCGGCGTCAGGCACGTATTCAGCGACTTCCGGGACCTGCTGGCGATGGACGAGGTGGACGCGGTGGACGTGTGCCTGCACAACAACCTGCATGGCCCCGTGGCGATCGCGGCCATGCAGGCCGGCAAGCACGTGTACTGCGAGAAGCCCCTGGCCGGCAGCTACGCCGACGCCCGGGCCATGGTCGAGGCCCGCGAGCGCACCGGCCGGATGCTGTACATGCAGGCCAACACGCTGTTCAGCATGGAGACGAAGGCGGCCAAGCGCGTGGTTGCCGAGGGGCTTCTGGGGCGCATCTACTACGCCAAGTCGAGCTACTACCGGCGCCGCGGACGGCCCTACGTGGACGGCTACGGGACGTCGAACTTCGTCCAGAAGGCCATCGCCGCCGGCGGAGCGCTGTACGATATGGGCATCTACCACATCGTGCAGGTCCTGTACCTGCTGGGCCAGCCGGAGGTCCTGACGATCAGCGGCGCGACGCATCAGGAGATAGACATGTACGAGGATCGCCGCAAGTCCGGCAAGTACGACGTGGAGGAGCTGGGGCTGGGCTTCGTGCGCCTGGGAGGCGGGATCAGCTTCTTCGTCGAGGAAGCCTGGGCGATCCATCTGGGCGGGACCGACGGGTCGAAGATCGCGGGCTCGAAGGGCGGCATCAGCCTCAGCCCGCTGGCCTTCCACACCACCACGGCCGATCTGGAGATGAACGGGTCCTTCGACCTGGGGGCCGCCGACTTCCGCTGGCATGCCTGCGTGCCCGAGTTCGGCGCCTACGACAGCCCGCAGCACCACTGGATCGCCGCGCTGCAGGCGCGCGTCGAGCTGATAGACACCGCGGCGCTGGGCCTTGACATGATGAAGATCGCCGAGGGTATCTACCTGTCCCAGAAGCTGGGGCGCGAGGTGACCGCGGCGGAGGTGGAGGAGGCGTCGGTCTCGACGGCGGTCCGCGACCTGTGACCCTCCGCGCCGCGCCCCGAGACCGATCGTGAGAGGGCGGCCATGAGCAGCTTTGCCCAGAGGCTGGCGTCCGAGCTGGACGCGGTTTCCGTCGTGGATCCGCATTGCCACCTGCGTGCGGCCAAGCCCGAGGCGGACAGCCTGGCGGACCTCGTGCTCTACCACCACGTGTGGGTGGAGCTCGTGTCGGCGGGGATGCCGGCCACGGCGGCGACGCGGGCGGGCCTGCCCCACGAGGTCACCGACCCCGGCATGGAGCCCCTCGAGCGCCTGAGGGCCGTGCTGCCCTACCTGCGCCACATCGCCAGCACCACCTGCGGCGGGCTCCTGCGCATGCTCCTCGAGGATCTGTACGACGTGCCCGGCGGCGTGCTGACCGACGACAACCTCGAGGACGTGCTGGCCGCAGTCGCCGAGCGCGCGGCCGATCCGGCCTGGCGTGGGGAACTGCTGGGAGAGCGGTGCGGGATCGTCAAGGCGCTGACGGTCGAGGGCGGGGCGCAGCCTGCGTGCTGCGAGAGGATCGGCAAGGGCACCGAGGCGGTGCCCATCAACCTGGTGAGCGGGAAGGCCGGGCCGCGCGACACGCTGGCCGCGATCGAGCGCCGGCTTGGGCGGGAGCTGGTGTCGGGCGAGGATTACGCGGAGGCCCTGCGTGCGCTGGGGCAGGACTACGCCCGGCGCGACCTGCACTTCATCGGCCTGTGGGTCCTGCCTCACCTGAGCTACCAGCGCCCCACCGAGGCCGAGGTCAGCCGGGTGATCGAGCGGGCCAGGGCGGACGGGCCCCTGAGCCACGAGGACCTGAGCGCCTTCACCTGCCTGGGTGTGCGCAGCTTCCTCGAGGGCTGGCGCGACGCGCCCGTGCGGACGGTGCAGGTCATCTTCGGCGCCGAGGTGCTGCCGCCGCACCGCTCGCTGACTCACTGGAGCCCGGAGGTGGTCGGCGCCCTCGGCCGGCTGGCCGCCGAGTTCCAAGACGTTCACTTCAACTGCAGCACGGCCAGCGATCTGTACACCCAGGACCTGGCGATCCTGGCCAAGCACGTGCCGAACGTGAGCGTGGCCGGCTACTGGTGGCACACGCTGTACCCTCACTACATCCGCAAGGGCCTCGAGACGCGCCTGGAGATCGTGCCGGCCAGCAAGATCGTCGCCTTCTTCTCCGACGCCTACCACGCCGAGTGGTGCTATCCGAAGCTGAAGCTGGTGAAGCGGATCTTCGGCGAGGTCCTGGCGGGCAAGGTCGCGGCCGGGGACTACACAGAGGAGCTGGCCCTCGGTCTCGTGCGGCACGTCTTCCACGACAACCCGGCCAGGATCTACGGCGTGCCGGTCTAACGGCGGCCTCGGCGCAACACGTCACGGGCGGGCACCATCCAGGCGCTCGGGCGCCAATGCCCGGGAGGAACGCAGGATGCCTGACACGGCTTGCGGGTACACACCATGGCTCTGGATCGAGCTCATCGGGTTCGACAACGAGCGCCCCGACTACGGGGTGAAGGCCTACCTGGACAACGCGGGCTTAGTGCCGGACGCGGTGTCGCTCTTCGTCTTCAACCCCGACTTCATGCACGCCCACGACGGGATGGCCGAGGACCGGCTTATGCCCTTCGACTGCGGCTCCTACGGCGGGCACCCCCGCAGCTATGAGAGGGAGCGCCAGGACTGGACCAAGTTCCAGGTCAGGGGGCTGGTCCAGGAGCTGCAGCGACACGGCATCGCGGTGCTCGTCTCAGTCTTCGACATCTTCGTCACGGACGAGTGGATCGGCCAGCACCCCGAGTTGCTGCACGTGGACAGGGAAGGCCGCCGCATCGGGTCCATCTGTCCGTGGAAGCGCCTCAGGGACGGCACTTACTACGAGGACTTCTTCGCCCGCAAGCTGGGGGAGGTGCTCAGGGACTACGGCTTCGACGGCTACCACCAGGCGGACGGCTACTGCCACCCCAGGCTGACGGTGTACGAGGGCGACTTCTCCGACGACATGGTTGACCAGTTCGTGAGCGCGACGGGTGTGGCCCTGCCGCAGGGCATGGCGGGCGAGAGCGGCGACCGTGCGGGGGTGGTGGCGGAGCGTGCCAGCTGGATCTGGCGCCACGCGCGGCGCGAATGGCTTGGCTTCTACGCGCGGCGGATCCAGACCTTCTGCGGCAAGGTCGCGGACGCGGTCCACGCCCAGGGCAAGCGCGTGGTCGCCAACAACGCGCTCACCCGCGATCCCTTCCAGGCACAATACCGCTATGGCGTGGACTACAAGCGCATGGCGCAGGCCGGGGTGGACGGCTTCATCCTCGAGACCGTCGCGCCGGGTGTGGCCATAGGCGGGGAGTGCGGCCGGGTGGCGTCGCCCCACTACGACTTCTTGGCCATGGTGCTCCTCATCAAGTCCTACGTGCCTGACCTGGAACTGCACTGTCTGAACAACACCCACGACGTCAACGAGCAATGGGACGTTCTGCGCCACGGGCCCCAGCTGCTGGAGCGCGAGATCTACTGCAACAGCAACCTGTACCGCTGGCGGTCGGACGGCACGCTGGAGCGCTGCTCGCGCGGGCCGCTGGTGTGCCTGGCGGACGGTATCCAGGCCCACGAGTGGAGGTGGCTGCGGGAGTGGTGGGGCCGGGGCTTCGGCACCGTCCCCAGGCGCGTGCTGGGAGCGACGGTCGTGTGGTCGGACCGTGCCCTGGAGGCCCAGTTGGACGAGTTCCTGGATACGCGCCGCTGGACCACGCACAAGCTCCTGTACGAGCTGATGGCCGCGGGCGCGCCGATCTACTGCGCCGCCGACGTGGCGGACGTAGCGGCGGTCCGGGGCCCGCTGCTGGTGCTGAATCCCCAGCTCTTCCCCGAGGAGGAGCTGGCAGCGGTGCTCGCCTACACCGGGGGGCCGGTCGTCGTCGTAGGCGGGAGGACGCCGGCGCTGCCGAGGCCCGACTTCGAGTTCGACGACTGCTACGCGCCGAACCAGCTCTTTTGCGGGGTCTACGGCACGGACAGGCGGTGGGACGTGACCATCGCGCCGGACGAGCCGGAGGAGATCCCTGCGGACCTGCCCGGCATCGCCGAGCCGCACGCGTACTTCGAGGAGCTGTACTTCCGCAAGGTGT
>CAZSOQ010000346.1:0-4216 GCA_964608495.1 uncultured Armatimonadia bacterium | reverse complement strand
TCTTGGCCGGAGTGCCGATGGCTCTTGTAGGAAACGCCGCGCGCATCATGGTGACGCTAGTGCTCGCCGAGGCCATCAGTCCGACAGCCGCCGAGGGCTTCTTCCACACCCTCTCCGGCCTGGTAGTCTTCGGTGTCGCCTTCCTCGGGCTGCTGGCCTTCTCGAGGCTCGTCTCATGCACGGCTATACGCTCAGATATCTGATCCTGTGTCTGGTCCTCCTGGGGACGGCCGTGGGCGGTCACCTGGCCCCGGGCGGCCGTCCCGCGCCCGGCCTCGTGCCCGACTGGGACGACCTGCCCTTGAGCGTGGGTGGCTGGCAGGGCCGGCGCGTCCCGGTGGACCCGGAGGTGGCCAAGTACCTGGAGGCCCAGGCCATGGTGCGGATCGTCTACGAGAAGGCCGGTCAGACGGTCGCCTTCTCGGCTGTCTACGGCACCCAATGGCGCTCACTGCATTCGCCCGCCGGCTGCTTCCCTTCCCAGGGCTGGCAGACGGTGGACCGCGGGGAGGTCAGCGTCGAGGCCGGGGCGAATACCCCTCACCCGGGGCCGCTGCGCGCGGAACAGCTCCTCGTCAAGCAGGAGGACAGGTACCTGCTGGTAACCTACCTGTACGCGCACCAGGGAGGCACGACGTCCAGTTGGGTCGAGCAGTGCCTCAAGGTGGCGCAGACGGGCATGCAGTCAGGCGGCATCGTCTTCATCCTCGAGGGGCCCTGCCGCCCGGAGTCCCGAGACCGAGTCCACAGGGCGGAGGCGGAGCTGCTGAGGTTGCTTTACCCTGAATTGGTTGGGATGTGGTACCGTGGCTGAAGACGTACGCGCCGCGAGGGCGGCTGCCGACGCCCGCGACGGGGCCGGCGCAACACCGGACCGGCGCGATCCCGCTTCGGAGTCGCTGAGGGTGCCGGTACTGACACCCCCCGTGGCCTCCAGGCGCGGCTACTTGGCCGCCAAGCGCGCCCTCGATGTGATCGGCTCGCTGGCGGGCATACTCCTGTGTCTGCCTATCTGGGCCATCCTCGTCATCCTCATCAAGCTCGAGTCCCCCGGGCCCGTGCTGTTCTCGCAGACCCGTGTCGGCGAGAACGGGAGGGTCTTCAGGTTCCTCAAGCTGCGCAGCATGTACGTTGACGCCGACCAGCGGCGCGCGGCGTTCGAGGAACTAAACGAGATGTCGGGTCCTGTGTTCAAGATCCGTGACGACCCGCGGGTGACCCGCGTGGGCCGGTTCCTGCGGCGCTACAGCCTGGACGAGACGCCCCAGTTGATGCACGTGCTCCTCGGGCAGATGACGCTGGTGGGGCCGCGGCCCCCGCTGCTCGAGGAAGTCGAGCGCTACGAGCCGTGGCAGACCGAGCGCCTCAGCATCCGGCCCGGGCTCACCTGTATCTGGCAGGTCAGCGGCCGCAACGAGATCCCCTTCGACCGGTGGGTGCAGATGGACATCTACTACGTGCGCCACCGGACCTTCTGGATGGACCTGTGGCTGCTGGTGCAGACGGTCCCCGCGGTGCTGATGGCGCGAGGCGCTTACTAGCGCCGCGCACCCGCCGCCCTGCAGGCCCGGCGGCTGGGGAGCATCAAGGGTGCCTCGGACGGGCAGATTCCCCGTCGGACTTTGACCCGGGCCGGCCGTTGTGCTATCATTGTGGGCACCCAGTGGTCCCAGGGAGCGGATGCACATGAGGACCTACGTGGCAGTCCTGTGTCTTGCCGTCGCCATGCTCGCCGCACCTTACGCGAGGGCCTATGGGGCGGGCCCGGGGCCCTGCCTGGTCGCCGGCTCGCTGCCCACCCTGGCCGCTGAGGTCGCCTCCGCAGCCTTCGCCCAGGCCGGATTCCAGCCCGGCTTCTCGAAGGTCTACCGCAAGCGCCTCACTCACGAGATCGTGTGGTTCGATGGGCGGGAAGCCGACCTGGAGAAGCGGGCCAGGATCATCAACGGCCGGATCTACATCACCCTGACCGACCTGTCGCGGCACCTCGGGTGCTCGATGGTCTGGGGGCCGTCGCGGCACTATATCGAGGTGAGCCGGGGCAACAAGGCGGTCGTCGTGTGCCCCGGCGGATGCGTGGCCACCAAGGTCTACGGCAAACCCGTGGCGGGACCACCGGCCGTACAGCGCCGCGGAACCACCTGGGTGCCCGTTGATCCCTTCGCCACTCTTTTCGGGGCTACCGTGCAGTGGAACGCCGAGGCCCGCCGGCTGGACGTGGCCACGACGGCCACGCCGTGATGGGGGACGCGTCGGCCTCTGCCCAGCCCGAGTAGGGGACGCGTCCGCAACTGTCGTGAAGGCCACCCCGCGTGCAGTCGCAGTCACGCGCCACCCGGCGCTGCTGGTTGGCGACCTCGGTCCCCCGGCGGGCGTGAGCCCCCGTGTGTTAGGCCGCCCGGCCCCTGGGGTATACCTAGCTGCGCCGGCTCCAGAGGTCATTGCGGGACCCCCGGACCGCAGCGGAGCATCGCACCAGGAGTGAGGCCCGATAGCCGATGATTGCCAGGCCGGCGAGAAGCCCTGACGCCTTCGACCGCGACGGGACCGGAGCCGCCCCCCGCGCGGGTGCCCGCCGCCGGTCCGTCGCCAAGCGTCGGGCCGCCGTCGCCTGGACCGGGGCCGCGACCAGGCGGAAGGTGGGCTTCCTCCTCATCCTCGCGGCGGTCGCTTTGCTGGTCTGGGACCGTGGCACGGCGCGCGTCGGCCCCGTGCGCGTGCGGACCGGCCAGCCCCTGAACCTTGTGCTGGCCGCGATGCCCGAGGACCTCGTCCGCCGCGGCGACCTGGTGGACGTAGCGGGCGATGTGGTCAGGCGTGGCGGCGGGGGGCCCCCTCGCGCCTACCTGGCCGTCTGCTGTGTGCCTGCCTCCTACATCTTGCGGCGGGGCGACCGGCTGCGCTTGGGGCCGGGACGGGACGTCGTCGAGACCAGCGTGGAGATCGTCCGCTCACAGACCGATGAAGAGAGCCACCGGGTGGTGCGCTACGTCCAGGGCACGGTCAGCGGGCGGACGGCGGACCTGGAAGACGTGACCGTGGTGAAGCAGGCGCCCCCGCCTCGGATCGCCCTCACCTTCGACGACGGGCCCAACCCCGCCTGGACGCCTCAGGTGCTGGACCTGCTGAGCCGCTACCAGGCCAAGGCGACCTTCTTCGTGCTGGGGAGCTGCGCCAAGAGCTGGCCCACCCTCCTGGAGCGGGAGGTGGCCGAGGGCCATGAGATCGCGGCCCACAGCTACGGCCATGCCAGCTTCCCCCGCCTCAGCAATGGCACCATCGCCGGTGACTTCGCCCGCTTCGAGGCCGTCGTTCTGCCCCGGGTGAGCGGCCGGCGGATCCGGTGGTTCAGGCCACCCTACGGCGCGGTGGACGCGCGGGTCCGGGCAGCCGTGACCGGACAGGGCTACCGGGTGATCCTGTGGGACGCCGACACCAACGACTGGCGCAAGCCCGCGGCGGCGGTCATCGCCAACCGCATCCTGGCGGCCGCCAAGGGTGGCCAGGTGGTTCTGATGCACGACGGAGGCGGGGACCGCAGTCGCACCGTCCAGGCTCTGTCCATCGTGCTGCCGGACCTGGTGGAGCGCGGGGTCGAGATGGTGACCGTGTCCCAGCTCAAGGGCCTCGAGCCGCTGCCTCCCGGTGACATCGTGATCGTGGCCGGGGGCAGGGAATGGCGAGGGCGGCCCACGACCGTCACGGTGACGGCGAGGGGCCGGCCGCTGGCCGATCCGGTGACGGCGATGGCCCTGGAAGGCCACCTGCTGCTGGCGGCGGGCCCCGTGCTCAAGGCCCTTGGTCTTGCCTACCGCTGGGAGGGCAACACCCAGGCCCTGCGCGTGGACAGCGTCCTGGGGCCCGTCGAGCTGCGGGTCAACAGCCGCCGAGCGACCCTGGGAGAGCGGGATGTGCTGCTGCTGACGCCGATGGTGCGGCTGGAAGACCAGGTGCTCGTGGCCGCGAGCCTGCTGGCCAAGGTGGCGCAGGCGGTGGTGACGGTGAGCCCGGACGGCTCGTCGGTTGCCTTCGAGACGCCGGAGGCGGCGCTGGAGACGCCGTCGGTGGGACGAGGCACGGCGGAGGCGACCCCGCTGTTGCTGTCGGCTCCGTAGGATGGGAGAAGGCCGGCGCCGTACGGGTACAGGTAGCGGTGGTGGCTGCCGGCTGGGCGTGCCTGGGAAAGAAACCCGTGGCGTAGGGGTAAGGGTAGTGG
>CAZSOQ010000345.1:0-4222 GCA_964608495.1 uncultured Armatimonadia bacterium | reverse complement strand
CCCCAGTTGGATCGTGATGCACGCGTGCGAACTGCTCCTGATCCAGGAGGGGCTGATCAATGAGGGATGAGGATCGCCTGGGCTGCGCGGTCATCGGCACGGGCGTCATGGGCGCCTCCCACGCGCGCGTGTGGGCGGAAATGCCCCTAACGCGCCTCGTGGGCGTCCACGATCTGGACCCCGAGCGGACGGCCCGCGTGGCCGCCGAGCTCGGCTGCCGGGCCCTCGCCTCGGTGCAGGAGGTCGTGACGCGCGACGACGTGAGCCTGGTGAGCGTCTGCACACCCGACTGCCTGCACGTCGAGCCCGCCCTGGCGGCGATCAACGCGGGCAAGCACGTGCTCGTCGAGAAGCCCCTGGCCACAACGACCGCGGACGCCGACGCCCTCATCGAGGCTGCCGGCCCGGCGGGCGTCAAGCTCATGGTGGGGCACATCCTGCGCTTCGACCCCCACTACGCGGTCGCGCACGCCCGAGCGCGCGAGGGCGCGATCGGCGAGCTGGTCTACGCCTTCGCCCGCAGGTATAACGTGCTGGCCAGCGGCCGGCGGATCGCGCCTCACTCGACGGTGGTGAACTTCCTCGGGATCCATGATATTGACGCGATCCAGTGGGTAGCCGGCGTGCCGATCGCGCGGGTCTTCGCCACCGGGTCGAGCAAGCTCCTGGCGGACCGGGGAGCCCACGACGTGATCGTCAGCGTCCTCGACTTCGCCAACGGCGCCTGCGGCTGCCTGGAGGCCCTCTGGGTCAACCCCGAGGGCGTCGTGAGCACCCTGGACGCCCGGTTGGAGCTGGTGGGCACCGAGGGCCGCCTGGACGTGCGCGTGGCTCACGACGGCGTGCAGACCAGCGGCTCCGAGGCCACGAGGAGCTGGGACGTGACCTACGGCCCTGAGGTCAACGGCCGCGTGGCGGGCGCCCTGCGCACCCAGCTCGAGCACTTCGCCCTCTGCGTGCTGGGCGACGAGGAGCCCGCGGTGAGCAACGAGGACGCGCGCCGCGCCGTCGCCGTGGCCGAGGCCATCCATCGGTCGCTCGAACTTGGCAGACCTGTCGCCGTGGTGTAGCTTTAGTGGACCGATGACGTCCCAGGCCTGGGAGACCCCGTGCCGTCAGGCGGGCGCGGATGGCGCTCGTCCCGCGGAGGGAAGGAATCGCGCGCGGGGCAGGTCTCGGGTAGCCAAAGGAGCTTGTTGATGGCACGCCGTATGTGGCCCGTGGTTCTGCTGCTAATGCCTGTGCTCTGCCGGGCCGAGGACCGTCCGGCCTGCTGGCTGGTGGTCGGGGACAAGGGACGCGTGACAGCCCTGGCCCGGGACGGTGCTCAGGCCCTCGTGGAAGGGGGATTCGACGTCGCTTCCGCCGCCCTGGGCAGGTCGCCCAAGGTGGTCATCGTCTACCCGCGCGCCCTGAAGGGCTCGTCCGAGGTCGGGGTCGTCAACGAACTGGTGGACGAGGGCGCCGGACTGGTGGTCGTCTACTCCCTGGCGTCGGACCTGCGCCTGCCCACGGACCGGCTTTTGTCCCCGTGGCACGTGAGACTGCGCGCCGCGAGCCTGATCAACGCCGACATCACCCTCGAGGACCACCCGATCACGGCGGGCATCGAGGGCCTGTTCGTCTGGCGCGTGGGTGCGACGCTGGCGGACACGGACCCGCTGATCCGGCAGGGGGACAACGTGATCGCCGGGGTCTCCACTAGAGGGGGCAACCGCCTGGTGGCCCTGCCGCTGGACGCGGTCGTGCCCGGCCAGCAGGGCGACGAGATCCCGTGGCCGAACCTGCGACTGCTCGTGCAGGCGGCTCACTGGGCGGCGCGGACGGAGCCTCCGGCCCGGACAGCCCTGCCGGCCCTCTCGGCCGCCGCCCTCGATTCGCCAGCCCTGCCCTCCGAGGCCCCGCAGGGACGCGGCGAGTACCGTCGCCTTGCCTACCTGGACCTCGACGCCGAGGACGAGAACTGGCCCGCCATCCGCGAGGCCGTCGAGGCGATCCTCAAGGCCACCGGCCTCGAGGCCGACGACGTGCGCGTGCGATCGGGTCGCGACGGCGAGGCCGGGGGCGAAGAGACGCCCGAGCCGCGCTCCCTGCCGCTGGTGCGCGCGCTGAAGGACAACCCGGCCCTGGTCGTGCTCGGCTCCTGCCGGGCCTTCGACGATACCGAGGTGGTGGCGCTGGGCGCCTTCGTGCGCGCCGGTGGGGCACTGCTGGTGCTTCCGCGGGCCACGCACCTGTCCAACATGAGGCTCGTGGACGTGAACGCCGTGCTGACGGAGTTCGGTATGGCGGCATCCCTGGGCCGCGGGGACGGCACGCCCGAGTTCGCGTCCTCCAGCCTCACCCAGGACCTGGGGAAGGTGGGCAAGCTGACCACGGGGATCCTCCTGGTCGGCTACCGCGGCGTGGACCTGGTCACCTGCGCGGGCTACCCGCTCGTGCGGGCGGACGAGACGGGCATCGGCCGCATCGCCGTCGCCGACCCCCTGCCCCTGCTCTCCACCCATGTGGACGCGGACACCGCCGCCGCCTGGAGCAACCTGATCGGGCGCCTGGTGGTCTGGCTGACTCAGGGCATGCAGATCAAGGCTGACTAGCCCGGCGCGGCCGCCGGGAAGGGAGTCCGTGAAACGGTGGGAGAATCGAAGACTGTCCCGGTCCGCGACTTCCATACCCATACGACCCTCAGCGACGGGGCCTTGACCCCCGTGGAGCTGCTTCGCCGCGCCGTGGTCAACGGCTACGAGGCTCTGGGGATGGCCGACCACAGCGGCGCCGGGAGCCTGGAGCGCGTGCTGCGCGAGGCCGCGGCGGACTGCGAGCTGGCGAGGCGTCACTGGGGCATCGTGGCTCTGCCGGGCGTCGAGCTGACCCACGTGCCCGCCGCATCCATCCCGGACCTGGCCGCGCGGGCCCGCGCCGCGGGCGCGGCCTTCGTCGTGGTCCATGGCGAGAGCCCCGTCGAGCCGGTCGAGCCGGGCACGAACCTGGCCGCCGCGTCCTGTGCGGACGTGGACTTGCTGGCCCACCCGGGGCTGCTGGATGAGGAAGCCGCGGCGGCGGCGGCGGAGAACGGTGTGTTTCTTGAGATAACGGCGAAGTCCGGTCACAGTCTGGGCAACGGTCGCGTCGCGCGCCTGGCCCTCGCGGCGGACGCCAAGCTGCTCCTCAGTAGCGACTGCCACCACCCCGGGGAGCTACTGACGCCCGAGTTCGCGCGGACCGTGGTCCTGGGCGCGGGCCTCACGGACGACGAGGCCACCCGCGTGCTCGAGGACAACGCCAAGGAGTTTCTGCACCGATGCCTCGATCGAGTGGCAATCTAGCCCCACCGGTGGCCGCCCTGGCCTGCCTGGCCGTCGTCGCCGGGACACTGTCGGGCTGCGCTCGGGGGGGCGAGCAGCAGGCCCCGGTCGTGCCCAACCGGGTGATGGATATTCTGGTGAGCTTCGCGGGCCCCGTGAGGGACGCCTTCTACTACTACCTCGTGATAGACGCCGATGACGACGTGAACGACGGGCCCATCCCGGTGGCGTCCGGGCCCTACTGGGGCAACGGCTGGGGCACGGGCTCTTTCACCCACTACGTCGAGTACCACCAGGGCCTGTACCAGCTCTTCCGCGCTGTCCTGGCGGCCCAGTTGCGGCGGGCCGGAGCCGGCATCGTCGAGGTGGCGGGCACGCCCCTGACCACCGATGCCGGGGCCTACACGGTGACAGTCACAGGCGTCCGGTTCGGCGCGGCCACCGTGGGCGGAGCCGGCATGGCGACCGCCGCGACCAATGACTCCAGCCAGAACGCCGGTGTGCTGAGCTTCGAGACCGACGCGGCCGGTGTTGTCGTGGCGGGGTCGGTGGCCTTCGCGCCGGCGGCCGACGGCGGGCGCGCCCTGAGCGTGGCGGAGCAGCAGCAGGTGGACGCCCTGAACGCCGGCGGGCAGGCGCTCGCCGTGAACACCTTCGCCCTCCTGGGCCTGACGCTGGCGGTGGGCGCGCCGGGGGCGGGCCAGCAGACTGTCACGGTGGCGCCGGCGATAGCGGATGTGAGGGTGCCCTTCGTCAGCGACAGCCCGCCGCAGCAGACGCGCACCACGACAGGCACCCTCTACGCCAATTCCGCCACGCCGACACCCGATCCGCCCATCCCCGGCCTGAGGATCCGCGCCGGCGACCTCGAGGTCGGGGCCTCGGCCGAGCTGGGCTTGGTACCCGCCGAGACGGGC
>CAZSOQ010000344.1:1888-4265 GCA_964608495.1 uncultured Armatimonadia bacterium | reverse complement strand
GTGAAGCCCAGCCCCGCCTGGCCGAGCACCCGTGCCGCCCCGGCCAGCGCCGCCTCGTTGGCGTAGTTGGCGTGATACTGCGTCCAGTTGGCGTACTTCTGCCCGTAGAAGACCGCGATTCGCGGCTCACTGGGGCGCGGGACGGCGATGGTAAGCTGCCCGAAGGCCTGGGCCAGGCCCCCAACGAAGCTCGCGTCCAGCCCCCGGTAGTACCACAGCGCGCCGATCCAGGGCGCCAGCGGCGGCAGGTACCTGGCCATGTCGTCGCCCGACGGGCGCCCCCGGTTGTGGCCCACGTCCACCTCGGGGAAGCTCACCTTCTCGGTCCCCCGCACCGCACCATGATACAGCGCCGCTCGCGAGACCAGGAACCAGGGCGTGGCCGCCTCCCACGTGGGCACGGCATCCTTGCACTGCACCAGGTCTACCTCCGCCGCCTCCCGCGCCAGGAACACGTTCTCGCACTGGAAGACCGGCCACCCGAAGCGGACCATGATCATCCGCCCGGGCAGAAGCTCCCGCACCAGTCGTGCCTGCCACTCAGTCGTGCCTATCCACCACTGATCGGCGAACTCACGCCAATCGTGCCATGAACGGCGTAGATCCTCCCATGGCCCCCGGCCGTCGCCCAGCGGCTCGGGCGGCACCGCCTCAGCTATCCGCGCCTCGTCACCCTCCACGCCCCACGCCACCCGCCACCGTTCGTCGCCCCCGTATTTCGCCCCCAGGAAGCCCCGGAAGTCGGCCAGCAGGGCCGCCGACTCCCGCCAGGGCGTCCGATCGCCGGGCACTTCCGGGAAGTTGGCATCCGCCTCGCCCCCCGCCGAGACCCCCACGATGACCACGTTGCGGGCCGTCGCAAACTCGGGCAGGAAGCGTCGAAGGAAGCGCGTGAATTCCTCACGCACCAGTGGCGCGTTGGGGTAGAGCGTCATCTGGTGAAGCGGCTCGTCGCCCCGCCGCGCCAGCAGCCAGCGCGGCTGGTGGATGTTCACCAGCAAAGCCACCGCGAAGCCCGCCTCGCCCAGCCAGTCCACGAACCTGCGCAGCCGCTGCCAGTTGTCGAACCCGCGCAGGGGCTCCAGGTCGCGCCAGTACAGGTCCAGCGCGAAGCAGTTCACACCCGCCCTGCGCGCCAGCTCCAGGTACTCGGCTCGCGGCTGGGCATCCAGCACGCACAGCAGCGGCGCGTCGTCCAGCAGGGCCAGCGTCCGATCGCCCGCCCGTCGCTTCTCCAGCCGGCACTCGGTCGCCAGGTAGAAGGGCGGCGGCCCCTGCACCTCCGGGCCCACCGAGAAGTCCGCCGGCAGCTCCCTCTCCACCGGCTCTCGCAGGGACACGTCATCCAGCAGGACCGTGTGGGCGCCCAGCCCTTCGGCCCGGCGCACCACGAAGCGCAGCGTGTGGGCCAGCGCCGTGAAGTTGTCGTCGAGCCGCAGGCCCATCTCGCGCCAGCCCGTGAAGTCCAGGGGCAGGTGCCCGACCCCGTGCCAGCCCCTCGCCTGCTCTCCCGTCCACACCTCGAGCACGTTCCCGCTGCCGTCTCCCCGCACCGAGAAAACCAGCTCGCCGTAGTTGTCGCACGGCGCCGGCGCCAGGTCCATCCTCACCTGCGTGCAGCGGTCTGAGGGGAATTCGTAGTCCACGCGCAGGGCCGAGGGGTGGTCCGCCCCATCCTCCGAGGCTGCCAGCGACACCTTGCTGGTCGCCGCGGCGTCGTCCCTGTCGGGCCACGGGGCCGCCTGCCAGCCCTCGGGGCCGGCGCAGTCGCTGACCAGGAAGGTCGCCGGCGCCGTCTCGTCCCCCGCGCCCGCACCCACGGCCAGCAGCGCCATCAGTGCAAGTATCATGGGGCACCTCCTACCACGGCTCGAGGCCCAGGCGCGTCATCGCCTCCCCCACCACGTAGACCGAGCCGGTGATGCAGACCAGGTCGTCCTTCGCCGCCTCGGCCAGCGCCGCGTCCACGGCCGCCGCCACGTCGGGCATCTCGCGCGCCTCGTCCCAGACGCCCTCGGCCCGCCCCTTCAGAGCCTCCGGCCTCAGGGCGCGCGGCAGGCTCGCGCGACAGAGTAGAGTCTCGCCGCCCAGGGGCGCCAGCTCCGCCGCGAAGGCCCCCACCTCCTTGTCCTCGCTCATCCCCACCACCAACCACAGCTTCCGGTAGCGGAAGTGATCCCTCAACCCGCGAGCCAGAGCCCCCGCCGCCTTGGGCGCGTGGGCACAGTCCAGCACGACGCGCGGATGCTTGCCCACCACCTGCAGCCGCCCCGGCCAGCGCACCTCCCGCAGCCCCGTCTCGACCGCCTCGGGCCCTATCCGCAGGGACTCCGCGCCCGGCGCTTCGCCCACCGTCTCGGCCAGCGCCACCGCCAGC
>CAZSOQ010000344.1:0-1878 GCA_964608495.1 uncultured Armatimonadia bacterium | reverse complement strand
ATCTTGCCCCGGTCGGCCTCCGTCACCAGGGACGCCGGAACCACGACGCCCTTGGCCGCTCTCGGCCCTTCGGCCGCGGTCGCTGCGAAGCCGCGACACAACAACACCGCCAGCGCGGCGTTCCGCACCTGGTGTTCGCCCAGCAGCGCCAGCTCGTACCGGCGCCCCGGCGGCTCCCCCAGCTCGATCACCTGCGGCACGGGATCGTCGTCCGGTCCCTGCACCGGCGCGCTGACGCATCGGCCCTCTGGGGCCCTGCGCAACGGCGCCCCCACCTGCCGGGCCCTGGCCTCGATCACTCGCAGCGCCTCCCCGGGCATCTCCCCCACCACCACGGGCACCCCGGGCTTGATGATCCCGGCCTTCTCGCCCGCGATCTGCTCGATCCTCTCGCCCAGTATGTCCGCGTGCTCCCGGCAGATCGTCGTTATCGCACACGCGCACGGGGCCACGATGCTCGTCGCGTCCAGCCGCCCCCCCAGCCCCGTCTCCAGCACCACCAGCTCCACCCGGTGACGCGCGAAGCACAGCAGCGCCATGGCCGTGTAGGCCTCGAAGAAGGTCGAGGGGTCGAGCTGCCCTCCCCCGCGCACCTCCTCGATGGCCGGCCGCACGGCCTCCACCAGCCCCGTCAGCTCCTCTTCCGGGATGGGCCTGCCCCCAATGCGTATGCGCTCGCGCGGTGACAGCAGGTGCGGCGATGTGTAAAGCCCCGTGGTGTGTCCGGCGGCGCGGGCGATGGCCTCCAGCATCGCGGCCACCGATCCCTTGCCCTTGCTCCCCGCGATGTGGGCGAAGCGCAGCCCCACGTGCGGCTCCCCCAGCAGCACGGACAGCGCGCGCATGGTATCCAGGCTGACCTCGCAGACCATGTGCCGGCGAAAGCCCAGTCGCTCGTGGTCCACTAGCGCTTCGAGGTACGCCACGGCCTCGGCGTAGGTCATGCCCCTGAGTCCCCCTCTCCGGCCTCCTCCGTCTCGCCGGCCGGCTCCTCGCTCTGCTCCTCGCCCTGCTCCTGCCTCCTGGGCACTCGCAGCATCGAGGTGAACACGATGATGCTCACGGCCACAAAGGCCGCGGCGATGAAGACGTAGCTGTAGCCGTACCTGTCCCAGGCCAGACCGCCAAAGGTGGGCACCGACATGGACACGGCGTGGTTCATGGTCACGCCCACCGACAGCGTGGGCCCTACCTCCACCGCGGATTCCGCGATCTTCGAGATGTACGTCGTCCGCGCCATCCCCACGCTGAAGAGAAGCTGGTCCAGCATGTAGGCGCAGTAGAGCACCCGCAGAGCCGTCGTGCGCCTCTTGAAGATCCGCTCCGCGAACCCGTAGGCCGCACACACGAAGATCAGCAGGCAGCCGTCGGCCATGAGCACGGCCCGCTCGCCCAGCCGGTCTATCCACTGCCCCACCGCCGGGATGAAGAAGAGGCCCACCACTCCCGACACGACCCAGAGCTTGGCGAAGGTCGCCGGCGGCTCACCGAAGATCTTCACCAGAACCCACGGCCCGAAGGTGATGAAGATCTGCTTGCGGGCGCCGTGCAGCAGCTCGAGAGCGTAGTACAGCCGGTATCTCCTGTGGAACAGCAGCTTCGCCCGGGGCTTCTCGACGCCCACTCCCCGCAGCCGGCTCACGAGCACCGCGGCCCCGAGGGCCGTGAGCCCGCCTATGATGAAGATCGTGCCGTAGTTGGCGGCGACCCGCTGCCCTAGAGCCCAGACGACGAGGCACCCGGCGATGGTACCCAGGCGCCCCACGGCCCCCACCTGACCCAGCCTGCGCCCCCTCTTCTGCTCCGTCGCCATGCTCATCGTGATCGGCGGCAATACCGGCATCTGCAGGTGCGTACCGGCGCTCCACAGGATCATGA
>CAZSOQ010000343.1:0-4307 GCA_964608495.1 uncultured Armatimonadia bacterium | reverse complement strand
ACTCCGCACCGCACCATCTCTCCCTCGCCATCCCCCCCGCCGCCTTGGCGGTGCCGCCGGGCGCGGGGTATGATTCCCTGCGCACCGCAAGCCCGCGCCCCCGGGGGCCCTGCGGCCTGCAGCGGAACCCAGCAGGAGGGGATCTGCCGATGCAGAGGATTGCCGAGCTCGCCGTCGCGGCAGCGGAATCGGCGGGGGCGTCCTACGCGGATGCCCGTGCTGTCCGCCAGCGCCAGCAGCGGGTGGTTGTCAAGAACGGCGGCGTGGACAGTCTCTCCAGTAGCGAGAGCGCCGGGGTCGGCGTGCGCGTCGTCTGCGACGGAGCCTGGGGCTTCGCCTCGACGTCCGGAACCGACGAGCGCAGCGTCGCCGACGTGGCGCGCGAGGCCGTGGAGATCGCCCGCGCCAGCGCTCGCGTGACCGGCAAGCCCGTGGAGCTGGCGCCCGTCGAGCCGGCTGTGGACGACGTGGGCCACTGGGCGCGCCAGGACCCCTTCGACGTGCCGGTGGCGGAGAAGATCGATCTGCTGATGGCCTGCGACGCCGCGATGGCCGTGCAGGGCGTGGTGGTGCGCAGCGGCTCGGTCTTTTCCTCGCGCGAGGAGAAGTGGTTCGCCGGCTCGGAGGGCGCGCGGCTGCGCCAGGAGCGGATCGTGACGGGTGCGGGGATTGAGGCCACGGCCGCGGGCCCCGGCGACACCCAGCGGCGAAGCTACCCGTCCTCCCACGGCGGCCAGACGGGCACGCGCGGCTGGGAGCTCGTCGAGGAGCTGGCCCTCGAGCAGCACGCGCGGGAGATAGCGGAGGAGGCGGTCGCGCTGCTCAAGGCCGACCCCTGCCCGCAGGGCAAGATGGACCTTATCCTGGCGGAGGGCCAGCTCGCCCTGCAGGTACACGAGAGCTGCGGTCATCCTATCGAGCTGGACCGCGTGCTCGGCACCGAGGCGAGCTTCGCCGGGCGCAGCTTCCTCACCCCCGACAAGCTGGGGACCTTCCGGTACGGGTCGGAGGCGGTGAGCATCGTGGCGGACGCCACGCTTCCCGGCGCCCTGGGGAGCTTCGGCTATGATGACGAGGGCGTGCCGGCCCAGCGCAGCGAGATCGTCACGGCCGGCATCTTCCGGGGCTACCTCACCTCGCGCGAGACCGCCCCGGCGCTCGGGCTGAGCAGCAACGGGAGCATGAGGGCGGACGGGTGGAACCGCGCACCCCTCGTCCGGATGACCAACATCAGCCTCCTGCCCGGGACGGCCGGGTCGCTGGCCGACCTGATCCGCGACACGGACGACGGGCTGCTCCTGTGCAGCAATCTGTCGTGGAGCATTGACGACCGGCGGCTGAACTTCCAGTTCGGGTGCGAGGCAGGCTACCGCATCAAGGGCGGGGAGCTGGTGGGCCTGGTGCGCAACCCGTCCTACCAGGGCATCACGCCCGAGTTCTGGGGCTCCTGTGACGCCGTCTGCGGTGAGCAAGGGTGGCGCGTGTGGGGAGTGGCCAACTGCGGCAAGGGCGAGCCCATGCAGACAATGCAGGTCGGCCACGGCGTGGCGCCGGCGCGGTTCCGTCAGGTGACCGTGGGCGTGGCCCGCTGACGGCCGAGCGGCAGGCCGGGCATTCCTCAGCAAGCACGGGAGTTGAGCAGCGATGGCACACGAGTTGTTGCGGCTGGCTCACGACGCCGTGGAGAGCTGCGCGGCAGATCAGGCCGAGGCCGTGGGCTTCCACGGCATGACCGCCGTGGCGCGCTTCGCGAACAACACCATCCACCAGAACATGGTCGAGCGCTCGCGGACGCTCACCGTCAGGGCCGTCATGGGCAAGCGCATCGGCTGCGCGCACGGCACCGTCGAGGGCCCGGACGACGCGCGGCACATCGCGGCCCAGGCAGCGGAGCTGGCGCGCGTGGCTCAGGAGCTCCCGGACTTCGTATCCCTGCCTGATCCGCAGCCCCTGCCGGAGGCGCCGCCCACCGTCGCCCAGGACGTAGTGCGCTCCACGCCCGCGAGCCGCGCGGCGCTGGTGGCCACCGCCCTCGCCGAGGCGAGGAGGCAGGAGCTGACCGCGGCCGGGGCCCTGACGGTCGAGGACGAGACCCTGGCGGTCGCGAACTCCCTGGGAGTCGCCGTGGCCCGCGAGTTCACGCGCACCCATTTCCACATCGTGATGCAGGGCGAGGACAGCGCCGGCTACGCGGCGGCGGGCGGGCAGGCGCTGGCGGACACCCGCGTCGAGGCCGTGGCGCGGCGGGCCGCCCAGAAGGCCCTCCGGGGACACAATCCGGCGCACGTCGAGGCCAAGCCCATGCCTGTCGTGCTGGAGCCCGTGGCCGCCGCCGAGCTGCTGGGCATGTTCTCCTGGGGCTTCAACGCCCTGGCCTATCAGGAGGAGCGCTCCTTCGTCTGCGACACCCTCGGCCGGCAAGCCTGTGCGGCCTGTCTCGGCTTCACCGACGACGGCCTGGATCCCCGGACGCATGTGAGACCCTTCGACTTCGAAGGCATGCCGACTCAGCGCGTTGAGCTGGTGAAGAACGGTGTGGTGAGCGCGCTCGTCTACGACACCTATACGGCCGGCAGGGGCGACCCGTCGCAGACGACGACCGGGCACGCCACGCCCCCGCCGGGCCGCTGGGGACCCGTGCCCATGAACCTCGTGGTGAGCCCGGGCGAGTCCTCGCTGGAGGACCTGGTGGAGATGGTGGACCGCGGTTTGCTGGTGAGCAGGGTCCATTACCTCAACTTCGCGCACCCGCGGAAGATGATCCTCACGGGGATGACGCGCGAAGGGACCTTCCTGATCGAGGACGGGGAGATCGTCAGGGGAGTGCACAACCTGCGGTTCACGGAGAGGTTCGTGGAGGGCCTGAGCCGGCTGGCGGCCGTGGGGCGCCAGGGGGAGCTGCACGAGACGGTGTGGACGCCCCCGCTGCTGATTGACGGGTTCTGCTTCACCAGCGAGACGGGGTTCTGATGGGCGTCCCGCCCTCGCCCGCCGCGGCGGGAGAGGCCGTGCCAGCATGCTGCGCAAGAGAACGCGGGCGAGGCCGTCGGGGCCTCGCCCGCTGCGCCTTGGGGAGGTCCTTGGGGCGGCCTACTGGCAGGAACCGTCGCGGCTGCGCTCCTGGTCGCGCTGCCGATCTCGCTGCCGGTCGCGCTGCTGGTCGCGCTGGCGCAACCGGGTGCCGATCTCCTCGCTGCCCGCCGCCTGGCCGTCACCCTTGCGGTACTGATGCCTGTACTGGTGCTGGCGCTGGTAGCGGTGGCGGTTCTTGAGGTCCACACTGGTGGGGCCCGACTCGTCGGCGTTCCAGCAGTCCTGGGCTGCGGGACCGCTGGCCAGGAGCGTGGCGCCCTGGTCGGTGGCCAGCGCCTGGGCGGATGAGACGACGGCGGCAAGACCGAGGAGCATGAGGCTGACGACACTGATGCCTGCGATTCTCGCGATCATGGGTCTACCTCCTTGGGGTAGCTGGGTTGATTCCAGGATACCAGGGCTGGGAAACGAATCACCGCTCTTGACAGTCTAAGCAGAAGATAGTATAGTCTCACTACACAGAACCCGGAGCACTATCGCCCATGGACCTCGCCACCGACCAGGGCCGCCAGGAACTCGGACGCCGCATCCAGCGCGCCATTCTCGAGGCGGGTTTCGACTCCCTACCCATCTTCGCCCAGGCCCTCGGCTGGTCTCGCGCGCTGGTCTACCAGTACGTAAACGGCACCGTCCTCGCCCAGTTGGACCGCCTCCAGCAGGTCGCCCAGGCCACCGGCAGGCCCCTCGAGTGGTTCCTGGCCGACGACCCCGAGGCGGCCTCGCGGCGTGAGCACGGTCTGGGGGAGGAGGTCGCCCGGGCGCGGGCGCGGCTCGTGGAGGTCGAGGAGGCGCTGTCGCGGACCACGGAAGAACTCCTGGAGGCCCGCTCCGCGCTGGCGACGGCGGCGCTGGGGGCCGCCCGCGACAGATCGGCCGCGACCCGCCGCGGCTATGATGCCGCGCGGCTGCTCGAGGCCGCCACCGAGTGGGCCACCCTGGCCGAGCAGCTCGACGACCGCCGCCAGTGGGCTGCGGCCCTCATCCAGGTCGGCCACGCCTGGCTGGACTTCGGCCGCCCGGTCGAGGCCCGTGAGGCCCTCGAGGAGGCCCTGGCCCTGGCCGACGAGTTGGGCGAGGACCGGCTGGCCCGCAGCGGCAGGCAGGAGCTCGTGCGGGCGCTGCAGGCCCTGGGTGAGATGGACGAGGCCTGCCGGTGGGCCGAGGCCCTCGCGGCGTCCGAGGACTGGTGGGCGCGCTGGGCGGGCCTGGTCACC
>CAZSOQ010000342.1:0-4331 GCA_964608495.1 uncultured Armatimonadia bacterium | reverse complement strand
GCGTATAGCTGCGTGGGGCCGGGCGTGATTCTGTACGAGGACGTACCTCACGGGACGCTGGTGCTGGCGCGACAGGAGCTGGTGAGGCGGCCGTGGGGGCCGGAGAAGTACGGCTGGTGACATGGGGCCGACGATACGGGCGGGTGGCCGGCGCCTCGCGCCGGGATCGTGGAAAGGGGGGTGTGAGGCTGTGACGAGGGCACGGTTCAGGGGACCGGCGCTGCGGGCGGCGCTGGTCGTGGCTGTCAGTGTGGCCATACAGCTCGGCACGAGGGAGGGCGCAATCATGTCGGAAGCTCAGGCCTGGACGGCGGCGGGCACAAGCCCCTTCGACGTGGGCGGGAAGGCTCAGCTCTTCGTGGACAAGGTGCTGGTGCGGACCTCTTCGGGGGTGGCCTTCACGCTTCACCCGGCGAAGACCCACCCGGAAAGCCCGTTGATCACGGCGGACAAGCCCTGGGAGGGCTGGCGGCTCGAGATCTACGGCAGCGTCATCTACGACGAGGAAGAGCAGATCTTCAAGATGTGGTACCTGGCCGAGCCGCCGGGCTACTTCGGGTGCGGCGCGCCGACCTTCTACGCGGTGAGCGGCGACGGCATCCACTGGGAGAAGCCCCTGGTCGGCACGGCCAAGTCGCCGAAGGTCGAGACGCACAACTGCGTGGTGGGCGACGCGCACCTGGCGAGCGTCACCAAGGACACGGCCGACCCGGACCCCACGCGGCGGTACAAGATGATCTGCTGGGACTGCAGGCGCAAGGGCTACCACACGAAGGTGTCGCCCGACGGGCTGTACTGGACGGACTTCAGCCAGGAGCCGATATGCCCGGGCGCCGATGTGATAACGGGTTACTGGGACGCGGACCGCAAGCTGTACGTCGCCTTCCCGAAGATCGGCACGGACGTGCGGGGACACAACCGGCGCTGCTTCTACGTGATTACGAGCCCGGACTTCGTCACGTGGAGCAAGCCCAGGCCGGCCTTCCTGCCCGATCTGCGCGACGACGCGGGGTCCTTCGCGCGGATCGAGGAGGTGCGACCGATCCTGGACGTGCCCGACGACCCACTGCAGATACGGACGGAGTTCTACGGGATCGGCGCGTACCACCAGGAGAGTTGCACGCTGGCCTTCCCCTGGGTGTTCACGATCAACGCCATGAACCGCTACAAGAGCAACCAGGAGGGGCCGAGCGAGATTCAGCTTGCGGTATCGCGGGACCTGGTGGAATGGGAGCGACCCTTCCGCGAGCCGTGTATCCTGCGCGGGAAGGTGGGGGATTGGGACGCCGGGTACTTCTGCACGGCCGCGTCGGCCCTGCGGGTCGGCGATGAGGTGTGGCTATACTACCAGGGCAGCCAGTACACGCACGGGACGCCGGTCCTGTACGACTGGCAGCACCCGGATCGGGAGAAGATTCGCAGCAGCATCGGGCTGGCGATCTGGCCGCTGGACCGGTTCGTGTCGGTGGACGGGCCCGCGGAGGGTGGGACACTGACGACGATACCGATCGTGTTCACGGGCGATCGGCTGGAGCTGAACGCGGCGACGAAGGCGCGGGGGAAGGTGGTGGTGGAGATCCTGGACGCGGTAGGGAAGGAGTGCCTGGCGCGCTCGGAGCCCTTCGCGGGGGATGAGCTGAGGGCGACGGTGAAGTGGCAGGGAGAGGGGGACCTCGCGGCGCTGGCGGGGAAGCCGGTGAGCCTGAGATTCACGATACACAGCGGGGAACTGCACTCCTTTGCCTTCAGAGGCGGGGAAGCGGGCGGGTAGGATCGGGTGGGGAGAAGGAGGTGGCGGCAGTGCGGAAGAGCGGGACGGCTTGGGTGGTCGGCCTGGGAGTGGTTCTGTCGCTGGGTGCGGTGCTCGCGGGGTGCGCCAGGCCATCGGCGACTCCCGCGCCGGAGGACGCCCTGCGCGTCCTGGCCAACGTCAGGGAAGGCTACAACGCGTCGGACGCGGAGAGCTTCTGCCAGGATTTCGCGCCGATCATGTTCACGAGGGGCTTCACCAAGGCGGCCTACCTTGACGTGGTGAAGGGTCTGCAGCGCAAGCTGGGCCAGTGGGTGAGCGAGGTGTACCTGGGCGAGAAGGACGGGGTCTACACGTGGAGGGCGAGCTTCGAGAAGGGGAGGGCCAAGGTGGTGTTGGTGCTGGACGATGAGTGGAAGGTCACGGGGCTGTGGTTCAGGTAAGGGACGAGGGAAGGCAGGTGGGGATTTGACTGGCGGGGCCGCAGCCGGGTAGAATGCTGCCCGAGGTGGGCGGGTAGCTCAGCCGGGAGAGCGCCGCTTTCGCAAGGCGGAGGCCGGGGGTTCGAATCCCCTCCCGTCCACCAATCCTAGAGGAATGTATGGGCCGCACGCCCGCGAACTGGTGTGCGGCCGTTTTGTCTTTGGGCATGGGCTGCGCGGAAGGGAGGCCCGCGGAGCGGGATACCCCCGGGGTGTATGGTGCGCGAGGCCCGATGGAACCGCGCGGCGCCCGGGCCGAACCCGGCCGCACAGGAGCTTCAGGCGCAATGCGGCCCTTCATCAACCCGACGGCGGCGGGAATCTACATTCTGGTAACGGGCCTGGCCGCCGGGCTGGCGCAGGTGGTGCTGTTCCGCGAGCTCCTGGTGGTGGCGACGGGCACGGAGCTGGTGATCGGACTGCTGCTGGCCGTGTGGCTGCTGGGGGCGGCGGCAGGCAGTCACTGGGCCGAGGCGGGAGCGCCGAACCCCCGAGCGCAGGCGCGGCGGGCGTGGAAGCTAGCCTGGGCGACGGCGCCGGCCCTGGCGACGGGAGTGCTGGCGGCGCGGGCGTCGCGGCCCCTGCTGGCGCTCATCCCCAACGCCATCGCGGGGCACCTGGCGGCTCACGGGAAGCTGGCGTACCTGTTCGGGCGCCTGCTGGCGGTGCAGCCCGGGGAGACGCTGGGGCTCCTGCACATCGTGGGCGTGTCCTTCGTGGCAACGATCCTCCCGGCCTTCTGCTGCGGGGCGCAATTCGTCACGGGAGCGCGGATGCTGCGGCCGGCGGCGGGGGCCGGGAAGGCGTACGCGATTGACGCGCTGGGGCATCTGGTGGGTGGCGTGGCGCTGGCCTTCGCGGCGACGGTGTGGTTCGACGGGCTGTGGGTGGCGGCGGCGCTGGCGCCCGCGAGCGTCGCGGCCGGCTGGTTCGTGCTGCCCGAGCCCAAGGCCGCGGTGGGGCGCGCGGGAGCGGTGGGGGCCGTGGTCCTCGGGCTCGTCATGGTGGTGCTCAGCGCCCCGTCACAGCGGTGGCGATGGCCGCAGCAGCGCGTGCTGGCCGAGCGGGCGTCGGTCTTCGGGCTGGTCATGATCGCCGAGCAGCAGGGCGGCGGGGCGTACTTCTTCGAGAACGGCCTGCCCTCGGGAGCGTCGCCGCCGACGCCGCACAACGAGACCCTGGTGAACTTCGCCTTGCTCCAGGTGGAACGGCCGAGGCGGGTGATGCTCGTAGGGGGCGGCGTGAGTGGGGGCGTGGCGCAGGCGCTGAAGCACGGGCCGGAGCACGTGGACTACGTGGAGTTCGACCCGGTGTTCCTGGCGCTGGGCAGGCAGTGGGCCAGCGAGCAGGACCGGCGGGCGCTGGGGGACCCGCGGGTGCGCTGCCTGGCGCGGGACCCCAAGCTGGTGCTGAGAGAGGGCGAGGGCGGGTACGACGCGATCATCGTGGCGCTGCCCACGCCGACCACGGCTCTGCTGAACCGCTTCTTCACGCGCGAGTGGTTCGGGCTGTGCGAGCGGGCGCTGAGGGAAGGGGGCGTGGTGGCCTTCTCGCTGCCCTACAGCCAGGCGTACCGCTCGGACCTACTGGCGCGGCTGGATCGGTGCCTGTACCACACGGCCCTGGGCGCGGCGGGCGCGGCGGAGGCGCCGATGCTGGCGGGCGATGAGCTCACGGTGGTGCTGCCGCTGGGGAAGCGAGCGGGCGCCGGTCGTGAGTGGGCCACGACGGCCGAGGACGTGCAGGAGCGGCTGGCGGCGCGGGGGGTGGACTCGCCCTACCTGGCGGCCTTCGCCTGGGACTGGCTGGAGCCGCAGAATCTGGCGCAGGCCCGCGAGATGCTGCGCGAGCCCTGGGGTGTGAACAGCGACCTGCGGCCGCTGGGGTATCTGCTGGGGACGACCTATTGGCTCGCGCAGGTGACGCCGACGGCGGGCGCGGCGCTCATGCCCGTGCTGCGCAGCGGACCGGGCACGTGGGCGCTGCTGCCGTGGGCGCTGGCGGCGCCGATGGTGCTGGCGGCGATGGTGGTGGGCGCGGCGCCGAGGCGGGCGCGCAGGCTGGGGGCGTGGGTGGTGATGGCCTCGGTGGGCCTGGCG
>CAZSOQ010000341.1:0-4331 GCA_964608495.1 uncultured Armatimonadia bacterium | reverse complement strand
GCTAGAATCGCGATGATCGCGATCACGACTAGCAGCTCAATGAGCGTGAAACCCACAAGTCGTCGCATGAGCATGCCTCCTCGGCTGATGTTGTCGCCCGTCGCGCTGGCAGGGCCTCGCCTCCGAGATAGCGCTCGGTTATATAGTATACCCTTGGGGCCGCCAGAGCGCAATGGGCAATGCGCGCGTCTCGGCGGGGGCGCGGGCTACAGTGGGAGGCGAGCCGCGCAGTGTGCGGCTCGGCGACGGGGGAAGGAATCCGCTGGGGATGGGCGTGGACGGAAGGACTCGTGACGCGGAAGCTGCAGTCGCGCTGGCGCAACACCCGCGCCAGCCCTCCCACAACAGACGGAACCGGGCCGGGCCTGCCGCAAGAGGGAACCGAGCCGTACCGTATGCGAGTATGGGGTAAGGCTGGTCGGGACGAGGCCGCGGGGAGGGCCCGCGGGTCAGGCCTCCGGCTCGGACAGGAGCTGGCCGTAGCCGAACTCGGTGGCGATGATGTCGCCCAGGTCCTCCGCTGCCCGGACCGCCAGCCCGTGGTCGAGGGCCTCGACCATCACGCGCACCAGCGGCTCCGTGCCCGAGGCGCGCACCAGCACGCGCCCGCGGTCGGCGAGCCGCGCCTGCCACTTCGCCAGCTCCTCGCGCAGGCGCTCGCTGTGCTCCCAGGAGTGCTTGTCCTTCACCGGGACGTTGATGAGCGTCTGGGGCACCTTCCTGAGCGACGCGCACAGCTCGGCGAAGGTCCGGCCCGTGCGGACGAGAACCTCGCAGACGCGCAGGGCCGTGAGGATGCCGTCGCCCACGCCCATGCGGCCGAAGACGATATGCCCCGACTGCTCGCCCCCGAGGACGGCGCCGCTGGAGCGCATCTCGTCGGCCACGTAGCGGTCGCCCACGGGGGCTCGCAGGAGGCCGATGCCGCGCTCCCGCAGGGCCAGCTCCAGGCCCAGGTTGCTCATGACGGTACCCACCACCAGCGGGGGCTCGAGAGCTCCGCGCTCCTGGAGGTCCTGGGCCAGCACGAGCTTGGTGAAATCGCCGTCGCGCACGGTCCCGTCGGCGTCCACGAGCATGGCGCGGTCGCCGTCGCCGTCGAAGGCCACGCCGAGGTCCGCGCCCTGCGCCCTCACGGCCTCCGCCAACTGCTCGGGGTACAGCGAGCCGCAATCCACGTTGATCTTCGTGCCGTCCGGCGTGGCGTTGAGGGTCGTCACCTCAGCCCCGGCGCGAGCGAGGGCCTCGGGGGCCAGCCGGTAGGCCGCCCCGTAGCAGCAGTCCAGGAGCACTCGGAGGCCCTGCAGCGACGCGGCTGGGGGGTCATGCTTGAACAGCAGGTCGAGGTACTGCTCCTCGGCGCCCTCGGCGGGCTCGATGCCGCCGACGCGCGAGCCTGTGGGCGTGGGGGCCAGGTCCTCCTCGGCGAACACGGCCTCCTCGATCTCGACGGCCGCCTCGTCCGAGAGCTTGTCGCCGCTGGGGCCCACGAGCTTGACGCCGTTGAAGGCCGGCGGGTTGTGGGAGGCCGAGATCACCACGCCGCCCGCCCTGCCCTGGGCGCGCGTGAGCAGGCAGAGGGCCGGGGTCGTCAGCACGCCGCAGTCCACAACCTGCACGCCCGCGCTGCACAGGCCCGCGGCGACGGCGGCGGACAGCATGGGGCCGGAGACCCGCGTGTCCCGGGCCAGGAGGACCTGGGCGCTGGGCTCTTGCGCCGCGATCCAGCCGCCGAAGGCCCGCCCGATCCTCAGGGCAAGCGCGGCGGTGAGGTCGGCGTTGGCCAGACCTCGCGCTCCGTCGGTCCCGAAGAGCCTGCCACGAGTCTCGCGCATGGGAGGGTGGTTCCTTGGCGGATAGCGGGCGTGAGTGCGTCCTGGTGATAACACGAAGGCGGCGTAAGGGCAAGGGGAACTGCAGGGGGAAACACCCTGGGGCTCGGCCCCAGACCCCGCAGGGGCCACGGGCCCCTGACCCCATTACTCGCGCAGCGGCGTCGCCGGCGTGCCCCCAGCCTCGGCCGCGGAGGGCACGCCTCACCACGCCGGTGGTGGCAGACCCCGGGGATCGGGAACAGACTGGGGCTCCGGCCCTGACCCCATTGTTCGCGCAGCGGCGTCGCCGGCGTGCGCCAGCCTCGGCCGCGGATGGCACGGCTCACCCTTCGGCGCGGTGGGCAGGAGTCGTGGGGACCGGGCCGAATCCGGGCGCCGATGGCTGAGGCGAAAGCCGCCGACGAGGGGTCCTTCCGACTGCGGGCGCTCGTTCTGGGAGCGCTCGCCGTGCCTTTGGGGTGCTTCTGGGTGGCGGGCGCCGAGCAGGTCTACGACTCGGGCGACCCCACGAACATCTCGATCTTCTTCCACGCCGTCTTCATCCTTCTGGTCGTGGGGCTGGTGAACCGGCTGGTGCGGGCCGTGGCGCCGCGCGTGAGCCTCTCGCGGCTGGAGCTGCTCGCGGTCTACCTGATGATCTCGGCGTCGTCGGGCATAGCCGGCCACGACTTCATGGGCGTGTTCCTCCCCCACCTGACCTGCCCGTCGCGCTATGCGACGCCGGCGAACAAGTGGGACGAGATTCTGTCGCCCTACATCCCGCCCTGGACGGCCGTGACCGACGAGGTCGCGGTGCGAAGGTTCTACGAGGGCGGCGGCACGGTCTACCAGTGGGCGACCGTGGCGCCCTGGCTCAAGCCGGGGCTGCTGTGGGCCGGGTTCCTCATCGTCACCCAGCTCATGTGCCTGGCCGCGGATGTGATCATCCGCCGGCAGTGGACGCAGAACGAGAAGCTCTCCTTCCCCATCATCCAGCTTCCGCTGGCGATGACCGACCCCACCGGGGAGCTTTGGCGCAAGCGGGTCTTCTGGATCGCCTTCGGGCTGGCGGCGGGCCTGAACCTGATCAACGGCCTGCACGTCTGGCAGCCCTGGCTGCCCTACATCCACGTGAAGGTGCGCAACATCACCCAGTACCTGCCCGACTACCCCTGGAGGGTAATGGGCTTCACCCCCACGAGCCTGTACCCCTTCGTGATAGGGCTGGCCTTCCTGCTGCCCGTGGACCTGAGCTTCTCGTGCTGGTTCTTCTACATCTTCTTCAAGGCCCAGCTCGTCACGGGAGCGCTCTTCGGCTGGCGCGGGGGCATGGGCTGGGACGTGTCCATGGGCACGCTGCCCTACGTGGTCGAGCAGGGCATCGGCGGCTACCTGGCCATCGTCGGCTTCGCCCTGTGGTCGGCGCGCGGGCATCTGGGGGCCGTGTGGCGCGTGGTGCGCCCCGGCGGTGAGCGACCCGGGCCGAGCCCTGTCGGCCCACGTGCCGGGCCGAGCCGGGGCGGCCCCACCGTGCCCTTCGGTGCGGCGGAGGCGGCGCAGTACCGGGCCGCGGCGTGGACGCTGGTGCTGGGGCACGTGCTGCTCATCGCCTTCGCCACGCGGCTGGGGATGAATGCCCTGCTGGCGACGGTGTTCTTCCTGCTGTACCTCGTGCTGGCGGTGGCGATCACCAAGATCAGGGCCGAGCTGGGGCCACCGGTGCACGATCTGCACTTCGCCGGGCCGGACCGGGTGCTGCTGGCCTTCGTGGGCACGCAGTTCTTCTCGCGCGGGGACATGGTGGGCCTGTCGTACTTCTTCGGCTACAACCGGGCCTACCGCGGGCTGCCCATGCCCCACCAGCTCGAGGCGCTGAAGATCACGGAGCTGATGGGCGGCGAGGGCCGAGGGGCGCCTGCTGCCGGCCGCGGGCTGATGGAGCGGATGCTGGTGGCGATGGTCGTGGCGACGGTGCTGGGGGTCCTGGCGGCGGAGTGGGCCTTCCTGCACTACGGCTACTCGGTGGGCATCGAGCAGATGGGGCCGGTGAACCGCCTGAGCAAGCAGGGATGGCAGCGGATGGCGTCCTGGCTGGCGAGCCCGTGGGGGTTCCACTTCGGCGCCGCCGGGGGGATAGCCGCCGGCGCGGCCTTCGCGGCCGTGCTGCAACTGCTGCGGTTCAGGTTCATGTGGTTCCCCTTCCACCCCATCGGGTACAGCATCGCGGCGAACTGGGCTATGAACACCTGCTGGATGCCGATCATGATCGGGTGGCTAGGGAAGACGGCGGTGCTCAGGTACGGGGGGCACAAGCTGTACCAGGGGCTGCTGCCGGCGGCCTTTGGGCTGATCCTCGGTGAGTTCCTCATGGCGGGGCTGTACACCGTGATCGCGGCCCTGTGGCACGTGCCGGTGTACCGCTTCTGGATCTTCTGAACGGCGGAACTGCACGGGGGAGGGGACCTGCCCGGCGCGGCAGGTCCCCTCCCCCGGAGCCCGCTTCGCGGTCTCTTATCC
>CAZSOQ010000340.1:0-4343 GCA_964608495.1 uncultured Armatimonadia bacterium | reverse complement strand
AGCCATGCCCGCCCGTCGTCAGGCAGGCCCGGCCGCCGCACCGGCGCCCCGCGCGTCCGGGCCTGCCTGACGACGGGCGGGCATGGCTCTTGCAGGTGTGGCGGGAAGGGCACGTGACGTGGTAACATGGGCGTGAGTGTGATACACCGGCATCGAGAGGGGAGGCAGCGCAGCGAGGTGGGCTCGCCGGCAGGGCGCGCGCGTGGGCGGGAGGGACTCCAGGTCCCGGGCCTAGGGCGGGTGCCTGCTAACCGGCTGTGTCCAGTGGGGCAAGTGGCCAGGGCGCAGGAGTGTGGGGACGCCTCGACACCGCAGCCCGGACCGGACACGGTACCTTGCCATGGACGCCGCACCCGCTGACGAGGCAGGACGCGCCCGCGCGGAGTCGCGCACCAGGGGGCAGAAGACCCTCAGGCCCCGCGCGGGTGTGCGCAGGTACCTGCTGATCCACTTCGGCCTCGGGCTCGCCCTCGTCTTGGGGGCCGGCGTCGGCTACGCCCTGTTGGAGCGGCAGTCGCGGGCACGCCAGTGGCGCGACGCCCAGGCCAGACTGCGCTCGGCCGTCCCCCTGTTCGAGACCTTCCGCCTCAAGCCCGTCCGGTCCGCGTCCTCCCACATCCGCGGCGCCGAGGTCTTGGACAACGAGGACACGCCGCGCGCCACGGCCGTCCTCCGGGATCACGACCGCCTCTACGTCAGCTTCCTCGCGCCCGGCCCGCCCTACCGGCCCGCCTCGGACTACGAAACGGCGCGCTGGCTCGACGAGGCCCCCTCCGCCGACCCCAAGACCCTTCGGATGACCAAGCACGGCCTGGGCGCCGTGGCTGTGCTCTGGCCGGACCCGGAGGCCGACTCGGTCCACCTGGACAAGATCGAGGCCGTCTCCCACACGGCCCGCCAGGCGACCCTTCTGCTGAGCCTGGACACCGAGGCGGGAAGAATCGGCACGGCGGTCGAGATAGACCTCTACGCCCGCCGCCTGTTGGCCGTCGAGTTGCGCTTCGGGGTGTGACGCCTGACACGCCCGCCCCGGCCCTACTCCGCGAAGGCCCTCAGCACCCCGAGGAGCAGTCCTCGCTCCGGGCCGCTCAGGGCCACGTCGGCGTTCTCCTCGCCGATCCCCAGCCCCAGCCCGCACGCGCAGAACCGCCCCTTGCCGAACCAGCCTTCCACCACCACCGCTCTCCCCGCCGGGTCGGTCGCCACCACTTCCCCGTTCGGCCCGGCCGACACGAGGATGTGGTCGTAGAAGGTGTGCGTGTACGCCCGCCCCACGTCGAGCCCCGTCTCGCCCGGCAGCTCCCGCGCCAGCTTCCATTGCGCCTCATCCACCCGCTCCGTCCCGCCCGCGCACACCTCGGGCACGAGCACCGGGCACAGCCGGAAGCCCACGGCGTCGTGCGTCGCCAGCGCGAACCCGCCCTGCATCAGGAACTTGCGCACGGCCAGCACCGCCTCCGGCCCCAGGGCGCTCGGGTTCCTGGGCTGCGGCAGGATCAGGACCTGGCAGGGCGCCAGCATCTCGTCCGTGAGCGCAAACAGCGGCTTGACCTGGTAGCCCTCCTTGCTCGCCAGGGCGGCCAGCAGGCTCGAGGCTCCATACCCGCCCTCCAGCACCCCGATCCGCAGTCCCTGGCCCTCGAACACCGGCGGACGGCTCTTGGCCTGCCGCGCCTCGTGCTCCTCGGGAGACACCGTCCACAGGATGGGGCTGCGGCGGTCGAAGGCCAGGCGCCCCTCGGCGTGCCGGGCGACCACGGCAAGCCTGAAGGGGTCGTGCCGGGCCCTCACCGTCAGCTCGCGCTCCTCACCAGGGCTTAGCCGGCCCAGGCTGCGCAGGACCCGCCCGTCGAGGCTGCGCATTTCGACCGCGCCCGCGAGGGCCGCGTCGGCCCCCAGGCTCACGCCCACCTGCACGTCGCTCTCAGCCAGGTACGTATGCTCCGGCGCGTCCGCCAGGCCCTCCGGCAGCGACCACTGCACCGCCGGCCCGTCGTGCGGCGGCACGGCGTCCTCGCGCGTGCTACCCAGCCGCAGGTCGGGCATACGCCGGTCAGTGATCTCCGGGTGGTCGTAGTGGAACAGCACGAACCCGTCGGCCCCCAGCTCCCGCGTCAGGTTGATCTGGTGGATCAGGTGGGCCGAGTCGCGCAGGCGCCACTCGCCCAGCCCGATGTACAGCGGCATCCTGCCGCCCACCCATTCCACCTGCTTCGCCACCAGCGACGCCAGCGCGGAGTTCGATGGGATGTAGTCCATCGGGCACACGAAGTCCAGCCACCCCTCGCGCACCCACTTCACCCAGTCCTGGCCGATGCTGTCGCGCGAGCTCTCCCAATAGCCGAAGACCGCCGCCGACACCTCGATCTCGGGCCGCGCGCGGTGGGCGTCCCGCGACACCGCCTCCACCAGCCGGTCAATGTTGTCCCGCCGGAACTGCAGCCACTCCTGCGCGTGCGGGCCGTTGATGACGTCGCTCGGCCACGTCTGAACCTTCTCCCCTATCCGCTCCTCGAACTTGCTCCGGCACTGGTCGCAGTAGCACCCCTGCATGCTGGGGTAGCGGATGTAGTCGAAGTGGATCCCGGCGATGTCGTACTTCTCGGCCAGCTCCACCATCGAGGCGCGTTCCAGCTCGAAGTTGCGGTCGTCGGACGGGCACAGCCACAGCACCTCCTTACCCTCCGGGTCTCGCTGCAGCCTGCCCTCGGCCCGCAACTGCTCGACGAAGCTCTGCGGCGTCCGGCCGCTCAGGTTCCAGTTCACCTTCCACACGTGCAGCTCCACGCCGTACCGCCGGCACCACAGGGCGCACTCCGCCACCTGGTCCCCCCGCTCGGCGATGGATTCGTGCACCGGCAGCACGTCGCTGTCGTAGTAGGCCACGCCGCCCCACAGCATGTTCGGCAGGATAGCGTTGAACCCCATCTCCTTGAGGTGGCGGATGGACCTCTCCCAGCCCCAGTCCCCCACGCCGAAGGCCGTGTGAATCCACACGGCCCGCATCTCGGAATCCGTCGAGGGCTGGCAGCGGGCGTAGGCATCCGCGGCGGCCCCGCGCTGCGCGCCCAGCAGGTCCAGCGCCTCGGGGTACTTGCCGGCCTTCACCGCGGACTGCATCCGCGACCACAGGTCCCGCGCCCGGGTCAGCGCCGGGCCGGGGTCGTTGGCGAGGCCGCGCTCCTCGGCCCTGGCCACCAGCGCCTCCAGCTCCGCCAGGCTGCCGAAGTCATCGAAGTCCCACGCCTGCGCGACGGCCCGCTCGGCCGCCTGCGGCCACAGGTCCGGCAGGAAGTGCCCCAGCAGCGCCAGGAGCATCCGCGCCTTCGTCGCCAGGTCGGTATCCGTCAGCACGTGGGTCATATAGGCGCCCGTGTCCGACACCAGCAGGGCCGCCTGCCCGGTGGGCTTCCCGTCCTGGTCGTACCACTCGTAGACCACGCGGCAGTCCTCGCGGCCGGGCTTGCTGGCGTGGATGTTCCAGCTACCGTTGACGAAGCTCGCGGGCAGGCCCAGCAGGTCGGGCGCTCCCTTGGCAAGACGCGCCTCATGGAAGGCCGCCCGCCCCTCGGAGGTCGTGTAGGCCCCCACGTCCGTCCCCAGCGCCTGCCTCACCTCCGGTGCCACGGTGTAGAAGGCGACCACCTTCCCTCCCGAGCCGATGAAGTCCACCGTCGCCTTGGCCTCACCGGGAGCCCACGCGGGCGTGTAGGCAAACAGGGCCACCTTCGCCCCCGCCAGCTTCCCGGCCGCCACGTCCTCGTCCCCCACCGTCGTGAACTCCACGCCTGCCAGCTTCAGAGCGTTCGTCACCGTCGAGTAGAACCGCTCCGTGCTCCCAGCCTCGGGGCTGCCGGCCTTGGCCGCGTAGGTGCCGTTGACCACCCCCACGGCCCCGGGCTGGCCGTACACCACCGATGCCAGCGCAAGCGAGTGAACGAGAAGCATTGCCTTACCCCTCCTTCCCCGAACAGCGAGAGGATGCCGCGAAGGTTCCCTGCCCGCCGAGAGGGTCCTCGTCAAGGGGCGACCGAGGTCGCAGACGTGGGGACCACCACCTGCCAGCCCCGCAGCCCGGGGGAAGACCCCGGCCTGTCCACACCACCCCGCAGCCACAGCCGCAGGCTGAAGCCTGCGGCTACCACCGGCCACCGTACCCGCACCGAGGAAACCTGGGCCGCCATCGAGACCTCGGACTAGCGTAGGCGCGGGCTTTAGCCCGCGCCGGTGGTGGTGTGGTCATCGCAGCAGCCCCGACCAGACCACCGCCCAGCCACCCCCGCAGGCTGAAGCCTGCGGCTACTCACGGCCACGGTCCCCGCGCCAAGCAGACCTTGGCGGAC
>CAZSOQ010000339.1:0-4366 GCA_964608495.1 uncultured Armatimonadia bacterium | reverse complement strand
TGAACAGCCCGACCATGATCACGAGGGAGTATACGTCGAAGGCCTCGAACCAGAAGCACTTCACCCCCCGCGCCCGCGCCCACGACACCACGTTCAGCGCGTAGTACGCCGCGTTCGCCGCGTTGGGCACGGCTTGGCCGATGGCCCCGCCGTCGGAGGGCCACCCCGTCTCGCCGACGATGATCTCCTTCCCGCCCGCCACCGCCGCGAGCTGCTCGTAGCGCACGTTCAGCCCCCAGACCGCCCGCTCGATGGGCAGGCCCTCCCAGAAGGGATAGAAGTTCGCGAGGAGCACATCGCACTCGGCCATGACCTCGGGATTGGCCACAAGCACGTCCCAGGTCTCGTTCGTGGTCACCGGCACGCCGTGCCCGTCCGCCCGCCGCAGGAAGGCGATCAGCTCGGAGGGCTCCAGATCGCCGCGCAGGAGCGTCTCCCCGCCGACCACGGCCAGGTCCACCAGCCCTTGATCCACGAGCCCCATCAGGGCGCCGAACTCCCGTTCATCCTCCTCCGGGTCGCCCGACAGCCAGCACCCGGCCGCGACCTGCAGCCCGCGCTCCCGGGCCATCGCCGGGATCAACTCAAGCCCGCCCGTGGCTCCGAAGGTGCGAACCCAGTGACAGTAGGGGGCAAGGGTGCGGATCAGCCACCGCAGCCAGTCCTCGGTGAGCGGCCGTACGTCGCGGGTGGGCCCCCACAGGTAGGGCCCGAGACAGAGCCCGTGCAGGCGGTAGGCCGGCTGAGGCCCGCGCACCAGAGCCTCGACGAACAGCCGGGCGTCGGCGTTGGTCCCCTCGCCGTCGCCGTCCATGTCGGCGGCTTGGGGCCAGAGCCCTCCGGCCGCGGCTCCCCGCCACGCCTCCAGGAAGGGCGCGAGGTCCCCCAGATCAACCACGCCGTCCCGGTTGACGTCACCGCGCAGGAGCGCGTTCGAGGGCCGGACGACCGGGCCGCCCGCCGCGGCCAGGGGCTGGGCGCACGCGACCGGTGCCCAGCCGGCCGGCGCCCCGCCGACTAGCAGCAAGGCCGCCAGCACAGCCCCCCTTCGAGAGCCGGGTCGCATCCCCACCTCACCTCCCTGCCGGGCGCGAGGTCCTCTCGCGCGCCCGTCGCCTGTCCGCGCGGCCCGCGGGCGTCAGAGCTGCGCCTCGGGCGGCAGGTCCAGCCGCACGTGCAGGTCTCGGAGTTGCTGCTCGTCCACAGGCGACGGCGCGCCGCTCATCAGGCACTGCGCAGTCTGCGTCTTGGGGAAGGCTATCACCTGCCGGATGTTCTCCTCGCCGGCCAGCAGGGCCACCGTCCGGTCCAGCCCCGGAGCGACCCCACCGTGCGGCGGAGCGCCGTACTCGAAGGCCCGCAGCATGAACCCGAAGCGCCGGTCCGCCTCCTCGGGGCTGATGCCCAGGATAGCCAAGACCTTCTCCTGGATGTCCCGCCGGTGAATCCTGATGCTCCCCGACGCCAGCTCCCAGCCGTTCAGCACCAGGTCGTAGGCCAGCGCCCTCACCTTCCCGGGGTCCGTGTCCAGGTACCCCACGTCCTCCGGGTGGGGCATGCAGAAGGGATGGTGCTCCGCGTCCCACCGCTGCTCGTCCTCGTTCCACGCGAACAGCGGGAAGTCCACGACCCACAGCGGCGCGAACACGCCCTCCGGGATCAGCCCCAGCCGTCGCCCCATCTCCCGCCGCAGCCAGTCCAGCGCCTCCGCCACGATGGCCGGCTCGTCGGCCACGAACAGCATCAGGTCCCCGGCGCCGGCCCCAAGCCGCTCGGCCATCGCCGCGAATTCCTCGTCGGTGAAGTACTTCGCGCTCGGCGACTTGTACGTCCCGTCCGACTGCACCGCCACCGTCACCAGTCCGCCCGCTTTGTGCGACTTGGCGAACCTCGTCAGCTCGTCTATCTCCGACCGCGAGTACCCCGCGCACCCCGGGGCCACGATCCCCTTCACCTGCCCGCCCCTCTCGACCGTGCCGCGGAATACCTGGAACTCGCTCCCCGCCGCCAGGTCGCTGATGTCCTTCAGCTCCATCCCGAACCTGGTATCCGGCTTGTCGGTGCCGTAGCGCTCGACGGCCTCGGCGTGGCTCATCCGCGGCAGCGGCAGCGCGAGCTCGTACCCGATGACCTCCCGGAAGATGTGCGCGTACAGCCGGCCCGTGACATCGAAGACGTCTTCGCGGTCCACGAAGCTCATCTCGATGTCTATCTGGTGATGCTCCGGCTGCCGGTCGGCCCTCAGGTCCTCGTCCCGCAGGCACGGGGCTAGCTGGAAGTACCGGTCTACCCCCGCCACCATCAGCAGTTGCTTGAGGATCTGTGGCGACTGGGGCAGCGCGTAGAAGCACCCCGGGTTCACGCGGCTCGGCACCAGATAATCCCGCGCGCCCTCGGGCGTCGGCCTGAACAGCAGCGGCGTGTGCACTTCCCAGAAGCCTTCCGCCACCATGAAGTCCCGCACGGCCTGGATGGTCCGGTGACGCAGGTACAGGTTGCGCTGCATGCGCTCCGTCCGCAGGTCCAGGTACCGATACCTCATCCGCACGAGCTCGTCCGTCTGGATCTCCGGCTCGTCCAGGGCGAAGGGTGGCGGCTCGGCGACGTTGAGGATCTCGAGTCTGCGGGCGCGCACCTCGACCGCGCCCGTGGCCAGCGCCGGGTTCTCGGTCCCTGCCGGGCGTTGGGTCACGTCGCCGCGCACGGCCAGCACGTACTCCGGCCGCACCTGCTGCGCGAGGGCGTGAGCGTCCGGCGCGTCGCTCGGTGCCAAGACCACCTGCACCAGCCCTGCGCGGTCGCGCAAGTCCAGGAAGATCACACCCCCATGGTCGCGGCGGCGGTGCACCCAGCCGTTGAGGACGATCTCCTGCCCCACGTGCTCCTCGCGCACGTCGCCGCAGTACATCGTGCGTTTCATGAACTCGATCGGCAGTTCCATTGGGAGGGCCTCCTCCTGGGCAGGGGCGCCGCGCACCACTCCGGCGTCTCAAGCCCCGCAAGCACGGCGTGTGTCGCCCGCGCTACTCGGGCCCGGCAAGAGCGGCGAGCACCGCTCGGACAACTCACGCCCGGCAAAGGCGACCTGCCGGGCGTGCAGCAAGCTTATCTCCGCCAGGCCGCACGGCGCAACCCCGCGGGGAACCTGGCCGTGTTCGGTTGGCTGAGAAGCGACCTGCCACAGGCAAGGCGCGGGCAGGGCAGACATCCCGACCGCCAGGGGGCGTGCCTGGCGCAGGGCGGCGGGTCTTGCGTAGGAGCCAGCGATTCCTGGCGATAGGGCATGCCAGTCCAGGTCGCCGGCACAGCCGGCTCCTACACGAGGGCCACGCGGGTGCACCATGTGGGAAGCCTGGTGCGCTGTCTCCGCCGGGGCGACCGGCCCTCCGGCCTCGTCTGCCGGCTCCGACCTCCGGCCTCTAGACCTCCATCCCCTCGTCCTCCCCCAGCGACGCCACATACTCGTTCACCCGCTGGGCGTACACGGGCATCTCCATGCCGATCCCCAGGAATCCCACCAGCGCGATGCCCAGCAGCACCGCCATCCACTGCACGCCCCCCGTGAGCACGGCGGTCACGAAGCCCAACATGGCCGGCACCTCGCACAGCGCCGCCGCGATGATGATGCGGGGGAACAGCCGCGCCGGCTCGCCCGGCCCGCTGCCCGGGCGCGCGACGGCCAGACCGATGGCTATCGCCACGACACTCACGGCGATAAAGGCGTAGATGACCGCCAGGGGCAGGGTTGCCATGCGCGGCTCGAAGCCTCCAGTCCCGGTCAGGAAATAGGCGAGCACGCCGTAGATCAGCACGGAGGAAGCCAGTGCCCCGGTGATCACGTACATCCGGGCCATCAGGCGGTTCGCGAGTCCGGCCGGGAAGCCGCACAGGGCACAGCGACCGTCGGGGCCGATCTCCGCGCCGCCGCACTTGGCGCAGCGTCCGAACATGGCTACCCCCTCCCTTACGCCGTCTCCGCCCCACAACGCGCCGGGAGAGCGTCGCGCGCCACGTCCTCCTGCTCGCCGCTCTCCAGGTCGCGCAGAGCCACGGTGCCCCTGGCCAGCTCATCCTCGCCGAGGATGGCGGCCCAGCGGAAGCCCGCGGCGTCCGCGTGACGCATCTGCGCCCGCAGCGACCGTCGCCGCTGGTCCACGTCCGCCGGCACGCCGGCCTCCCGCAGCTCGGCCGCCAGCTTGCAGGCCGGCAGCCAGGTCTCATCCCCCAGCGCCACCACGAAGACGCCCTCGCGCGCGGCCGGCTGCGCCGCGGGCCCCAGCTCCGCCCGCACCAGCAGCACGCGCTCGAGCCCGATGCCCAGCCCCACCCCGGGAGTGGGCGGCCCGCCGCAGTCCTCCACGAGCTG
>CAZSOQ010000338.1:0-4399 GCA_964608495.1 uncultured Armatimonadia bacterium | reverse complement strand
GCGGACGTGCTGGAGGTGGTGAAGGGCGTCCGGCCGCCCGCGATACGCTGGCCCGGGGGGAACTTCGCGTCCCAGTACGACTGGCGCGACGGGCTTGGGGACCGGGACAGGAGGCCGCCGCGGTGGAATCGCGCCTGGAATCACTGGGAGTGGAACGACGTCGGGACCGACGAGTTCCTGCGGCTGTGCGCGCTGCTGGGAACGGAGCCGTACATCTGCGCCAACGCGGGCGAGGGCAGCGCGCGGCAGGCAGCGGAGTGGGTGGAGTACTGCAACGGGCCGGCGGATTCGCCGATGGGGGCGTTGCGCGCGGCGAACGGGCCCCCGGAGCCCTACGGTGTGACGCTCTGGGGCCTGGGTAATGAGATGTACGGCAACTGGCAGCACGGCCACCTGGCGGCCGTGCCCTACGGCATCAAGGCCGTCGAGATGGCCGAGGCGATGCGGGCGATGGACCCCGGCCTGAAGCTCGTGCTGGTGGGCGTCGAGGGCGGCGGCTGGGGCGAATGGAACCGCCTGGCCGTGGGCGTCGCCGGGCGGCACAGTGACTACCTGTCGGTGCACCACTACACGGGCCTCAACGCGGAGGCTGACGCCCTGGCGGAGTACGCGCGGGCCCTGGCCGCCGCCGTGCGCGTCGAGCGGATGCTGGGCGAGACCTGGGAGATCGCGCGGCGGGCCAAGGGCGGCCTGGCCGTGCCGCTGTGCTTCGACGAGTGGAACATTGCCCGCCAGGAGCGCGACGATCTGTCGGGCGACAAGGGCTTCTACTGCCTGCGGGAGGGCCTCTTCGCGGCCGGGGTCTTCAATGCGCTCAACCGCCTGGGGCCGAAGGTGCCCATAGCCTGCGTCACCCAGACGGTGAACGTGCTGGGGCTGATCCGGGTGAACGAGACGTCCATCGCCCCCTCGCCGTCCTACTGGGCGCTGAAGGTGTTCCGGGACGCGGGCGGGACGGTGGGCCTGCCGGTGGAGTACTCGGGGCCGGAGGTGGACCTGGCCGAGGTGGGCCGGAGCGCCGCGCTGGACGTGTCCGCGACGCTGGACCTCGAGGGTCGGCGGGTGGCCGTGTTCGTGGTGAATCGCGACACCGCGTCGGCGCGGCCGGTCGGCGTGAGGGTCAGGGGCGCGAGGCTGGCGGGACCGGCCCGAGCGGTGGCTCTGACGGCCGATAGCTTCCTGGCGGCGAACGACTACGCCAATCCACGGAGCGTGGAGCCGCGGGAGTGGCCGGTGGGGATGAGCGAGGAGGGGGTCGTGTCGCTGACCGTGCCGCCGCACTCGCTGGTGGTGGTGACCGCGGGGCTGGCGGGCCCTTAGATCGGCGCGAGCAGGGCGACCGCCACCGCCAGCCCCAGGAAGGCGAGGAGCGACCACGGCAGGCAGCCGGAGCGCGCCGGCACGCGCCGAACTGGCCCCGGGGCGGACGGGCCACCGGGCGTTATCACAAGCTGCTCACCGCGGCAGGCCGGGTTGGTACAGCCGCGTGCGTCCAGCCAGCAGTCGTCGTGGTAATCCCAGCCGCAGCCGGCGCAGGAGCGTAGGTCGGCGGGCTCGATGGGCATCCCGCAGGCTTCGCAGACGGGCAGGCGCAGCAGGCGCCGGATCTTGCGGTGCTCTAGCTGGGCCTTGCGGTAGTCGGGGTCGCGGCGCAGGGCCCGGTCGCAAGCCTGCTGGGCCTCCTCCAGTCGGCCCACCTTGCGCAGGAGCATGGCGTAGTTGCGCCAGCACCGGGCCTTGTGGGGCCAGGCCTCGACCACGCGCCGCAGGGCCTCCAGGGACTCGTCATGGGCCCCCATGTCGTAGTAGGCCGCCGCCAGGTAGTCGCGGGCACGCGTGTCCTCCGGGTGGTCCCTAAGCACCTGAGCAAGCAGGCGGGCGGCCTCCGCCGGGCGGCCCTCGCGGATGAGTTGACGGGCCTGGCGTCGTGCGTGGCGTCCTGTTTCCACTCGACACCCCGCTCCCGCGCGTGGGGCGGCGCGGAAGGCTGGAGCCGCCCGCAGCGGCTGAGGTAACCAGGCGAGCGCAGAGCAGTGATTCGCCGCCGGGTCATGCGCTCCTGCATGGCTCGGGGGGCCGCAGGCCGCGTCGGTCTGCACCGGAGAGGCGGGGGCGGCCTACTTTACTGCCCGCCCGCCTTTGGTCTACCCTTGCCCGCGAGGTGCATACGCCATGGCAACGGTTGAGGCCTCGCCGCGCGAGCGGACGTCGCCCACCACACGGATTCAGAGGCTGCGGGACAAGGCTCTCGCCCCACGCCCCCATCCCAGCTTCGACGTACCTCTGCACGGCGGCGAGTCGTGGATGCAGACGGCTGGGGAGCTGTGGTGGGTAGTGCGCCGGGGTCTGCGGGCGGCGCACGTGCTGCGCAACATGGACGTGGTGATAGACGCCGACGACCTGCTGGTGGGACGCCCGACCTCTCGCGAGCCCACCGACGAGGAGCGCGAGCGGCTGGCCCGGGCGCAGCAATTCATGGCGGCCCAGCCGGCCGGCTGGGGCCAATCGGGGCACATGGCGCCGGACCTGGCGACGCTGCTGGCGGTGGGCTGCCGGGGGCTGCAGGCGCGGATTGACGATCTGGCTGGTCGGCTGGACCGCTCGGCTCCCGAGACGCCACCGAGCCTGGCCTTCTATCGTGCGGCGCGCGAGGCCCTGGACGGCCTGTGCGACTTCGCCGAGCGCTACGCCGAGGAGGCCGAGCGGCTGGCCGACGAGACCGACGACCCCGATCGCGCCGAGGAGCTACGGGAAATCGCGGCCGTGTGCCGCCACGTGCCCGCGCATCCGGCGCGCACCTTCCACGAGGCCTTGCAGGCCGCCCACTTCCTGCTCTTCGCCCTGCACTACGTCGAGGGCTGTGGGCTGAGCTCGCCCGGGAGCCTGGACCGCTGGTTGCTGCCCTACCTGCGGGCGGACCTGGAGGCCGGGCGGATCACCCCGGCGCGGGCCCAGGAGCTGCTGGACGACTTCTTCGTTTCCTTCAACTGGTACCACGTGCGCGGAGTGGCCATCGGGATGCTGTTGGGGGGACGGTACGCGGACGGCAGCCCTGTGGACAACGAGCTGACGTGGATGGGCCTGTACGCGCTGGACCACGTGCGGCTGGCCTATCCCTCGACGGGGCTGCGGGTGCACGAGGGCACGGATCCGGAGCTGGTGGACCTGGCGCTGGAGATCCTGGCGGATGGGGTGACGCAGCCGGCGCTGTTCAACGACGAGGCCATCACGGCCGGGCTACGGTCGCTGGGCCTGCCGGCCGAGGATGCCTGCGACTACATGAACTCGACCTGCGTGGAGATCACGCCGTCGGGCAAGAGCAACGTGTGGGTGGCCAGCCCCTACTTCAACCTGCCGGGCCTGCTGCTCGGGCTGATCCGCGACTATGCGACAGGGGGCGGCGCCGGCGGGGGCCGCGGCGTGGTGCCGGCCCCGGCGAGCTTCGAGGAGCTGATGGCCGCCTACAAGCAGCGCCTGGCCGAGGCCATCAGGGAGGCCGTGGCGCACCAGAACAACCTGCGCTACTCCTGCATGGCGCACCGGAACTTCCCCCTGGCGTCGTGCTTCGTAGGCGACTGCCTCGAACGGGGGCTGGACATGGAGTGGGGCGGGGCGCGGTACAACTGGATCGAGTGCAGCTTCGTGGGCCTGGCGACGGCCTCGGACAGCCTCGAGGCCGTGCGGCACTTCATCTTCGAGCACGGCGAGCTGACCTGGCAGGAGTTGCACGGGATGCTGGAGGCGAACTTCGAGGGCGAGGGCGATGCCCAGGGCCGCGCCGCCGAGGAGTGGCGGCAGCGGCTGCTGCACGAACCGGCCAAGTACGGCAACAACATCGAGCGCGTGGACACCATCGCCCGGGAGATCCTTGACTTCGCGGTGGAGGCGACGCGGCGCCGGCGCACGGTGTTCGGGGCGGGCTTCCATGGCGGGCTCTTCGCCTGGGTCATGCATGGCAGGCTTGGCGAGGAGACCGGGGCGACGCCCGACGGGCGCGTGGCCGGCGTCGCCATCAGTCCCGGACCCGACCCGGCGGCCGGGCGCGCCCAGAGCGGACCCACGGCCGCGGCGCTGTCGGCCACGAGCTTCGACCACACGCCGCTGCTGGGAGGCGTGGCCTTCAACCTGAAGTTCTCGCCGGCGACGCTGGCGACCCCGGAGCGCAGGGCGAAGCTGGCGGCGCTCGTGCGGACCTACTTCCGGCGCGGGGGCTTCCAGGTGCAGATCAACGTCGTGGGCGCCGACACGCTGCGGGCCGCGCAGGAGCGCCCGGAGGAACATGCCGACCTGCTGGTGCGCGTGGCGGGCTACTCCGACTACTTCGTGAACCTGTCGCGGGTGCTGCAGGACGAGCTGGTGGCGCGGACCGAGGCGGAGCTTTAACCCGGGGTATCCATGG
>CAZSOQ010000337.1:0-4463 GCA_964608495.1 uncultured Armatimonadia bacterium | reverse complement strand
GCGCCGGGCCGCGCAGGGCTCGCGCGATGGCCGCGAGCAGCGGCGACCAGTCCTGCCGACGGCCGTCCGCCGACGGGGGCGGCGCGACGCCCCGCAGGGCCGTGGCGAGGAGGCCGGAAGCGGCTTGGGCCACGGGGCTGGTGTACTGAGGGACCTTGGTCATATCTGGTCTCCGTGAATCGTCGAGGATAGCCGGGGTGCATGGCCGTCGCCCTGGCGCGAAAACCGCACGACGCCTGGCACAGGAGGGGACTACCACGGGGCGCCGCCGCGGGCTGAAGCCCGCGACTAGAGGGGCTTTGCGGCCTCATCGTTCGCCGCGCAGGCCACATCCAACAGCGCCTGCACGATGTGATACTCCTCGTCCATCAGCGCCCGTGCCGTGTAGCCCGGGTACCGCGTCAGCAGCACGTCCAGCACCAGCCCCAGCGGGGCGTCGGACACCGGCCGGCCCTGGGCATACGCCCGCGCCAGGGCTAGCCACTCGGCCCTTTTCCCGTCCCCAACTCCTCGGGCGGCTCGGCCAGCCTGCGCACCAGTTCCGCCACCGCCGCCGGCTCGAGCTCGTCCAGGCGGTCGGCGTGCCAGGGCAGCGGGCGGCCCTGCTCGTCGCACGGCCCTTCCCAGCCCACGATCACCCGCGCGAGCAGGTCGCGCGTGGCGTCCTCGACGGCGGCCTCGCGGGCCCTCTGCCCCATCTCGGTGGCCTCGATCTCGGCCAGCCGCCGCACGAACCCGCGCATCACGCCCCAGGGCGCTCGCACGAGGAAGCGTGCGGACCCCAGGGCGATCGGTCTGACGTCTGCGAGCAACCGGGATTCCCCCTTGACCTGCCGTGGGCTCTGTCGTACAAAGGCCCGGGTTGCGGTGCGACCTAGGGCCCAATCCGCTACCGAGGGAGGGTATGCAGCATGAGGCGCGGTGCCTTCACCCTCATCGAGCTGCTGGTGGTCATCGCGATCATCGCCATCCTCGCCGCGATCCTGTTCCCCGTCTTCGCCCGGGCGCGCGAGAAGGCGCGGCAGGCGTCCTGCACGAGCAACCTCAAGCAGCTCGGCATGGCCGTGATGATGTACACGCAGGACTACGACGAGATGACGCCCATCGCCTACAGCGGGATCAACTGGTGGAACGGGACGTGGAAGGAGCGCATCTACCCGTACGTGAAGAACGTGCAGCTCTACGGCTGCCCGTCGCAGAAGAGCCTGGCGCCGCCGGCGGCCACGGGGCCCTACGGGATCAACGCATACATAGGCGAGGTGTACGGGTGCGTGGCGCTGTCGGAGATCCAGGCGCCGTCGGAGACGATTCTGATCAGCGAGAACAACGACGGCGACTGGGTGGTCGAGCCGAACGGGAACTACTTCACGCCGCCGTGGCCTGAGCCGGGGTGGATCGAGGGAATCCACTTCGACGGCGCGAACATCGCATACTGCGACGGGCACGCCAAGTGGCTGAAGCTGACGGAGATCCACAAGGACAACTGCTGGATCTGGCTGCTGGCGAAGCCCTAGGGTGAGTCGCGAGGCCGGCCGGGCCCGATGGCCGGGCTGCGCGGACTACCGCGCTGGTACCTTCGCAGGCCGGGGAAGCCCCCGGCCTGTGCCGATCACCCCAGGGCCACAGCCGCAGGCCGGGGAAGCCCCCGGCCTGTGCATACCACCGCACTTCCGCCCCCGCAGGTCAACTCCCGGCGACGACTGCAGGGCCCCAAAGCCCACGGAACCTGGCCCGTCGGCGAAGCGTTCCTAGCAATCCAGATGGGCGTCGGCCGCTGCGCGCGGTCGGCGTCTTGGCGTGTATGCTCCTGATCACGCCCCCATTACGTGTCGAGGTGATCCTCCATGGAGCGTCGTGGCTTCACCCTGATCGAGCTGTTGGTGGTCATCGCCATCATCGCGATCCTTGCGGCTATCCTGTTCCCCGTCTTCGCCCGCGCGCGGGAGAAGGCGCGGCAGGCCACCTGCCAGAGCAATCTCAAGCAGATCGCCCTGGCGATCCAGATGTACGTGCAGGACTACGATGAGTGCTACCCGAACGCGGTGATCATCGGGGCGCCCTACGGGAACTACGCCGCCTTCGTGCCCTTCTGCGGCGTTTTCGAGTACCAGACCTGGGCGACGCTGACCAGCCCGTACATGAAGAACAACGAGATAACCTTCTGCCCCGACGACAACGCGGCGTCGAACCCGACGGGCAACCGCAGCTACCGGTTCCGGCACTGCATTGACGCCTGCGCGATCTACAAGAGCGGCCCGGTGTCCGACGGGGCCTTCTGCGCGCCCGCCGAGCAGGTGCTGTTCCACGAATGGTACGACTGGCACGGCGAGCGCAAGGGCCTGTGGAACACCAGCCTCGGGACGCGCTCGGTGAACTGCGCCTTCGTGGACGGCCACGTGAAGATCTACACGGGCTTCACGGGGCGCGGGCCCAACAGCGACGCGAACTGGTTCAACCGCGGCACCTCTAGCTGGGACGTCGCCCTGGGCTGGGACAGCTAGGCCCCCCGGCCCGGTGCAAGCCCGGGCACGGCTGCAGCCACCGCCCCACCTCCGGTTCGCCGTGAGGCGGGGCTGCAGAGCCGCGCTACGCCGCCAGGCCGGTTCCCGGCTAGACGATGCTCAGGCTCAGCTTGCCGCTGTTGGCCGGCAGGCGGTACTCGACGCGCCACAGGACCAGGTCGTCTATCTCGAAGCCCTGCTCCCAGCGCACCGGCACCGCGTCCTCGGCCAGCACCGTGATGGTCTCCGTGCCGTTGCCCACCTGCGCCTGCACGTCCGCCGTGGGCAGCTCGTCGCCCGACAGGTCGTGGGACGGATCGGCGAGGTAGTCGGCGACGATCGTGACCTCCTCGTAGCCCTCGATCAGCTCGTCGGGATAGCGGCGCTCGCCCGCGGACCTGGTGTCCAGGCTGGCGACGGCGATGAGGTTGTTGTCCAGCGTGACCTGGACGCGCCGAGCCGCGTAGCTGGCCCCGTCGGTGGCAACGACGCCGCGGTACCACTCGAAGGTTTGGCCCACCAGCGGGGTCATCGTGTCGCCGCTGGTGACCACGGGCGGCTGGGGTGACCAGAAGTCCAGGTCCACGCGCAGGGCCTGGTCCACGGCCAGGTCCAGGCGGCAGCGGTTGCACAGGGCGGCCATGAGGCGCAGCCCCTCGGCCTCGGTGCCGGCCTCGAACGCCGTCTCGGGCAGGGGCCCGACGGGGTAGGTCGAGCGCTTGACCTTGGCGAGCAGCGCGGCCTGCTCGGGCAGGTAGGAGAAGCTCAGGCGGGGCACCATCAGCCCGCCGACCAGGCTCTCCTGGCCGGCGATGCTGCGGCGCGAACGGACCGCGGCGTCCAGGCCGCGCGTGCCGGAGATCACCTTGCCCACGCTGTAGACCGAAACCCAGGAGTCGGGAGACCACAGCGCGTACTGCATCGCACCGGTTTGTGCCATTGATTTCACCTCGTGAGATTCGCGTAAGGCTGCGAAGCAGCCTCAGGTCGCAACGCGACCTCAGGTCGCGGGGCGACCCAGGGCCCGCGGGCGTGGCGCCCTGGGCGGCGGGTCGGGACTTGACGCGGGCCAGGGACCCGCGAAGGGGGCCGGGCGTTGACGGCTTCCCTCGGCACTGGTTACGCTATCGGAGTGTGGGAGAAGGCTGGCCGGTACCTCGGAACTCGTGCGGACACTCGTGGCGCTGGTGCCCTCCCCCCTTCTCCCTCGGTGGCCGCAATGGTGATAGCCATGAGCTGGCTTCTGCTGCTGAGCGGGTGTGGCGCCGAGGAGCCCGGGGTCTTCCCGCGGCTGCCGAGGGCGCCGGCGGGATGGACGGTGGCGGGCGAGGACAAGACCTACGACCGCGATACCCTGTACGGGTATATAGACGGTGCGGCGGAGGTTTACCTGGCCTACGACTTCCGGCGGGCGCTGGCGCGGCGCCTGGTGAGCCCGGACGAGCCCGCGATCGTGATTGACCTCTTCGACATGGGCTCGAGCGAGGATGCCTTCGGGGTCTTCAGCTTCGAGCGCATGGGCCCCCACGCCGAGATCGGGCAGGACTCGGAGTACAGCTCCGGGCTGCTGCGCTTCTGGAAGGGCCGATTCTTCGTGGCGGTGACGGCCGAGCGCGAGACGCCGGCCAGCCGCGCGGCGGTGCTCGAGCTGGGGCAGGCGCTGGCGGCAGAGGTGCAGCAGTGGGGGTCGCGTCCGGCGCTGCTGGGCGCCCTGCCCAACGAGGGCCTTGACCCCCTGACCGTGCGGTTCCTGCACCTGCGCTCCTCGCTGAACTACCACTACTACCTCACCGACGAGAACCTGCTGAACCTGGGCCCCGAGACCAACGTGGTGCTGGCGCGGTACGGCAGGGGCCCGGAAGGCCGCAGGCTGCTGGTGGCGCAGTATCCCGGCCCGCAGGCGGCAGAGGCGGCGCGGGCGGGATTCGTGCGCGGGTACCTGCCCGCGCCGCCTCTGCCGCC
>CAZSOQ010000336.1:0-4490 GCA_964608495.1 uncultured Armatimonadia bacterium | reverse complement strand
CCATCGCCCTCTTCTTCGTCCTCACGCTCGCCCAGGCCTTGTGCCTGGGCTTCGGCGCCCCCATCTGGCCCGACCTGCTCAACCGTGTCTTCCCGCCCTCTCGCCGCGGTCGAGCCCTCGGCCTCATGACCCTGACCCTCTCGGGCATGAGCATCGTGGGCGGCCTCTACTCCGCCGCCGTCCTGGCCCTGGACCCCCGGCACCCGCCCTTCCACCTTCTCTTCGCCGTGGCAGGCGTCCTCGTCGCCCTCAATGCCCTGGCCTGGGCTCCCGTCGTCGAGGCGCCTCTCGCCCACCCCCTTCCTCCCCTCCGCGTCGGCCGCGCCTTCCGCGTCCTCTTCAGGCCCGGCTCGCCCTGGCGGTCCCTCATCGTGGCCCGCTGGTGCGCCGAGCTCTCCCGCGCCCCGCTGATCTTCGCCACGATCCTCACCCTGTCCCGCTTCGGCCTGCCCGACTCGGCCGCCGGCCTGCTGACCTTCGCCTGTGCCGCCGGTGGCTCCGTCGCCGCCCCTCTCCTCGGCTGGCTGGGCGACAGGCGCGGCCACAAGAGCCCCATGGTCGCCTCCGCGCTGATCCTCCCCCTCAGCACCCTCCTCGTCATCTTCGCTCCGCACCCCGGCGTCGCCTTTGCAGGCTTCGTGCTGCAGGGAGCCGTGCCCGTCTCGGACTTCATGGCCGCGCTCAACCTCGTGATCGAGTCCGCCCCCGAGGAGGACAAGGCCATCTACGCCGCCGTCGTGGACACCTCCATGATCCCTGCCCGCGTGGCCGGCCCCGTCGCGGTCGGGCTGATCGCCCAGCTCGCCTCACCGACCGCCGCGCTGGCCGTGGGCGTCGTCGCCCAGGTCATCGCCCTGCTGGTCATCATGCGCCTGGTCGTCGAGCCGCGTCACCGCCTGCGGGACGGCCCCGGCCTCTACCCTTCCGCCAACGGTTAGGCCGCCCGCCGCCTCCTCAGCGGTACCTCCCCTCCTCTTCGCACACCTCGACCATCGCCCGCAGGTTGTCCCACTTCGTGTCCGCGGGCACCTCGTCCGCCGTCACCATCACATACCGGCCACCCTCCATCCCCTCTCGCAGGCACCGCCGCGCCTCGGCTCGCGCGTCCTCCAGGCTCCCCCTCGCCAGCACGGTGCAGTCGAAGTTCCCCATCAGGCACAGGCGGTCGCCGTAGAGCTTCCTCGCCTCCGCCAGGCTGATGTCGCCCTGGTTCGGCTCGAAGGTCTCGATGAAGTCCACACCACTGTCCACCAGCGCCGGCAGGTACCGCCGGATCCGCCCGAGCGTGTAGTACCCCACGTAGTGCCCAGGCCGGGCGTGGACGGCCTCGATCATGGCCCGCGCGCCTCGCAGCACCCACCGCTCCATGTCGGGCAGGCTCACCTCGGCCCCCGTCGCCCAGCAGATGTCAATCCAGCACACCTCGTTGGGCAGCTCGGCGAAGGCCTCCGCCGACAGCCGTTCCATGTGCATGAGGGGCTGGGCGCACGCCTCCAGCAGGTCGGGACAGTCGTACAGGTCGTACAGCAGGTCCTGCATCCCGCGCACGGAGCCCAGCGCCTGGAACACGCACCCCAGCCCACAGCTCGCCGACCCCTCCTCGCCCATGACCTCGTAGGCCTCCTGCGCCGTGCCCGTCCACGCCCGAGCGCTCGCCGCCTGCTGCTCCAGCCAGTCCGCATACGCGCGCCAGTCCTCGGGGCTGTTCACCATCGGCTCGACGCGCTTGCCCGTGATGGGGTCGCCGGGGATCATGCCGCTCACGTCCAGGGCCGTCAGTGTCCCCAGCGGCGTCGTGAGCCAGCTCCGCGTCTCCACCCTCGTGCCCTCCCGCTTGACCACCTCGCTGCGGCTCTCGTACCCCGCCGGCATCTGGGACGATATGCCTATCCCGATCGGCCCACGATGGTGCACCGACCCCACTCGCCTGTGCACCTCGTACACGGCCCGCCAGTCCGTTTCCCCCAGGACCGTGTGGGCATACCGGCAGTGGATCAGGGGACTGCAGGGGACCGCGTCCGGGCCCGTGCCTGACACCGCGGCCACAAACCGCTCCTTAGGGGTCATTGGCGCGCCTCCCGCCGGTCTGGGTGCCTGCTGACCGGGCCATTATAGCCTCCTCTGCGAGGAAAAAACGAATCCTCAGGGCGAAGGAGGCATCCAGGTCTTGCGGGCGAATTCACACGCGAGTTCACCTGCCGCCCGCGGCCCACGCCGCGTCGAGGGCGAGGGGAAACGAGCAAACGAGGAACGCGCGGCCCGTGCCGCCAGGAGGAACAACACCATGTTCGGAAGACCTCGTGGGTCCGGGACGACCGGGCCGCCCAGTCTGGCAGACGTGCGCAAGATGCTCGACGAGCTGAAGCTGAAGTACCAGGTCTTCGAGGACAAGAACGCTATCCTGGTGCCCTTCGAGGGCAACAACGCCAACTACGAGGTCTTTATCCTCGTGGACCAGCAACGGGCGATTGTCTACCTGGCGGTGGGGGCGTACTTCTCGGTGCCGGCGAGCCATCCCCGGTTCAACGACATCATGCGACGGCTGATGGAGCTCAACTGGGAGCTCTCGATCGCCAAGGTCGAGTGGGACTCCAACGACGGTGAGGTGCGGCTTTCCCAGGCGATCACCACCGAGAACGGCTTGGGCACTCAGGCCCTCGGCGTGTCCATCAACTACCTGGTGCAGTCCGCTGACAAGCACTACAACGCTCTGCGGCAGCTCATCGGCTAGACCCCCCAGGCTCCCGGGGAGCCGGCTTGGCCCTCGGTCCGTCCGCCACCGCGGCGGTCCGGGGGAGGCGCAGGTGTCTTCGGTGCGCGTGCCTCGCAGCCGCGCAGGCGGTTCTTGCCTGCGCGGCTCTCTTTCGCGTCGCCGCCTGCGTCCCCCGCCACTACGCGCCCCTTGGCGATCACCCCTGGCGGTGGCTCCGCCGGGCGCGGAGGTGCCGGGCGCGCGAGGGCGAACCCCAAGGCGATGGCAGGGGGCCAGGGCACCGGCCGCCGAAGGCGGTCTTGACAGGAAGTGACGCTATGCTCGGACTAGGCCGCGGGCGCAGTGCAACACCGGGCCCGCCCGATCTGCAGGCGGTCTGCAAGTTCCTCGACGGGATGGACCTGCGGTACTTCGTGGACGGCCAGGGCAAGGCAATACTGCTCAGCTTCGAGTGCGACAAGGCCGACTACGACATGTTCATCCTCGTGGATCAGCAGCACGCCTTCGTGTACGTCAGTCTGGCCCGCTACCTGCAGGTGCCGCGCGACCACCCCAACGTCCAGGCCATCATGACCCGCCTCATGGAGATCAACTGGGACCTGCTGCTGGGCAAGTTCGAGTGGAACCCCAACGACGGCGAGGTACGCGTGGCCTTCACCTTCACCACCGAGAACGGTATGGGCCAGAAGGCCCTCGGCGCCGCCATCTCGGCCATCCTTGACGTCGCCGACAAGTACTATATAGAGCTTCATGCCATACTGGAGCCCTGACACCGGGGGCCCCGCCGGGCCCCCGGCGCCGGACGGCAGGCGACAGACCCATGTTCAACCTGCGCTCCACGCCAAAGCGAAAAACGCAGGCCCCCGACGGCCAGGCTGTGGCCCGACTCCTGGACGAGCTCAAGGTCAAGTACTTCGCCAACCCCGCCGGCGACCACTTCCGCGCCTTCTTCGACTGCGAGCAGGCCACCTATGAGGTGCAGGTGCTCGCCATGCCCAGGGCGGCCACCGTCTTGGTGACGGTCGCCAACTACCTGCGCGTCTCCCGCGACCATCCGGCCACCGACGACCTCATGCTTCGTCTCATGGAGATCAACTGGGAACTGCCGCTGGGCTACTTCGGCTGGCGCTCCGCTTCGGAGCGCATTGACATAATCACGGCCCTCAGGACCACCGACGGCCTCTGCTCCGATACGGTCGGCAGGACCATATCCTGGCTGCTGGGCGTCGCTGAAAGGTACCATCGAGAGCTGCAAGACATGGTCGAGTTCTGACACGCGCCCGTTCGCGGCCAGGGGCGGGGGCCCCGGCCCAGGAAGTGACCGGTCCATGTCCGAACCACAACCCGAGCTGCCCCGGGCAGCCGAGCCCCCCGGCCTTCACGAGCTCTGCCTGTTGGTGGAGGGCCTGAAGCTGGGGTACCTCGTGGATGACGAGAAGGAGCGGATCCTGCTAGGCCTGCGCGGCGGGAAGGCCCACTACGATGTCGCGCTGGCCGTCTCCCAGGAAGAGGCCCTGGTGTACCTGGGCGTCACCAAGTACCTGGAGGTGCCCCGCGACCATCCGAAGGCGGCCACCATCATGCGCCGCCTGATGGAGCTCAACGCCAGCGTGGTCCTTGGCGGCCACTTCGAGTGGCACGCGGACGAGGGCGAGGTACGAATCGCCCAGATGTTCTCGACGGAGTGTGGAATGACCGAGGATTCTCTCAAGGCCGCGCTGTGCGCCCTGATAGACCTCGCCGAGATCTTCCATGATGAGCTGCACCGGCTTGTGGC
>CAZSOQ010000335.1:0-4521 GCA_964608495.1 uncultured Armatimonadia bacterium | reverse complement strand
GTGGAGGGAGCGCGACAGGGCTTTGCGACCCTGGCGATTGACCTGCCGGGGAAGGGGCCGGGCCGCTCGCGGTCGCGTTCCACCGGGCCGGACATGACCGTCCGGAGCATCTTCGCCACGGCGGACCTGGAAGCCAACTACCTGGTGAACTCCGTGCGGGCGGTAATGCGGGGGCTGACGGTGCTGGCCGGAAGGCCGGAGGTGGACCCCAAGCGCCTGCACCTGTACGGCATATCCTGGGGCGGGGTGCTCACGCTGCTGGTGTCGAGCCTCGACGACCGCGTCGCCGGGGCCGTGGACCTTTTCGGCGCGGGTCACGTCACCGAGGGCTCGACCTGGGTGGACCACCTGGCCGCGATGCCTCGCGAGGAGGCCGCCCGGTGGGGCCGGGAGCTGGACCCCGCGCGGTATGTGGGGCGAATCCGCTGCCCTCTGTTTATGGTGACGGGCACGCGCGACGGCTGCTACTGGCTGCCGACCTTCCTGCGCACCTACCACGACGTGGGGGGCCCAGTGGACCTGCTCCTTCGGCCGAACCTGGACCACAAGGTAGACGACACGGCGCGCCAGGCGCTCTGGCGATGGCTGCGGGCGAAGGCGGGCCTGGCGCCCGCCGTCCAGCCCTCGCTGACCTGCCGCTTCGTCTCTCACGCCGGGGGCGGGCTGTCCCTGCGCGGGGCGGTCGCCGGCGAGCGGCTGCCCGTGGCCGTCAGCCTGTACCGCGCGCCCCTCCGGCGCGACTGGGTCCGACTGCTATGGGACTCGGTGTCCTGCGCGATGGGGGAGACGGGTCAGATCACGGCCAGGCTGGACGCGCCTCGGCCCGGGATTTACGCCTTCCTCGTGGCGCAGTTCGCGGATGGTCTGGCCGTCAGCACCCCGGTCCACACCGTCGCCCATGCCCGCGTCTACGGGTGCGACACGCTTGTGGACACGCCCACCGTGTGCCTGGAGCACCACCTCCTGGGCGTAGGGTGGCTCGAGCGCGTACTGGCGACCCGAGGCGTGGCGCTGCCCGAGGCCGCCCTTGGGGAGCCGGGAGAGACGGTGAGGCTCCGCGACGCCGGCGAATGGGAGCCCGTGCCTTCGGCAGCAGGACGGCTGGGGCTGGAGGCCACGTGGGATCCGGCCCAGGGCCTCTGGATCGGCGTCCCCGGATGGCCGGACCTGCCCGCTGACCGAGGTGAGTCGTACGAGAGGGACGCGTGAGCCGAGGTGACGGCGGAACTCAGCCCGGTGGGCCCGACAGTGACAACATCTGTGCCTAATGATGTCCTATGTTGGCATTTGGGAGGCGCTGGGTCGCTATCGCCCGGGAGTGTGTTGATTCACCGGTCCCTGTCCTGTAGTATAGCCCCCAAGTCGTCGCGACGGCGTCGGGAAGTGGTTCCCTCGGTTCGCGATCGCGGATGCCAGGCACCTGGGGTGGCTCGGGTGGTCGGGCGCACCGAGGGTGCTGGTGCCCGAAGCCACGGGCGGGTTTGACCAGGTGCTGGTATCCGAGGCGACCGGCCAGCAAGCCCCGGGGAGACGTTGACATGCCAAGAGTCGGGCAGCAGCAGCAGCTCCTCACCTATGTGGGCATCGGGATAGTTGTCGGCTTCGGCCTGATCTTCGTGTACCTCCTGTTCGTCAGGGGGCAGACCTCCGGGATCCAGGACGTCAACGCCATCGAGTGCGCGGCCATCGCCCGCGACCTGGCGCGCACCGGGCACTTCACGACGCCGCTGCTCAAGCCCCTCAGCCTGGCGAGGGTACCCCGCCCAGACAGTCACCCGGACCTGATCTACGCGCCCCTGCATCCTCTCTGGGAGAGCCTGTGGGTGCGTCTTCTGCCCTATGAGCGGGCGATTCCGCTGGCGTGTGGCGCGTGGCTCTTCCTGGGCGGCCTGCTGATGCTGGGCCTGGGCTGGGCCTGGTTCAGCCCGCGCGTGGGGTGCTTGGCGGCGGTGCTGTACGTCATGAACCTGAACATGCTGATGAACGCCGCCGGCGGCACCGAGGCGCCCATGCTGGGATTCCTGTTGCTGGCGCTCATGGGCGTGGTGGCGGCCTTCGCTGAGGCGCAGCGCAAGTCGCTGCTCCTGGCCCTGGCGACGGGCGCCCTGGCCGGGCTGCTGTGCCTGACCAAGTACGTCTGGGGCACGGCCATCATCCCCGCCGCGCTGGCGGTCTTCCTGGTCACTCCTCGCGACCAGCGCGGCCGCATGTTGGGGGCGTGTGCCGGCGCCTTCCTCGTGGTGCTACTGCCCTGGATGGTCCGCAACACGCTGGTGGTGGGCGATCCCTTCTTCTCCTTCCGTTGGCTTGAGTCCGTGATGCACTCGAAGACCTACCCGGGCAACACTCTGTACCGTACCTTCACGACCGAGTACCCGAGCTGGCTGCTCTTCGCCGTGACCAGCCCCCGCGAGGTGCTGACCAAGACCCTGGCGGGGCTCGACGTCGTGTACGCGCAGCCCATCTCAGCCCCGGGGGCCTACCTGGGGGCTCTGTTCGTGGCGGCGATCGTCGTCGGTCTGGGCCGCCGCTCCTTCGAGATGGCCCGCTACGTTCTCTACGGCTCCTATGTGCTGGCGGTGGCAGTGATGCTCATGCTGCTGCCCGCCCAGCGGCTGACGGCGCCGATAGCCGCCCCCGCCACCCTCATCGCCGTGGCCTTCCTGGTGACTATGCTGGAGAGGGCCACGCAGTCGCTGCCCGACAAGGCCAAAGGGCGCTACATGATCACGGGCATCCTGGTGCTGGGCCTGATCCACGTCTTCCCGACTCTGAGCCGCCTGGGCTCGGGTCGGCCCGACGCCGCCGTCCGAGCCGACACGATCCGGATGCAGGCCCAGCAGGCGGCCTCGTTGACCGACGGCCTGGTGGCGACCGACGTGCCGTGGCCGCTATCCTGGTATGGAGACTGCAAGACGCTGTGGTTGCCCAAGTCGCCCGCCGAGCTGGCCAAGGTCGAGAAGGAGATCGGCCCCGTGAAGTGGCTGCTGTTGACCTCCTTCTCGCGGGCGACGCAGCAAGAGGAGAAGACCGAGGCCTGGGCGTCAATGTGGATGCGTGCCCTGCAGGAGGACGTGGTGGTCAACGGCTTCAGAGTGTACAAGCGGCTGCCCGGCAACTGGGTGCTGTTCCAGCGGACGACCATGCCTCGGGGCTGACAGGACCGGGAGGCCGAAGGGGAAGTGTCCGAGGACCAGACAGGGACTGAAGAGGAGCAGGAGCCGCCGGAGGAACTGGACCGGCGGACCTGCTACCGGTGCGGCGCTGAGCTCGCCGAGGGCGCTGACCGCTGCCCGCAGTGTGGGCGACGGCAGACCAGGCTGTGCTACTGCGGCCACGCCATCGCCGTCACGGCTCCCGAGTGTCCCCACTGCCATGCCGACTGGTCGGCCGCGCTGCGCGTGCGGCACAAGAGCAGGGGCCATAACTGGAACCCGCGGGCCCTGGCGGTGTACACTGCGGCCGGCGCGCTGGCGACCATAGCCCTGGCGGCCCTGGCCAACAGCACCATCGGTGGGCTGGCCCTACACAGCCTGCCGCCCGGCCGCACGGGCCTTCCGGCGCCCTTCGCGGCGCGGCTGTCGCTGGCCCTGACGACCCTGGGCCGCAACGTCTCCCACATCGTCGCGAAGATCGCCTACCTGGGCGGCGGGCCGTGGGTCATCCTCGCCGTCGCCGGCACGGGCGCCTTGCTCGGCGCCCTGATCTATCTCCGCCACACCGGAAGCTTGCGGCTCCGATGGCCTCTGCGCAGCAAGCGCGTGGCGAGGCGTCGGCGCCGGGGAGTGTACTGAGCTGAATGGCGCAGGATGTTCAGGGGCCTGGGGTGGAGCCTGAGGCAATCAGTGGCGCCTGGGCTCGCGGGTTCGTGCTGTTGGCCCTGCTGACGGCGGCCTTCGGCCCCACCTGGGCCTGGGCTGTCGGGATCTGGTCGCGCAGCGAGTACTACAGCCACGGCTTCCTGATCGTGCCCATCAGCGCCTTCCTTGCCTGGAGGCTGGCGCGCTCGCGCCCGAGGCCCGGCGGCTCCACCTGGCCCGGCCTGCTGCTGCTGCTGGGCTCGGCCGGTATCCACCTGGCCGCGCGCAAGCTGGACGTATGGTTCCCGTCCGCCTTCGCCTTCGTCGGCGTCGTGGCCGGCGCCGTCTGGTGGCTCGCCGGCTGGCGGACCTTGCGCCACTTCTGGTTCCCGATCGCCTACCTGTGCTTCGCCATTCCGCTGGAGCGCTTCCTGGTGCTGCAGTTCTCCCAGCCCCTGCAGCTCGGCGCCAGCACCGTCGCCGCGTCGCTGGCCGCGGGCGCCGGCCTGCCCGTCAAGCAGTTGGGCACCACCATCCAACTGCCCGACTACAGCTTCGAGGTCGCCATCCCGTGCAGTGGGCTCAAGTCCGGCATCGCGATGAGTGGTCTGGCGGCCCTCATGGCCTACCTTCTGCGCGGACCGATCTGGGCGAGAGTGCTCATCTTCTTGGCCGGAGTGCCGATGGCTCTTGTAGGAAACGCCGCGCGCATCATGGTGAC
>CAZSOQ010000334.1:0-4554 GCA_964608495.1 uncultured Armatimonadia bacterium | reverse complement strand
ACAGGCCGGGAAGGCCCCGGCCTGTAGGGACCACCGCGCGGCCACCTCCGCAGGCTGAAGCCCGCGACTACGGCAGGCGCACCGGGCCGGGCCTTGGCCTGGCCTCGGGCCCTGTGGGAGGCGAGCCACCCGGTTCTGGGAGCTCGGCGACGGCGGTCCGACTCGTGCGGCAGAGGCTGCAGTCGCGCTGGCGCAGAAACCGCGCCAGCCCTCCCACGGGGGAGAGACCCCACCCGGCGTCCCACGGGGCCGCGCGGCCCAAGCAAGGCGGCCTCTACTCGTAGCGCCCGATCTCCCGGGCGATGGCGAGGGCACGCTGGTAGCCGGCCAGGGACACCGTGGGCGGCAGGGAGTGGTCCGAGTGGAAGATGTACCGGCCGCCGGGGACCGCGGCCGAGAGCTTCGCCCGCACCTCGTCCTCGGCCTCGTCGGGCGTGCCGCTGAGCCGCTCGACGCTGATGTTGCCGAAGAGGGTGATGCGCCGGCCGTAGAGGGGCTTGAGCTCGCGCACGTCGTTGCCGGCCCGCGCCTCAAGGGGCTGGATGCAGGCGTACCCCGCCTCGACGAGCAGAGGCAGGAGCTCGCCGACGCGGCCGTCGCAGTGGTACATGGGGATGATGCCGCGCTCCCAGCAGGCCGCGGTGATGGTCTTGACGTGGGGGAGGACGAGGTCGCGGTAGAGAGCTGGGGAGAACAGCATACCGTTTTTGTAGCAAAGATCAGCAAAATGCCACAGGGCGTCGGGTCTGGCCAGCTTGACCGCCAGGTCCAGGAGGCCCAGATTGAGGCGGGTCTGGGTTGCGACCATCTCCTCCACCACGTCGGGGTGGTCCATGAGCATGGCCAGCCCGCCCTCGAAGCCCATCGTCATGAGCACCCACCACAGGGGCTCGCGCGGCTTGATGGCGAGCCAGAAATCTTCGTGCACGGACCGGGCGACCAGCTCCGGGTAGTCGGGGGGGATCCGCTGCGCGGTGACCGTTAGCCGGTCGCGCAGGCGGAGCCAGTCGTCGGGGGTCTTGATGAGGTGATCCAGGGCCTGGGGGACGGCGTAGCGGTGCTTGAACTGGCGAGTGGTCACGCCGTCGGCGTCCCGGATGGTCCGGGTCTCCTCGTCCTCGGCCAGGTCTTCCCTGGGCAGCCGCAGGGAGCAGTCGAGCACACAGACGTGGATGCGGTCCAGCCCGAGCCAGTCCACGGGGTCGGCGTCCTCGGGCAGTCCCTCCTGCCGCCAGCGGGCGACGGTCTCGGGCCAGATGCTGGTCTCGGTGAGGGGGACGCGGTCGGGGAGCTCGCCCACGAGGGCGCGCCGTATCCGCTGCCTGGTCGTCATCTCCGGCATAGGGGGCCTCCCGGCAGTCGGCGGCGGCCCTAGTCCGTCGGCTCCAGCGACCGCACCATCAGCTCGTCGGCCCACAGCGTGCCCCGCGTGGCCGCCGAAAGCGAGACGTGCACCCAGCGCGTGTTCTCCGGCACCTCGAACTGCAGGCGGGCCTGGCTCCAGTCGCGGCCAAGGTCGGCGGCCGCCGCGGGCGCGACCTTGAAGCCCGACACCTGCAGCCGGCCCTGGATCCCCGGACGGTCGGCCTTGAGCCACACGCTCGTCTCGTACTTGCCGGGCTTCAGGGTCATCGGGTAGGTCACGACCGAGGGGCCCTGGTCGTCGGCGGGGCAGCGGATGAAGAGAGAGTGCTCGCCGTGGTGAGCTTCGAGAGGGTCGGTGCCCCAGCTGGCGCCGAGGTGGCTGCCCTGGCCCACGTGGTAGTAGTCCGGGTAGCCCACGTTCGTCTGGGCCTCGAAGCTGCCGTTGTTGACGAGGTTGCCCTGGAGAGCGACGTCGGGCTGGTCGGCCAGGGCGTACTCGTAGATCCTGACGCCGAAGCCCTCGATGACGTCCGTGATGGTCCCGTCGTCGCTCACGGGCACGGTGCGCTGCTCCCAGAGCACGCGCGCGGTCTCCGCCACAGGCGTCGCCGAGCACCGGAGGGTCAGCGTGGCCGGGTCGGCCTGCGTGTTGGCGGCGATGATACAGGCGCGCCCGCGGTAGGCCCAGGCGGCCGCGTGCACCTCCTCGCCCGGGCGCGCCACCGTTACCTGCGGGCGGGCGTCTTGGGACAGCAGAGCAGGGGTCAGCTCCTTGATCTCCTGGGCCATGCGCTGGATCTCGGCCCAGAGGGCGGGCACGAAGGGGTTGTTCCAGGGGGGCCGGCGGATGAAGTACTGGATGCCGGTGGCGCCGTGCACGATGGCGAGGTAGGTCATGCAGCGTTCCTCTTCGGGGGTAGGCTCGCGGGCCCACCATTCGCCCCCGCCGAAGGCCTGGGGCACGCACCACAGGGGCGCCTCGTCCAGGCTGTGGCGTCGGACGAGGTCAACCACCTCGGCGACGCGCGTCACCGATCCGGAGGGGATGGGGTAGGGGTCCACCATCATGATGTCAAGCCCCGCCAGGTACTCGCGCGCCCGCTGCGGCACGCAGAACACCATGGTCGTCGGGTGGTAGGGGTCCCATTCCTTCAGCTTCGCGTAGCGGTTGATGAACCTCTCCGGGGGCAGATTCCGGCCGGCGGGCTCGTCGGACAGGTACCAGCAGAGCAGCGAGGGGGCCTCGCGACGCGCCTGCATCTCGTCCTGGATCTGGGCCTCGTTCTCGGGCGTCGCCTCGTTGTCGCAGAGCTGGCGGAGGTCGTAGTGGTTCTTCATGCCCACGGCGTCGCACCTGTCCAGGAACTCCTGGATCTTCGGCCTGAGCTCCACGACCTCAGCCGGACCGGGGTGGTACACGCAGATCATGTTGAACTTGTTGGGCGACTCGAGGTCGGGCAGGAGCTCGGCGGACTTGCCCTCGTAGAAGCGCCCGCCGTGGGTGTAGAAGCCGAAGGGGAAGAAGGGCTTGCCGTCAACGATGAGCCCGCGCGTGCGGTAGTCTATCTTCACCTCGTTGGGCGCCGGTGGGGCTTTGACGAAGCGGGTCCGGGCGCGGGCGATGACGTCGTCGCCCTGGCGCAGCTCGACATCCACCACGTGCAGTCCGTCCGCCAGCGGCGCGGTGTCGAAGGTGGCGACGGTCTCGCGGCCGGTCAGCGGGACGGGGCTCTGGGGCAGGCCCTCGCCGCGCAGCACCAGAGCGCGCCCGGCGAAGGGAGCACTCTCGGACAGCCGCACGATGATCTCGCCCTGCTTCTCGCCCGTATACAGGGACAGGCCGGGCACCGCGCTGAGGATCTTCTCGACGCTGACGGCCAGCGTCGGCAGGGCGAGGATCTCCTTGTCCGCCGCGCCCAGGAGCCGGGCCTCCGCCACGTACTCGCCCGGCTCGGACAGGGGCATCTCGACAGTGAACGCGCCCGGCCTGGGCCCGACCTGGACGACCCGCCGGCGGCTGTCCACGGGCTGGTCGTCGCGCTTGAGGGCCACCACCAGGGCTGCCACGTCCGGGCCGCCCTCGAGGCGCGCGAGGTTGCCCTGGAGGGCGAAATAGCCCGCCGTGACCTCGCGCGTCCAGGTGAGGTCCGAGAGCCGCACCCCGTTGGCCTCGACGAAGCCGGGCTCGAAGCCGATCTCGACGCGCTCGGTGTACCGCTTGCCCTTGTCCAGGGGCGTGTCCCAGCCGAGCCAGAAGGTGTTACGCTCGCGGTAGTCGTAGAGGATCATGGGATGCGAGGTGCGCACCTTCCAGGTGCCGAAGACGGATGTGAACTCCGCCTCGCTGATGCCGCTCCAGAGGACCTTCTTGCCGCTGAAGCCCCGGGTCATCTCGCCCCGCTCTTCCTTGCCGCCGGCCACGACGCGGTAGCGCGCCCCCTCGAGCCACGCCACCACGGGCTGCCACCCCAACTGCAGGGACGCGTCGTCGAGGTCCTTCTGGCCGTACTCGAACTCCTCGATGATGCGACCGTCCGGCTCGACGGTGACGGTCTTTCGATAGGAGAAGTGGTCGGCGTCGTCGGTGATCTCGAGGACTCGGGCCTGGCCGCGCTCCGACAGGGTCGCCAGGGCCTTCTCGCGCCCCGAGCTGTAGAAGGCCTTCGCCCAGGCCTTGTCGTGGAGGGTGAACTCGCCGCCATAGGGGTCGAAGGCGCGCACGCCTCGGTAGGCGAAGGACATCCCGCGATGGTTCTGCCACTCGAGGCGCAGGTCGCCCAGGTCCAGCGTCGTCTCCGTCACGCCTGTGGGTTGAGGCGCCGCGAGAGCGGCGCTCAGCACAGCTATCGCAAAGACGGTCATGGTCTCATCACTCCGCGTCCGCTGGTGCGCGGCGGGCTCGCGCCCCGCGCCTCTCAGCCTAACACCGGCACGGGCCGAGGGGAATAGGGCGCGACCCGGCTTGGGAACCGGTGGGCGGCTGAGGGCGCGTGGATTTGCGCCGCGCGGGTCGGTGGACTATGCTGAGGCCCCGCCCGACCGCCTGGGGCTCGGCGCGCCCTTCGCGTAGGAGCCAGCTGATGCCGGCGACCCTCGTGCTTGTCCCAGGCCGGCACTAGGGAGCCGCTTGGCGTAGCCGACGAAGTCGGCAAGCCAAGCGGCGACAGAGCTTCCTGGTGGAGGGGGTGC
>CAZSOQ010000333.1:0-4561 GCA_964608495.1 uncultured Armatimonadia bacterium | reverse complement strand
CTGCCGACTGGCCGCGGGCAAGACGCATACGGGGCTTCGTCACCTACGAGGCCGACCGCTGGGGCGTGAGGCTGTATGAACGAGCGGCGTGACGAGGCCGTGGAGTCAGCGCGCGTGTGGTTGGACCTGGCGGGCAGCGACCTCGTCGTGGCCAGGCGTAGCCTCTGGCCTCCGCCGGTGCCTGGCGCGGCGTGCCTTCACGCCCAGCAGGCCGCCGAGAAGGCGCTGAAAGCATACTTGCTTTGGCTCGGGGCCGACCGGCTCCCCCGCACCCACGACCTTGAGGCCCTGGCTGGCGCCATCGTCGAGGGCGGCGGCGCGGCGCCGCCGATGGACGCGCTGAGGGCCCTGACCGGATACGCGGTCGCCGCGCGCTATGCAGAGGGGCCGTTGCCATCGGTGGCGGAAGCCGAGGCCGCTTTGGAGCGTGCGCGGGGCGTAGTGCAGTTCGTGAGGACACGTGCGGAGCTGCCCGGGGACTGAGAGCCGCCGGCGCCGCTCGTGGTAGGGCTGACGGTACTGCCCCTGTGAGGGGGTGGGAGAGTGGGTCGGCGCGCGGTTCCTTTCCTGGGGCCATGTGGGGAGGCGGTTCCCATGCCGAAGCCTGCCGAGCGCCCGATGTGCAATAGCCGTCGGCTACCAACGGACGACCGGGGCATGTCGCGCGGCTATGACCTCCACGCGCCTGGGTCTTCGCCCGTCAAGCCCGGTCTTCCGCAAGCTGGCGCGCCTGGCGGGGCGCGCAGCCGTGACTGAGACATGCATGTGCGCACAGCCGCATAGCCTCCGAGCCGGGGCCCGGCGGAGGTCGTTCCTCACCTCCTGACTCGCGGGAAGGTGCTTTCGCGACTCGCGTCGAAGCTCCCGCCCGCACCGCCTGTGCCGAGGGCCTTGGGCCGACGAGGCCTTGCTCGTCTGCGACCCAGTTGGGGGGATCGCCGTGCCGAAGGGGTCCACCGCGGCTCTGTGGGCGACCGGGGCACGCCGGCCCGCGTCTCTCCCGGTTCCTGCGCTTGCGGCCTGCCTGCTCGTCCTGCTTTACCCTCCGTGCGCGCAGGCGGCCGCCATCACCGACCCCGCCAGTGACACCGCGGCGCCGGGCTATGCGGACATCCTGGCCGCGACTGCCAACCAGGTGGATGCCGCGCACCTGCAGTTCACCATGACGCTCCGCCAGCCGATCCCCGCCGGCCCGCCCGGGTACACGGCCTTCATCTGGCCAGTGGACGCCGACGAGAACGCGGCCACCGGTCAGCCCTTCAACGACGTGGGCTCCGACTTCAACCTGCGCATCTACTGCGACACGAACTCCGATACGGACTGGCACGCGGTGGTGGATGTCATCGCGGGCGGCGTGCCCCCACCGGTCACTGCCTTCGAGGTCTCCGGCGCCACGGCCTCGCTGACCATACACCTCGCGGCTATCGGCAACCCCGACGAGCTGTACTTCGGCGCAAGCACGATATCCAGCAGCGGCGGTGACTGGGCGCCCAACGTGGGCCATGGCGCCCTGGACGTCACGCCCTTGCCCCCCGACGCGACCAAGAAGCCCGCCCGCGTGTGCCTCTTTCCTCCACTGCTCGTGCTGGCGATGGACGGTCAGACCACAGGGCAGTTGACGCCCCTGGCCTGGGACGAGAACGGAGACCCCATGGGCCTGGAGGGCAAGATCATGTCCTTCTGGGGCGGCGACGCCAACGCCACGGTGAATGCCCAGGGAGTGGTCACGGCGCTGCACGCCCAGAACGACTGCCGCCTCCCCTACCTTGGCTGCGCGGTCAACGGCGTGGTCTCGAGCAACTCCTGCGCCGTCCGCGTGCTACACCATTCCGTGCCCCTCGAGTTCCTTGACCTGCGCGGCATCTACGTGTGGCACTACCTCCTGCGCGAGTGGGCCGGCGTGTCCTTCGAGGACCTGTGGAGTAGGTACGAGGTGCTGAAGGTGACCGACGCCGCCTACGTAGTCGAGAGCGAGCTTACAGGCGGCGTGCCCTTCCTCGGAGCGCCCCAGATGATCGTTACGGACGTTGCCGAGAGTGATCCGGCATCCCCTTGCGGCCTTTCGGGCAACCCGGTCAGGATCGGCATCAACCTCAACAAGCCCTTCCCCAACAACAACTGTATCAGGAAGCCCGATGGGCAGCCTCACCTCGGGGTGATCTGGCACGAAATAGGCCACAACTTCACCGGCTGCTCGACCCAGTGGAGCCAGCTATACGGGCCCGACCCGATCTACCCCGAGCCGATGGCCACTCTGTGCGGGATGTACGTGGCCGCCAATCTGACCGCGGACCCCGCGCGCTTCGGTCTGTCCGGCGACACGCTTGCGGCGGTGCAGTGGCACCATGAGTCCTTCCGAAGCTTCCTCGATGATCTGGGGGCCTACGAGGCGGCCGGCTGCCCCTTCGCCCAGATGAACCCCAACATCATGGACGGCATCTTCCTGCACCTGGCCGACCTGTACGGCTGGGACTTGTACCAGACCTTCTTCCACCTGCTTCTCCCCTACGACCAGCCCTGGGCTTTCCTCGACCAGGTGCGCAACGCCGGGAAGGTGCACACCTTCACCGTCTGCGCGCTGAGTCTGGCCGCGGGCACCGATCTCCGGGACAAGTTCCGGGGCTGGAACTTCCCGATTGACGACGCCTACTATGAGGTCGTGCGGGAGCAGCTTCTCCCCAGGATGCCCGATCGGGTCACCATCACCAGTGGCGCGGCGGGCGATCCGAACCCGGGTTGCTCGGGCGGGCCGGTGGCGCTCACAGTGGGCGCCAGGGATACCAGGGACCATGAGCTGAGCTACGCGTGGCAGGACGTGCGGGATAGCCACGGGGACATCGTCGGGAGCTTCGACGACGCCACGAAGAGAGAAGCGACGTGGACTCCACCCGAGAACGATGGCGACCGGCCCGTGGACTACCAGATGCGGGTGGTGGTGAACTGCAGCGAGGGCGCCGCGGCCATCGCCGGCTACACGCAGCGAGTCAACCCGCGCGGCGATGTCAACGGCGACGGGCAGCTCAGCCTGGACGACCTGGCGGCCTTCCAGCGCGCCTGGCGCGACTTCCGCGCGGCCGAGGGCACTCTCGACGCAGCGGCTGACCTTGACCACGATGGCGACGTGGACTGCGAGGACGCACGGGCGCTCCTCGAGCGCCTGGGCCAAGCCTGGGCCGGTACGGCCTAGGCCCGGCCCGGTCGCCCCGGCGCCGGGGGTCGAAGGCGTGGCGCGCGGGAGGACGGCCTGCGCTCGCCTGCCGCACCGGTGCGATGGGATTCCCGGTCCTCCCACCGCCACGAGAGGTGAGCTCCGATGCTGGACGTGCGAGCCTTCCTGGAGGCCCTGGTGGCCAACGGGCCCCGATCCCTCGGGTCGCGAGGGGCCGAGACTGCCCGCAAGCTCCTCATGGCTCAGGTCGAGGCCCTGGGCCTCGAGCCCCGCGAGGAGCCCTTCCCCCTCGACTACTCCCTGCCCCGCTACAGCGTCCTGTCCTCACCGGCCGGTAAGCATCGCGTCCTACCCGCCATGGGCTCCGCCGACTGGCCTGTCAAGGGGGAGATCCGCTTCGTTGACTCCCTCGACCTCGAGCGCCTCGGCCCCGTCGAGGGCCAGATACTCATCACGCCCAGCCAGGAGACCGTGGCCTTCCGGGAGCGCTACCTGGCCGTCGCCCGCTCCGGCGCCGCGGCCGTCATCCTGGCCTACGCGGACCAGCAGTTCACCGACTACCCCACCACCGACCCCGTGTGGCGTCCCTGGGCGGCGGAGGTCCGCTTCCCCGTGGCCCACATCGGTCCCCGCACGGCCTGTCACGTCGCGCCCGGCCCGGGCGTCTACACGCCGCTGATCGAGTCGGGCCGCACCGCGGCGGCCAACGTCCTGTGGAGCCTGGGCGACGGTGACCACGACGTCTACGTGCTGGGGCATTTCGACAGCCTGCCCGAGGCGCTGGGTATCACGGACAACGGCTGTGGCGTGGCGGTCATGCTGCGCGTGACGGAGCTGCTGGCGGGGGACCTGCCGCGCCCGCTGCGAGTGGTCTTCGCGACCACGCAGGGGCATGAGTCCCACATGGCCGCCGGGGGCGCGAAGGCCTTCTTCGAGCGGCACCACGAGGACATCCTCGCCCGCGGGGTGCTGGCCGTGGACAGCGACCCCCAGGGCGCGAAGCTCACCCTTAGCGCCTGGTTCTCGAACTGCCCCGAGTGGTGCGGGCGCATCGCCGGGGAGGCGCGGGGACGAGGACTGATCGTGGACGTGCGCGAGACCCTGGCGAGCTACAGCGAGACCTTCTACCTGGCGCAGTTCATGCCGGCGGTGCGGTTCTGGCGGATGCCCTTCGCCGGGCACTGCTTCTTCGACGACCTGAGCATCGTGGACTTCGACCAGCTAGAGCAGGTCGCGCAGGCGATGGCAGCGACGATCCGGTCGGTGCGCCCGGAGGACGGCGACCTGCCCCTGACCGACAGGGACGCCGACCGGGCCCAGTGGTTCAGCGATGAGTACGGCGTCCCGCAGCCCGAGGTGGCGAGGCGCTGCCTATCGCGAGAGGAGCTGCGC
>CAZSOQ010000332.1:0-4596 GCA_964608495.1 uncultured Armatimonadia bacterium | reverse complement strand
ACGCTCGTCGCGAGTGGACGGGGGTCTGGGGGAACGGGTTCCCCCAGCAGGGGGGCACAGGGGGACAGCAGTCCCCCTTCCCAGTCGTCCGGAGGTGACCGTTCGTGCCCGATACGATGCTCGTAGCCTTCTTCAAGACCCCCGGCTGCGTCGAGCTGCGCGAGGTCCCCAGGCCCGTTCCCGGCCCGGGCGAGGTTCTCGTGCGCATCACGGCCTCGGGCATCTGCGGGTCGGACGTCGCCGCCTGGCGCGAGATAGAGCAGGACTGGCACCGCCGAGGGCACGAGTTCGCGGGCGTGGTCGAGGCCGTGGGCGAGGGCGTGCAGGGCCTGGCGCCCGGCCGGGCCGTGGCGGGCTACGGCAGCCTCCCCTGCGGCGAGTGCTCGCAGTGTCGCTGTGGCCGGCCCAGGTACTGCCTGGCGCCCCAGGGCTCCGGTGGCGGGGCCTTCGCGGAGCATCTGTGCACACCCGCCCGCTTCTGGTATCCCCTGGACGGCCTCACGCCCGAGCAGGGCGCGCTCCTCGAGCCGCTGACGGTGGCTCTCGAGATGGTCCGCGACGGCCGGGTCGCCCTGGGGGATCGCGTGCTGCTCCTGGGCGCGGGCCCCATCGGCCTGATGGCGCTGGCCCTTGCCAGGGCCGCGGGCGCCGAGGTGTACGTGGCCCACCCGCGCTCGAGCGCGAAACGCTGGGCACTGGCGGAGGCCTGGGGGGCCGACGCGCTGATTGACGCCGCCGGCGACGTGGCCTCCGAGGTCGGGGCCCTCGCGCCCGAGGGCGTGGACGCGGTGCTCATCACCACCACGCCCTCCTCGGGAATCCCCCTGGCCGCTTCCTGCGCCAAGCGCGGCGCGGCGTTGTCGCTCATTGGCATGGAATGGGGGCCGGCGCGCTTGGACCTCGAGATAGACCGCTTCCACTTCGCCAACCTCAGCCTCGTCGGCAGCAACCACAACCCGTGCGGCCTGCACTACGACCGGGCGGCCCACCTGCTGCGCCGCGGCGTCATCCGCGCCGGCGAGATCATCTCCCACCGCTTCCCGCTGGCCGAGATCGCCGCGGCCTTCACGACGGCCGACGAGCAGCGCGGCGCCGTCGCCAAGGTGATGATCGTGGGTTAGAACCGGGGGGCAGACAGCGTCATGAGCGACCAGGGGAAGTCTGGACAGACGGGCGGTGTCCTGCGGCGAGTGTGGCTGGGCCTCAAGCGGGCGCTGCTGGTCGTGCTCACGCCGATCCTGATGCTGTTCGTAGCCCTGGGCATAGGCGTGTCGCCCGGCGCCGAGCCGGCCCCTCTAGACACGGGCCAGCCGCAGCCGATGCTCGTGCGCCCGTCCAGCGTGGCGGCTCGCCGTGAGGATGCCCTGTCCCCGCAGCTCAGGGTCGATGACGTCGCCCAGCGGGCCCTGTCCCTCATCCGCATCGGCCGCCAGCGCATCCCGGGGGCGCTTCCCCATCTCTTCGCGGCCCTCGCCGACCCGCACCCCGACGTCCGCGCCTGCGCCGCCTGGGCCCTGGGCGAGGTCGGCGACGCCGACGCCGCGCCCGCGCTCGCGCCGGCCGTCGAGGACGGCGAGTGGCTTGTCCGCGCCCACGCGCTTCTTGCCCTGGCACGCATCGGCGGCAACGTGGACACTGACGCTCTGGCCCGCGCGCTCCGCGAGGGCTACGCCCTCCAGGCCCAGTGGGAGAGCCTACCCGACAGGCTTGAGGCCGTCGCCAACCTCTGCGAGCTGCTCCACAAGCTCGACGAGGAGCTGAAGGGGCGCCGACGGCGGGCCGAGGACGCCGGGCCCCAACCGGACCTGCGGCCCGAGCCCCCACCTATCGCCGGCGACACGGGGGGCCCCCGCCTCTAGCCCGCTTCGCGCCACGGGCCGCTCGCCCGCGGGGGCGCTACGGCCTTTGCCCCAGCGCCTTCGCCGCCAGGACCGCCTGCTCCCTCGCGGCGCCTGTCTGCTCGCCCAACCTGCGCGCCACGGCCGCCAGCCTCCCCTCGGCCTTCCCCACCTGGACACCCTCGAGCTCCACGGCCAGCGTCGCCAGCTCGGCCGCTACTCGCGACCGGTCCGGGGCGCCCTTCGCCAGCTCCTGGCTGCTTCGCTCGACCTGCTGCCGCGCGGCCACCAGGTCCGGCGTCTTCACCTCGACCCCCGCCTCCGCCAGGGCCGCCCGCTCGTTCTCGGCCCGCGTCAGCAGCATGGGCACGTCGTGGAGCTGGTCCCGCGCCAGGCCCGCTTCGTCGGCCACGCGCAGCACCACCGTGTCCTTCGCCGGCACCGTCACCGGCACTTCCCAGGCCTCGCCCGCGGCCCGCGCCTCGATCTTTTCCCACCGTCGCGCGTCGAGCATCACGAAGACTTCCCGCGCGGGCTCCTCGTCCAGCCCCAGCTCCCCCGCCTCCAGACGCAGCACGGCCGCCCGCTCCTGCGAGGTGTCGTTGCGCAGCGTGAAGTGCAGGTCGCCGTCCCGCGCCCGGCCGAAGCGCTCGACCATCACCGCGGGGTCGCTCGTCCGCGCGTGGGTGATCGGCTCCCACCCGGCCGCCGCCAGCCGTCGCGTCAGCGGCGTCCACCGCTCGTAGACCTTCCTGTCCATCGTGCTGATCCAGTAGAAGGTCCCGTAGGACATCGCCTGCTTCATCTGGGCCTCCACGCGCTCGGTGGGCCAGTCCTTCTTCTGCTCCTGCCACGTCATGGCCACCGTCTTCTGCCGCGCCAGGGTCCTCTGCAGCGAGAACTTCGGGTCCTCCGTCCACGCCCCCAGCATCTCGTTGCCGATCACGTCAATGAACTGGATCGAGAACATGTCCGTCGGCAGACTGCACACGCTGTAGTTCGACATCACCAGCTTCCCGCGCTCGTGCATCTCGTCCGCGATCGTCTTCGCGCACTCGTAGATTGAGAACACCAGCGGCAGGCACGGCGTGCCCGTCTCGTGGTCGAAGGCCAGCGGGCTATCGGCCCACCGGAAGTGCTCGCGACGGAAGTTGTCCACGTTGAACACGAAGGCGCAGTCGTAGTACATCCCGTCCAGCCCCGTACTCGCCACGCGCGACACTTCCCTCTCCTCCGTGAGCGTGTACCGGTTCACCTTGCCCCACTCGCCCTCGACCTCCGGGTCCGGGTTGCACACGTAGTTGTAGCCGCCCCATTCCGCCACGTAGTTCCCGTGCAGCCGTCGCTTCCCATCGCCGTCGAAGGGCGTGCAGTTGAGGATGCACTGCGCCACCTTCCGCGTGTCCTCCGTTCCCTCTTCACCTCGGGCGATCCGCTCGACGCGGGCCCACGTCTCGTCGTAGCTCGGCTGGGCCTGCGCCTTGTCGGGCGTCGTCCCCAGCGCCCACCCCCACCATCCCGCAAACTCCGTGTAAGAGAAAGCGCGCGTCGCCTCGCGGCGGTAGTCGGCCAGCGGCCGGCGCCCGTCCAGGATCGCGAACTCCGGCACGTTGAACTCCGGCGAGTCGAAGACCGCCTCCTCCACCATGAACCCGCCCGGCCCCTCGTAACCCACGCGCTTCTCGAAGAACCCCGGGAAGGTCTCGTAGTATCGCTGCGCGGCCGACCGGAACCCCCACTTCGGCTCGACCCGGTACAGCACCACGTCGAACCAGGCCCCGCGCGGGAACTTGCTCGTCTCCTCCGCCAGCCCGAACTCGTAGGTCGCGTAGTACCCATGCCTGTCGTCGTAGCACAGCCGCACGACCCGCGGCTGGTCCATGGGCACGGCCAACCCCAGCGCGGTCTGCCCGTCGCCCAGCGCCGCGAAGGGATACACGCCTATCACTCGCCGCTCGCCCAGCGCTCGCCCCGCGCCATATACCAGTCCGGGCTCGACCGTCTCGCTGCTGTGGATGTCGTCGTACCACGTCCACCCCGACGCCTCGACGGGCAGCCGGAAGGCCACCGACACAGCCCGATCCCGCCCCGTCGTGTCCCGCAGCTCGCAGTGGACCCGTATATGATCCGCCTCGGCCCTGTAGGAGGTCCTTACCTCCACGCCTTCCGCCTCGCCGCGCACCGTCGCGCCCTTCTCGACCGCCGAAGCCTGCCCGCGCACCGCCTTCTGCGCCGCCACGTAGTCGTCGTCCACACAGGTCACCGTCACGTCATCCACCCACGCCTGGCCCGTCTCGTGCCACAGGTTCGCCCGCACTCGGAGCTGCCGGCAGAAGGGCGCGGTCACGAATTCCTCCGACAGCTCGAACCAGTCCGAGTCCTTCCTCGCGTGGCTCACCACGATCTGCGGATGGCCCTCGCGCCCCTCGCCCCGGGCGTCGAATTGCTGAAGGTACATCGCCGGCGCACACCCCCGCGTCCGCATCCACATCGCCACACGGTAGGGCGTGTTCGGCTTCACCTCCACCACGGCCGCCAAAGCGCTGGATGACCCGCGCTCCGCATCCCGGACGTCCACCTTCATGCACGTCTTCCCCGAACGCGGCGCCTCCCGGTCCACCGTCCACTCCGGCCCGAAATCCCAGCCGTCGGGCTTGCCCTCCGACAGCTCCTCGAATCCCGGGTTTGCCAGCAACTGCGGGGAGGGGCCCTTGCGCCCCGCCACATCCGCCAGGAACAGGCCCCCGGCCGCCCCCTT
>CAZSOQ010000331.1:0-4615 GCA_964608495.1 uncultured Armatimonadia bacterium | reverse complement strand
CCTCCGTGCAGTTCATCACGAGCGCCAGGGGTGCGCCCTCGCAGGTCGTCGGCCGACACACCACGCCCGATCTGCCCACTCGCGCCCACCCGCGCAGGCCGGCTTCCTCGACCAGGGACAGCAGCCGCGCCTGCAGGCTCTCGGCGCTCCAGTCCTCCACGGCCCCCAGGCTCCGCCACGCCCGGGGCACGCGCCTGGCACGCGGCGCCACGCCGTACTCGTCCAGCTCCCCACAGGCGCCGAGGCAGACCAGGCGCCCGCCGTCCCTGGCGAAAGCCTGCAGTCCGCTCACCACGTCATCGCCCAGCCGCTCCGCGGCCGGCACCACGAGCAGCCTGCAGTCGGCGAATCCGCGCCCCGCCACCTGCCGCTCCGTCAGGAAGCCCGGCGCCACGTCGCAGAAGCTCAGGGCCTCCCAGGCCCGCCTGGCCGCGTCCGCGTGCGCCGGCCCCGCGGCGATGTTGGTGGGCGAGTACAGTACGCGGACGGGTCGCGGCGCACGCTGCAGCGCCGTGATCTCCCGCGCGAAGTGCTGCATCTCGCGCAGCGTACGCCCCATCGCGGCCACGGCGGCCGGCTTGCAGAGCATCAGCGACGCCTCGCGCGGGAAGTCGCGCAGCCACGCCCACACCGTCGCGGCGTTGAGCCCGTGGGCGTAGCTCAGCCACAGCCTCGCCCGCTGGCGCAGGGGGTCACACTCCAGGCTCCCCTGGTCCATCACGTGCCATTCGCTGTTGAAGATGGGCAGCTCCGGCTCGATCGAGCGCATCAGGTCATACTCGAGCAGGTCGGGCCAGGCCGAGTCGCAGCCGTGCATGTCCGAGTACTCGGTCGCCAGCTCGAAGTCTATCCCCAGCCGCCGGTTGAAGGCGTGGAAGGCCATCAGCTCCGTCATGATCGGCGTCCTCGCATCCGTCTCCCGCACCGCCTGTCGCTCCCAGACGAACAGGTCCGCCAGGCGCCGGTCGTTGAACCGCATCCAGTCCAGGCGCCGGGCAGCGGGCGCGTCCCCGCCCGGCGGCGTGTCCGTGATCTCCTCGAAGCTCGCGTAGCCCGTGCCCCACAGCGCGTTCAGGCGCTCGATGCTCCCGTGCCGCTCGCGCAGGTACGCACGGAAGGCCGCGTTGCAGTGCGGGCACAAGCCGTCGCCGTCAGCCCAGTGCGGTTCGTTCGCCAGGCAGTGGCAGAACAGCGCCGGGCTGTCCTTGATCGCCGGCAGCACCTGGCGGTACCACTCGGCCAGCAGCTCCCTGGTGTGCGGGTTGGTGAGGCAGTAGGGCATGAAGCCCCCGCGGTGCGTGGGGTGCGGCTCGATTATGTCCGGGAAGCGCTCGTACCAGTCCGGGCCGACGTAGTGGCTGCTCAGGAGCACGTAGACCGCGATGTTGAGCCGCTCGGCCTCGCGCAGGAAGTCGCGGTAGTACTTGAGGTGCTCCTCGCGCCGGTCGCTCTGGTCCCAGGCCGGCGCCACCACCAGCTCCACGGCGTTGAAGCCCATCGCCCCGAAGTGCTCCAGGTCCTCGACCTCTATCCGGTCTCGCATCGGGCCCAGCAGGAAGACGGGCGTCGAGCCCTGCCAGAGCGCGCCGTCGCGGATCGCCAGGCGCATCGTGCTCGGCGGGGGCTCGATGGGCAGGGAGCCGCGACCGCTGCCGATCTCGGTCAGCGCGCTCTCCCCCAGGTCCACCAGCTCCTCCAGGGCGATCGCGCAGCGGCGGACGTAGCCCTCCCGGGCGTCCAGTTGCGCCTGTCGCGTCAGCCGCTCGAGCACGGCCAGGTTGACGGCCGGGCCGTGGAAACGCCGGCGCGCCTCCGCGTCGGCAAGCGACTGCCCCAGGCGCTCGCGCGCTTCGGCGATGCGCTCGAGGGTCGCGCGGTAGGTCGAGGGGTCGAGCGCGAGTACCCCCGGCAGCTCGGTCGGCGTCGCCAGGAGCGCCCCGTCGGGCCCGAGCACGCCCAAGCACAGGTCCAGCACCAGCCGCTCGCGCAGGGGCAGCCCAGCCGGTGGCGAGGGCAGGTCGCCCGCCAGGAGATCGCCTGACCATCCGCCGGCGGCCAGGTCCACGGCCAGGTCGCGCAGCCTGCGTCCGCCCGAGAACAGCCGCACGGTCACACCCGCCCCACCGGCCGCGCCGGCCGCGCCCGCCGGATCGAGGGGCACGAGGGCCGCCGGGAGCCGGGCCTCGTGCGCCCCGCTCGGGGCGCCTCGCACGACGACGATTCCCGCCATACCGCCCCCGAGGTGCGCCACCGTGAGCCTCCTGGCAAGCCTCTTCCCGCCCGTCTTCCCCTCGGCGCCGGCCCGCATGAGCTCGACCCACGTCTTCCCATCGCCCGACGCCTCGACGACGAAGTGGCCCCAGAGCGCCTGCTCGACGGTATAGGCGGCCCCGGGGTGGACGGGCAGGCGATAGACGAAATGCTGGTTCCCGTCGGCCACGCGCACCTTGCCGTAGCCGCCGGCCGTGCTCTCGACGAGGAATCCCGCTTCGTCCTGCGTGAAGGGCTCGAACCACAGCACCGGCTCGGCCGGGTCGGGCAGGCAGAGGTGCATACCCTCGGCGTTCGGGCCCCATCCGTCCTCCGGCGAAGCGTCCCGGTAGCGCAGGAACACGTGACCCGCGGGGCGCGTCTCCTCGATCGCCACGTCGTCCACCAGCATCTCGAAGGCCTTCTGCCCGAACGCCGCGTGGCCGCCGATCTTGAGCTGCAGGAAGTGCCTGGCCCCGTCGTGGTCCGGGGCCTGGACCACGGTCCTCAGCACGTGCCATTTGCCGTCCCGCGGCACGGTAAGGACGGCCTGGCCGTCCCAGCATCCGACCCACGACAGGTCCTCGCGTCCGCGCTCGTTGAACCCGATCGCCAGCCTGTCGTCGCCCGACAGCCAGCGCGCCGCCAGCGTCATCGAATAGAACCGGCCGGGCCGCAGCGACAGGCGGGCAGCCTCCTCGGTGCCCGTGTCCAGCCACAGCCAGGCCTTGCCCAGGTACTGCAGGTAGAGGCAGCGGTCGCCGGAGTGCGCCTCCGCGGCGCGCACCTCGCATCGGTTCTCGCCGCCCGCCACATCGCCCGCGGCCCCGGTCTCGATCTGCCAGCCCTCGTGGCCCTGCTCGAAGCCCGGGTTCATGACGAGGTCCGCGTCCGGCTGGGCGGCACAGGGCGCCGCGAGCGCAATCACCCCCGCTGCGACGCAGAGGACTCCGCAAGGGCATGGCAAGGCTCGATGCCTTCTCAGGATCACTTCACGGCCCCCATCGTCATCCCCTTCTGCAACTGCGCCTGGAAGAACAGGAACACTATCAGCACCGGCGTCGCCGCCAGGAACAGCCCCGCCGACAGCAGCGGGATGTTCGTCGTATATTGCCCCCGCAGGTTCGCCACGCCCACCATGAGCGTGCGCGTCGCGTCGTCCTGCAGGATCAGCAGCGACAGCAGCAGCTCGTTCCACATCCACAGGAAGTTGAAGATCCCCAGCGTCACCAGCGCCGGGGTCGCCACGGGCAGGATCACCCGCCACAGGATCTGCAGATGGCCAGCCCCGTCCACCTCCGCCGCTTCCACCAGGTCCGGCGGGATGCTGCGGAAGTAGGACGTCAGCAGATACGTGCCGAAGGGCGTGGCGAAGGTCACGTAGACCAGGATCAGCCCCAGGTGCTTGTTCAGCAGCCCCAGCCCGATGAGCATCGTGTACAGGGGGATGATGATGACCTGGGGCGCGATCACCATGGACCCCAGGATCGCCAGGAAGGCCCACCGCCGTCCCGGGAAGCGAAGGTGCGACAGGGCATAGGCCGCCAGGCTGCACACGACCCACGAGAGTATCACGGAGGCGAAGACGACGATCGCCGAGTTGCCCACGTAGTGGCCCACCTTGCCGTGGACCCAGGCGTTGTAGAAGTTCTCGCCCGTGGGGTGCAGGGGCAGGCCGTAGCGGTTGAACAGGTACTCCCGGCGGCCCTTCAGCGCCGTGGACAGCATGAAGAGCATCGGGTAGATCGTGGTGACGCTGACGGCGGCCAGGGCCACGCACGCGGCCACTCGCCCCAGGTTCACGCGGCGGCCCCTGCGCGGGCCACGCTTCCCGCAATGCTCAGCGGCCATCCGCCCGCGCCTCCTCCTCGCCCGTCATCAGCCGCACCTGCAGCAGCACCACGCCGAAGACCATCAGGAACAGGGCCGTCCCCAGCGCGCAGGCATACCCCATGCGGTTGTACTCGAAGGCCTGCAGGTACAGGTGGTACTCCACGAGCATCGTAGCGTAGCCCGGCCCGCCGCCCGTCATCACGTAGACGAAGGCGAAGAGGCTCGTGAAGGACCACACAACCAGGTTGACCGCCCAGAACTCGATGACGTGGCGCAGCGACGGCACCACGATGTGCCGCAGGTAGGCCCAGCCGCGCGCACCGTCAATCCTCGCCGCCTCGAACACCTCGTCCGGCACCGCCGCCAGCCCCGCCAGGAACACGATCACTCCCAGCCCGAAGATGCCCCACAGGATCACCAGGACCAGCGTCGGCAGCGCCGCCACGGGGTCCCCAAGCCAGTCTCGCGCCAGCGCCCCCAGGCCCACCAGCTCCAGCCCCTGGTTCACCGGACCGTCCGACCGCAGCAGCGC
>CAZSOQ010000330.1:0-4727 GCA_964608495.1 uncultured Armatimonadia bacterium | reverse complement strand
GCCTGGCAGCCCGCGGCGGCGCTGGACACCGCCGGTGAGCCCTGGGTCGCGTGGGCCGGGGCGGGGGACGGGCGGATCGAACTGGCCCGGCCCGGATGCGCTCCCGAGGTGGTGGCACCCGGCCCGGGGGGTGGGCGGCCGTGCGTGGCCTGCGCGCCCGGATGCGTGGCCGTCGCCTGGGACCGCTACGACGGGGGCGCGTACGACGTGCACTGTCGCCTGCGGCTGTCGTCGGGCGAGTGGCTGCCGCCGGCACGGGTCAGCGCCGGTCCGGGGAACGCGCTGTGCCCTCAGCTTGGGGTCGGCGAGGACGGCTCGGTTTTCTGCTGCTGGGTGGCGGCGGAGGACGTGGCCGACTCGCGGGGGATCCTCGACCAGCACCACCGCGTGCGCTGCGCCAGGCTCACGGGCGGTCAGTGGCTTCCGACCGGGGACGGTGAGGAGGGCACCGTGGCCGACCTGGCGCACGGTCTGCTGCCTCGGCGCGCGATCTGGGGGTATCTGGGCAGGCGGCGGCGGCCCTTCTTCCGCCGCGACGAGCGTGGCCGTCTGTGGCTGCTGTGGGAGCGCAAGACCGATCCCGACGCGGAGACGAGGGAGGGTGAGCTACTGGGGCGGGCCTACGTGGGCGACCGGTGGGACCCTCCCGTAAGGCTTGCTGAGGGCTTCGCGTACTACGTGGTTGAAGAGACTGCGGCGGGGAGCGCGCCCCAGTGGCTGGCGAGGCGGGCCGCCTGGGGTCGGGCGGCCTGGGATCTCCAGGTGACCCGGGGCGCGGTGCTGAGGGCCCGGCCCGGCGACGGGGCCGCGCCTGCCACAGAGCCCGGGGACTGGCGCGACTGGCGGCCCACTGCCCTGCCCGAGGCGCTGGCTCTGCCGACCGCTCCGCCGCCGGTGACGATCGGCGACGAGGACTACGACCTGTACTTCGGCGACCTGCACGCCCACACGACTCTGTCCGCCGACGCCGAGGGAGAGGTGGATGAGCTCTACCACTACGCGCGGGACAAGGCGTGCCTGGACTTCGTCGCCCTGGTGGACAATGACTGCTATCAGTGCCCGATGACAGCCTCGGAGTTCGAGGTGGCGATGACCTGTGCGGAGCTGTACGACGATCCCGGACGCTTCGTGGCGCTGCGCGGCTACGAGTGGACGCGCTGGGACCGAGAACGCGAGTCGCACCCCGACCACCGCACGGTGCTCTTCCCGGCGGACGGGGACATCTTCCGCCACGTGGACGCGGGCACGCCCGCGAACAGCGACCTGGCGAGGGAGGTCGAGGCCCGCGGCGGCCTGCTGCTCAGCCAGCACTGGGACTGGACCCTTACCGATGGCGCGGCCGAGGCGGGCCTGGAGGTCTGCTCGGCGTGGGACTACTACGTGGACCGGCCCGGGCCCTTCCACCGCGAGCTGGTGGCGGCGCGCCGCCTGGCCTTCATCGGCGGGAGCGACAGCCACAGGCGCAATCCCGGCACCGGGGGCGCGCTCACCGGCGTCTACGCCCGGGAGCTCACCCGCGCGGGGATCTTCGAGGCGCTGCGGGCTCGGCGCGTCTATGCGACCAGCGGGTCCCGCATCGCGCTCGACTTCCGCGTGAACGGCACCCCCATGGGCGGCGAAGTGGCCTGCTCCGGGGCGCCGGTCCTGACCGTCTCGGTCCGCGGCACCCGTCCCCTGCGGAGCCTGGCCGTCGTCCGAGGCGTAGTCGGAGGCGCCGTCGAGGAGGTCCAGCCGGTGCGCGTGCAGACCCTGGCCGGCGAGACCGCCGAGGTTCGCTGGGCCGACGAGTCCTGCCCGAGCGCGACCGTTTTCTACTATGTCATCGCCCGCCAGGAGGGCGAGGACGTGCGCTACCCTTCGAACCTGGTCGTGGCGCAGGGTTGCAGGGCCTGGTCCAGCCCGACCTGGGTGCGCCGAGGGTAGCCCGGGCGGCCCGGGCCTCAGGGCGCGTCCTCGTGGCGCAGGTGGTCCAGCAGGGCAGCAGGAGGCGGGTACTCGAGCTGGACGTGCTGCTCGCGCAAGCAGGCGCGCAGGCGCTCGGGGGGGACGCCGGGCAGGTCCACACCCAGGTCCCTCGCCAGTGCCGCGGCGGTGCCTGCGGCGTGGCCTAGCTGCATCATGGTGCGCGAGAGCCTGCAGCTCGAGGCGGCCAGAGAGCTGAAGCTCGCGGCCCGGCAGGCGATGAGCAGGTTGGTGAAGCCGCGGGGGATCAGGCAGCGGAAGGGCACGCCGTAGGGCTGTCGCAGCTCGGCGCAGCCGCCGCCCGCGCCGTGACGGTCCTGAGCGTGGTCGGCGATGGCGATGATGTCGTCGTGCTCCTGCGCGGACAGCCCGGCGCTCAGGTCATGCTCACGCAGCACGTACTCGCCCACGATGCGCCGGGACTCGCGGATGCCCAACAGGGGCGCTATCCAGGACCGGCGGTAGCCGCGGAACTCCGGGAAGACGGTCTGCGCGTGGTGCCAGTGGGCGATGACCCGGCGGCGGCACTCCTCGTAGGCGTCGGCATAGCCCCTGCCCAGGAACTCCTCGCCCTCCATCGTGGGGAGCATGTTGACGCTGAAGTCGCCGCAGGGGTAGCGAGGCATGTGGGCCCAGGGGAAGCGCGGCGCCCACCAGCACTCGGCGGGCATACCCTCGGGCAGTGGTTCGACGCCCGGCGTGTCAGTCGGCGTGACGCGGTAGATGAGCGACACGCTGTTGACCCGGTGGTTGGGCTGCTCGGGAGCCGAGGGCTCGCCGAAGACCTCGCGCGACTCCTGTCCTACCATCGCCTCGCAGCCGCAGGCGAGGCAGAGGAGGCCGTCGCCGGTGGCGTCCACGTAGGCCCCCGCCTGGACCTCGCGGCCGTCGCTGAGGCGTAGCGAGAGCAGGCGCCCGCCCTCGGTGCGGACGTCGGTGAAGGCGGTCTGCTTGAGGAGCGTGCAGCGGCCGGTCTCGGCCAGCATCTCCTCGACGACGCGGCAGTAGGCGTCGGGCTCGAAGATGACGCCGTGCCAATGCTTGCGGCGGTGGGCCTCGTCGGAGGCCGCGCCGGGGGCCACGTGACGCAGGAGGGTGTCGGCATAGCCCAGCGAGGGGTCCACGACGTGTTCTCCGCCGGGGAAGGGGACCTGGTCGGTGGGCTTGGGCCAGGAGCCGTGCCGCCCGAAGCTGTAGACCCCCACGGCGAGGGGGAGGCGCTTGAGACGACGATAGAGGTCGAAGGGCAGGCCCGTGGCGCCGACGCCCGACTCCCAGCCGTGGACGCCCCCGCGCGTGGCGGTGCCGCCGACCGTGTCGCTCTTCTCGACCAGGACGACGGACAGGCCCAGTCGCGCGGCGGCGAGGGCGGCGCCGAGGCCGCCGCTGCCGGCTCCGAGGACGGCCAGGTCGTAGGACTCAGTCATGGGGTCGGTCCTCCCGGCGGGCGATGGGTCTCCGGCCCGCGACCGGAGCGGGATCACGGTCGGGCCCGCCAGAGACCCGGCGAGGGCGGCCAGGCCCGTGTTGCGCAGGAAAGTGCGTCGTCTCATGTTCCGGGTGAGGCTCCATCGGCGCGGGCAGCCGGGACGTCGGCTAGAGCGGCTCGACGACCTGCACCAGAGGCCAGAGCGTGACGTCCTCCATCGCGAGGTGGGGTGGCAGCGAGCAGATGTAGGCCACGAGGTCGCCCAGCTCGAGGGGCTGGATGCAGCGCGCCTCGGTCTCGGGGTCGCGCTCGGGGAGCCCGAGGGCGGCGCGGAAGTGGGTCGCGCCCCAGGACGGGATCACGGTGGTCACCCGCACGCCCGAGGCCCGGAGCTCGGCGTACAGGCATCGCGAGGCATGCATGAGGCCGGCCTTGGCCGCCGAGTAGACGGCGTAGCCCGGCCAGGACTGGCGGGCGCAGACGCTCGTGATGTTGACGATCGTGCCGGAACCCTGGCTCTTCATCACAGCCGCCGCGCGACGGCAGCCGAAAAGGGGACCCGTGAGGTTGACGGCGAGAGACGCCTCGATGTCCTCGTCGGTCTGCTCCGCCAGGGGACCAATGCGCACGCCCGCACCGGCGTTGTTCACCAGGATGTCCAGGCGGCCGGCCTGGCCCAGGACGGTCTCGAAGAGCGCGTCCCAGTCGGCGGGGCTGGTCACGTCCGCGCGGAAGGGCGCCACGCCCAGGCCGGCGGCGGTGGTCTGGAGCGCCTCGTCGTCGCGGCCCGTGATCCACACCCGCGCGCCGCGGGCCTGGAGGGCCTGGGCGATCCCGGTGCCATAGCCTCTCGATCCGCCCGTGACGATGGCGACAGCACCCGACAAGCTGGCAGCGTCCATCCTGTTCGCCTCCCGGAGTAGGGGTCCCCGGCCGGAACGCCTCGGGGGCAGCCCAGTGTCCCGGCGGCTCAGGGCCGGGAGCGGGCTGGAAGTGGGCGGGGCACCGGCGGGTCCGCACGCGTAAGGATACTACACCGGGCGGCCCCCTGCACGGGCGAAGCGGCCGGGGGCGTCGTCGGCGACACCAGAGGGATTCGGGTGAGGGCGCCGAACCGGCGCCGGGACCGACCGGGAGGCGCAGGCCCACGCGTGGTAGGCGCCTCGACCCGGCCGTCGAGGAGCTGATCCGCCGTGACGCCGCGGGAACGTCTGCGGGCCATCATGAGGCACGAGCGGGTTGACCGCCTGCCCTACACCTTCGGCGGGCCTCGCGCCTCAACCTTCGCCGCCTGGCGCAAGCAGGGCTTGAGCGAGGAGCAGCAGCGGAGGTGGGG
>CAZSOQ010000329.1:0-4765 GCA_964608495.1 uncultured Armatimonadia bacterium | reverse complement strand
GCGACACCTACAAGCTCGAGTACAGCCCGACGTCGGCGGCCGACGTCGCCCTCATTCCGCACCTGGACACGCTGACGGTGACGCACCAGGGGGTCACCCTCAAGGGCTGGTTCAAGAACGGGACGGAGGCGGGGATGGTAGAGTGGGCCGGACTCGCGCCGTGGCCCATCCCCGGTCCGAACTGGTCACAGGAAACGGTGTTTGTACGTTACCAGGGTCTGGACCCCAACTACCAGAGCCTGCCCACAGTCGGCCAGTTCCGCGTGTGGTCAGGCGGCGTGAAGAGCAACCCCCTGGCCTTCTATGCCACCAACTGCTTCTCCGGCCACACCAGGGACGGCGACTACTGGATCGAGATCCACGTGATGGACCGCAACCACCAGGCCACGTCGGTCCGCGCGGTGAACCCCCAGGGGGGTCTGAATGCCCCGCTGGACTGGGTGCCCGGGAACAAGAGCTGGTTCGTCAACCTGTCCCTGCCCGACCCGCCACCAGCCGACCCGACGTGCGAGATCCGCATCGAGGGCAACCCGCCGGCGCGGTTCGGCGCGAGGGTCCTGGGGTACTGCAACGAGTTCCCGCGCGTGGTGTGGCCCCCCAACGGCGCTGTCGTCGAGGAGTTCGGCGGGCTCTCCTGGGAGCGAGCGCCGCACCCCGAATGGCAGCACGTCCTTCACCTGTGGGCCAACAGCGAAGAGTTGGTAAGGGACGAGAACGTCTCGGGCACAAGCTTGGCCTACACCGGCCCGGCGCTGGTGGAGGGGCAGAGCTACGTGTGGATGATCCACGCCGCCGATCCGGACACCGGCAACCTGGCGGCGGACGGCGCCGTCTTCCTCTACCAGCCCAGGGAGGAGGAACCGGCGTCGGCTGCGCTTCCCCTGGCGGGCGCCCCCTTCGCGCGCCACAGGTCCTCGCCGGTGTGGTGGGGGCACTAGCGGCGGACCGGCGGGTCCTACCGGGTCGTGGGCAACGCCCTCCCGGTGCGGACATGTGGCCTAGTCGCGCGGCGCGATGAACCGGCAGAGGAGCGCGACGTTGTCCGCGAAGGTCTGGGACCTAATGACGCCGGAGGCGGGCTTGACGTCGTGGGCGTGGAGGACCCCCTCCTCGACCCAGGCACCCCGTTCGTCCAGGGACTCGATGACCCGGCGGACGTCGTCAGGCTCGGGCGCCGGGAGCGGCTCGGGAGGCCACAGCCCCGCGGGATCCATGGCGGCCACGCGGGCGTACTCCGCCTCGATCTCGTCCAGGTGCGAGGCGACGACGAAGCTGTAGTGCTTCGGGCACGCGGCGGGGTCGTAGGTGAGCTGGTAGTCTTCGGTGAAGTACAGCGGCCGGTTCGTTCGCAGCTCGTAGAAGCGCGCCAGCCTGCCGTCCGGCAGCCGCGACCGCCGCAGATACTCCAGCGCCCGAGGAAGGGGCTCGAGGTACTCGCGGTCCGCCGTCCGCCGGTAGAGCAGCAGGAGCGAGCGCAGGACGTCCTGGGACTCCAGCCCAGTGATGGCCGGCGGCTCGAACTTGCGGTCCCAGACGGGGTGCATCGCGGGATCGTACTGCTGAGCCCAGGCCGGCTGGGGGTCCGGCATCTGCGCCAGGAGCAGGAAGCCGCCGGCCCTGAGGGCGGACGCCAGGTACCTGGCATCCCCGTAAGTGTCGTGCGCGTCCAGCATCGCGGCGATCAGGTCCATCACGATGCGGTCGTTCAGGAAGTACCGACCCGTCCAGTCGTTGGGCCACTGGTGCGGCCAGGTCTCGGGGTACGAGGCACGGATCACCGGATACTCGTCGGCGCTGACCGGGCGCGGGTACTCCGTCCAGTTGTGGCCCCAAGCGCCGATGGGGTACTGCGCGGCGAGCAGCGCCTCGAGGGTGAACAGAACGGCCTCGTGGACGCGCTGGTCGCTGAAGCCCAGGGCCTTGTCGTAGCGCATGAGGAAGCGCACGGCCGCGCCAGTGGTGTTGTCGTCCGCTGCGGTCGTGCGATGGGCGCGGGGGACCTTCCTCACGGGGAGGTCGCGGTAGAGGTAGTCCAGGCGCTTCACGGGGTCCAGCTCGATGTGGTAGTACCAGCCGCCGGTGCGGAGCTGGCCACTGACGAGCGCGTACGCGGCCTCTCGCGCGGCGGTCAGGCAGAAGGGATCCCCCGTCGCTTCGTAGGCATCCAGGTAGGCCGACCCCACCGTCGGCGTGCCGGGCGGCTGCACCCAGATCATCGCCGTGCCGGTGGTCTTGGCTTCACCCTCGCTGAGCGTCAGGTCCCCGCTGTAGCAGTAGACGTAGCCGCCACCGACCGCGAGCCTGTCGTGGTAGAACCGGACGGCCTCGCGCAGGGCGGCCCTGGCGTCGTCGAGGGTCGGCGCCTCCTGGGCGTGCGCGGCAAGGGCCCAGGCAGCCCACGCGCAGGCCAGCAGACGGGCGGCAAGGTGACGGCGCGTCGAGCATCGCATCCTGCGTCATCCCCTGAGTGCGAGGCGTGTCCGTGCGTGGGTTGCGCCGGCGGGGCCGCCGAGCGGTCTGGCCCGACCGACCGTGCCACGCGCGGGGCCCGCGGTGCTCACCGCGCAGTGTACCCCGTCTCCGGTCGGCCCGCGAGGGGCGTCTTCGGCCTGGTGGGCAAGACTCCCGCCCGACTCGGGGAGGGGTGGGTCGTAGCCGGGTGACGTGGCGCGCTGGTCACTGTCCTCCTATCTCCCGCCAGAGATCGCCCGCGCCTGTCTTCTCCGCTATAGCTCCCTGCACGTGGAGCCAGCCCAGGATGAACAGGGCACCCACGATGAGGGTCATCAGCAGACCCATCAGGCCGACCCCTGCAAGGCGAAGAACGCCGCTTTTGCCGGCCAGGGACTCCCGGGCATCCTCCGTGAGCCGGCGCAGCCCGTCCTCGAGACGGCCTGCCTGGAAGGCTGTGGCCAGCACGCCGCGCTGTGCCCGGGTCAGGAAGGGAAGAGTCGCCACGACCCGCTCGACGCTGACACCGCGACTCAACTCGCCGGCGCCGCGCCGGATTGGGGCCGCGAGGACCACATTCCCCGCGGAGTCCGCGGCCACGTGCATGGCCTGGGCGGCCTCGACCCCGGCCTGAAGCATTGACAGCAGAGCGCGGAGGAACCGCAGGGCACAGGTACACCTCTCGCGCCCGCGAAGCAGGGGCACAAGCAAGACAAGCCTGTCTCTGACCGCCCGTGGGCCCGGGAAGCCTCCCAGGACGACGACGGCGATCCGCAGGAGCCCATAGAGGACGGTCAGCAGAACCAGGCCCGGCAGGAGGGTGGTGAAGAGGAGGTGCAGGTACCAGTCGAGGCCCTGCGCCGCGGCCCAAGGCGTGGGGGCCGCCAGGACGAGCGCAGAGAGAAGGATCCCATAGTAGACGCGAGCGACGAGCACCCAGTGGCGGCCCCGGTAGGCCCGGGTATAGGAGTCTTCGAGCTCGCCGCAGATGCCCTCCCAGTCGCCGGCAAGCTCGGCCGCGCGGATCAGGCCCACGTCCTGAGGGGGAAAGACCCAGGGATGGCCGGACATCTGGCGGGCGAGCGAAGCGCCGGCCGTAAGCCCCGGCTCCATCTCGCGCATGGCCCCGCGGAGGGCATAGCCCAGCGCGCGGGACCGGAGCGCGGCCACCGCCTCGGCGGGCGTGGCGCCGGCGCGCAGAAGCGCAGCCAACTGGTCGTAGAAGTTGGCCATGTGCTCCGGGGCAGGCCTGATCAGACACACGATCACGTATATTGCCGCATGTAGGACCACGCACAAGAGGAGGTACAGGAGTATCGTCGTGACGAGCACGGCCAGGCCGGCCGCTATGGCTAGCTGCATCACGGCTCCCCTCCACACGAGAAGCGTGCCTGCCTCTTCTCGGGGCACGCCCCTTTGCCGCGCCCTCCGGCGGCGCCGAAGACGCCGGCCGCCGGGGCAAGGGTCAGCCCCGGAGCAGGCCCAGGCGTTGGGCATCGTCGGCAGGTTGGGCCAGGCAATACTCCTTGGTCGCGCCGGCACGCGCGCAGGCGTAGCAGACACAGCAGGCGAGGGCCCACACAGCCAGGCGCAGAGTCGCCCACCCTCGGCTGCCGAGGAGCACGCTCCGGACACCGCCCTCGGGCTCCGAGGACGCCCCGACCATGCCGGCGTACAGAGCGCAGGCGGACAGGTACGCGTATGCCAGCCCGAGGATGCCATTGACCGCGGCCGCACCCGTCAGCACCTGCCGCGCCCACTCGCTGCGGCGGCGCAGGCCCAGGCTTGCGACGATGAACACAGCGCCCGCAACCAGCAGATACAGCGCGATCGGGATCAGGAAGGCGAGAATCATCAGAGGGAATACGACGAATTCGCTCGCGCAGGCAAGGCCACCACCGAGCAGGCCGATCATGAGTGCCGTGCTGGCGAAAGAGGAGAGGACCCCCGCAGCCGCCACGAGGCCCGCCACCGAGGCCACGGTGGCAGTCCATGGCGCCCCGCTCGGCTGGGATGTGGGTCCAGGGGGGACCTCAACCTGCAGCACGGGCTCTTCGGGCGGGGTCGGCACGGTGGCAGTCCATGGCGCCCCGCTCGGCTGGGGCGTGGGTTCAGGGGGGATCTCGACCTGCAGCACGGGCTCCTCGGGCGGGGTCGGCAAGGGCGGCTCGGGTGACAAGAGGTCGCGCCCGCAGTCGAGGCACACGTCATCGGTGCGGAGGACCCGGGCTCCGCAGTGAGGGCACCGTCCCCTCTCCTTCTCCCCGTTCGCGCCCGTACGCCATACCTCCGCTCCATGTCCTCGGTCCGACCA
>CAZSOQ010000328.1:0-4820 GCA_964608495.1 uncultured Armatimonadia bacterium | reverse complement strand
GTGGAGGAGGAACTCGGCGAGATGGCGCCGGTGTTCGAGCGCCGGCTGGCGGACAGCGACCACGGGGGCTGGTCTGGCTCTATTGCGGTCCGGGGCGACCGGCACCAGGCGGTTCTGCGTCTTGCCGACGGCGGCGCCGCTGCGGGACCTGCGGGAGAAGGGACGGCGGACGCCGCGCTGAGCGCCACCGACGACACTGCCACGCGCGTCGTGTCCGGGTGCCGGACGCCCTACGAGGGCTACCTCGACCGCGAAAGGGATGTATCATCGGGAGTTGCGGGCCGGATCGCGGGACTGCTTGAGACCCTCTTCCCGCGCCGGGCTGACTGAAGGCGCGAATCCCTCACAGGGGGTGTTGGCGATGGCTATCCACTGGATGCCTCGACTCGGCGAAGGGCTGGACAGACCCACAGGCCGCCACGGCGGCCGAAGGAGAGCAGCAGACCATGGCAAGCGCCAACATCCCCGTGGTGAACCCCACGGAGACGGAGAAGGTGATCTGGCAGTGCCTCACGCCCAGGAAGGGCGGCGGGCTGGTACGCCAGGGGTCGGCCAAGCACCCGCATGACCTGTTCGGGTGCTGCTACGGCCCCCGGGACAAGACGGACCCCGGCCACTGGGCGTGCAAGATGAAGGGCGGAGTGCGGGCCGAGTGGTGGGCCTACATGATGGAGGGCACCCGCCGCATCGTGGACGTCGGCTGCGGCTTTGGCTTCCCCAGCTTCTACCTCGCGAGCTGCGGGCACGAGGTCGTCGGAGTGGATCCCTCGCCGTCCCAGATCGCCACGGCCGAGCGGTACCGCCAGGAGGAAGGCCCATCCTACTGCCTGGCCTATCGGGTCATCGAGGAGACGACTCTTCCCTTCGAGGACGACAGCTTCGACGGGGCAACCTTCGGCCATTCCCTGGAGTGCCTGGGCGAGCCCGAAGCCCTCGTGGCGGAGGCAATCCGCGTGCTGAAGCCCGGGGCGCCACTGGCCTTCCACGAGGAAGACCGCGCGGCCGAGGTCAGGACCCACCCCGTGTGGGAGAGCCGCCCCGTTGGCAGCTCCCGACTCGTGTGGGAGAGCAGGCGGCTCACCGTCATAGACGACCTCTGCATCCTGTGGGTCGAGTCGCGCCTTTTCCAGCCCTATCTCGACCGGCGCTACCTGATCCGCTTGCGGCAGGACGGGGAGATCGCCCGTCGCTTCCGAGCTGCGGCGCCGGAGCGCGAGTTCGCCTGGGGTGTGACCCTCGACGACGCCGCACTGTCGGTGGAGGAGGTGCTCGCCGAGGCCGAGGAGGGCGAGTACTGCGAGTCGCGCGGCCACGACGCCTATACCCTTTGTGGCTTTCTGGAGGGGATGGGCTTGGCCGACCTGCGGTTCTGGACCATCAACGACGGTCAGCAGTTCGCGCGGGAGCTGGTGAGGGCGGGTGTGGCCCGGGACATGCCCGACGATCTGCGGGCTGTCTGGCGTGCGCTCGTCCGGTCCATCGAGCCCCTGACCACACCGACGGTGATGGTCTCGTGCCGGGCGCCGGTGACGGGTAGCGGCCAGTGGGCGGGCGTGCGCCCCTCACGTGAGCGCAGGTCGCGCCCGAACCGTAGGGACTCCATCCAGGCCGCGGCCGCCGGCCGACACGCCTTCGGGGGATTGGCTCGACCTGCGGATAGCCAAGGCGACCGCCCAGGATATCGAGGAGATCGTGCTGCTCGATCACAATGCCTTCGAGCGAGACGACTGGGTGGACTGGGAGGTCTTCGTGTCCTGGCACAGGCGGGACCCGGGCACCTTCGTGTGCGCTCACCTGTCGGGCGCTCCGCTCGCCGGCTACTACAGCAGGCTGTTCCTCAAGCCGCGGGTGCTGGAGGCCCTCAAGCTCGGGCGCGTGCGTGAGAGGGACCTGGGGCCGGAGGACCTGGTCCCGCCGGAGGAGATCCCGAGCCAGACCTGTGTGTACGTGTTCTCGCTGGTCGTGAGAGCGGCCTACGGCCCTGTGACTCCCCTGCTGCTGTCACACCTTGGGCACGAGCTACACCGGCTGTATGAGGATGGGGCCCTGCGGCGCGCGTGTCAGCCGGGGTGATGGGCGGCCTCGGGACCGGTCAGCGGGGGCCGCCGCGGACCAGGCGGACGTAGTTGCGGATCCGGATCTGGTCGCCCTGGGGGCCGCGCCCGTAGGGGAACCACGCGGGGTCGCCGCTCTTGGGGTCGCTGCGCTGCGCCCCGGCGCCATGCACGTCCAGCCACTGGCCCCACATGTAGCCCCACGCGGTTCCGAAGGCGATGTACACCGCGGCACTGCCCTGCCTGTCAGAAGGGCCGTCCAGGTGGGTCGTGCTGGTCCAGTACCAGGGGTACTCGCCATCGCTGAGGATGCTGGTCTGGGAGACGGGATCAAGGGCGGGCGAGTGGGTGACGCTCGGCGCCCGCGCATAGTCCACGATGCTCTGCAGCTCCTTGGCGTTCGGGAGCCGCCAGTCGCTGTGGCCGAGGTGCTTCTCCGTATTGCGCGCCTGGGCCCACGCCAGAGCGGCCTGCCAGTCCATGCCCTGGCCGCTGTCGGCTTTCGACCACATCAGGCCCGTGGCCCGGTCGGTGATGGTGCCGTCGCCATTGTCGCGGAAGTCGTTCCTGCCGTAGGCCGGGTTGCCGCGAACGTAGCGGACGTAGAGGCGGTGCTCGCCGTCGCCGGGCGCGCCTGCTCGGGACTTCGGATAGCCCTTGATGCGGCCGTCGGCGAAGTTGACACCGAAGGCCGTGGGATTGCCGCCCATGGTCGTGCCCACGTAGGTGGTCGCGGACCAGTCCTGGCAGTCAATGGGGCGCTCTCCCCTGGCCTCGTCTCCGTAGGCGAAATCGAGGTACCTCGTGTCAAGGTAGGGCGTGGAGTTCGCCGTTGTGAGGTGGAAGCCCCCGCTGAAGTTGATGAGGGAGTATAGCTCCTTGATGGTCGGCATCCGCCAGTCAGTGTAGCCGCCGACGCGGCAGGCGGGGGCGCCGGCGAGGGCTGCGCGCCACGTGACCTTGGCTCCGCGGGCCTTGACCCACATCAGGCTCGTGTTCAGGTCGCTCACAGTGCCGTCGCCGTTGTCCTTGTAGGCCGGCTGTGGGCCGTCGAACTGGGTATCCTGGCCGTAGAAGGGCTCGCCCGGGACGGGAGGGGCGATGGCGCCCCAGTTCCCGTAGCAGGCGGTCTGGCCTGTGTCAACGACCACGTAGGGCAGGGCCTCCGCCGCGCCGGAGACATGGACAGTGGCCAGGAGGGCGACGATGAGGCCGCCGATGACCTCGGCCCGCTGCCGGCTCATCTCGCCGTCCAGTCTGTAGAGTGCGGCCGACCACCAGTGCAGTCCGGGTATGCCACTCCGCCGTTCGTTTGCAGCGTGTCTGCCCTCCATCTGGCATGACCTCCCGCGGTCCGCGTGCCCCAGTCTTCCGGTGACACCTTCGTACTCCGTGACGATGAACAGGCCTCTCTGTAGTCGCAGGTCGCGTCGGGAGCTGCGGAGCGGCTCCGGGCGCGTGCCTGCGGTGGTGGCGCTGTGGTGGTCGGCTCTCGGGTCGTGCACGTCACTGCCTTCGGCTTGTGTACAGCCAATAGAGGAAGCCCGTGACCGTGAAGGCCGCGGCCAGGGCGCCGGCGAACTCCAGCAGTTGGTCGGGACGCCACGAGTACGGTCCCGTGATCTGGTAGTAGCCGATCACCGTCGCCACCGGAAGGCCGATCACCGTCAGGACCGACAGCAGGTCGTTCAGATGCCGCTCGCGCACCGCCTCGTTGTGTTCCCCTATGTCCTGCACGGCAGTCGCGACCGTGTCGTAGAGGGGCCCCAGGCCCAGTCCGCGCCGGTAGATGTCGTAGATGGTCTCCCCCTGCTGGCGGGAGGTCACGTCGGTGAACCAGCACTGGCTGCGGAAGGTCATGAACTCCGCTACCAGTTCGCGCGTTTGGGCCGTGAGCCGCCTCGCGGGCTGGGTCCAGTCTATCTGCACGCACTCCGCCATGCGCTGGAGAATCATCCGCTGCTGCAGACAATAGAGGAAGAGGTGGAAGTAGTCTGTGCGGATGTTGTGCGCGAGGAAGCCTTCGCCGTCTTCGCTCGACACACAGGCCGGGAGGTGCTGCAAAGCCAGGAAGAAGGCCGAGCTTTCGGAGACCAGACCACGCCAGCAGGCCCACAGCCGTAAGCCCGAGGTCCGCACAAGCTCCGCGAGCCTGTCTCCCTCCGGCTCCCACAGGGGATCGGCAAGACTCTGCCCCGGCTCGAGCCCGTTGAGCGCGTCGAACAGCAGGTAGTCGGCAGGTGTCAGCTCGGTGCCCGGTCGCAGTGGCTCGGTGGCCGCCTGGGGCGCGTCCACGCACGCATAGGCGTATATGGGCAGCAGAGGGGCGAAGAGCTGCGCCTCCTCGGTTCCCGTGTAGTAGAAGGGCCGAGGGCGACGAGAGGCCCCCGCTTGCGGGCGGTGCTCACAATCGCCGCCGTCCGGGCGCCAGGGGTAGTCGCGGCAGAACTCCGCCATGGAGCTGGGGGCCGCGGCGGCGTCGGGTGGCTCGCTCACACCGCGAGTGGCCGGCGTGGCGGCCAGGTCCTGGAGAAGGTAGTCAATCAGGTGACGAACCAGCATACGGCAGCCCCGCCGAGGACAGCTCGGGGCCTCGTCGGCCGGACCCGACGGCCCATCGAACACAAGCTCCGGCATCTCCCAGTCGAGCTTCAGCGGATAGATGGTGCGCAGGCAGTGGGCCGCGAAGGACAGATCGCCAAGGGTCGGCTCGGCTGGCACCGACGCGGCATCCGCTGAGGGATCGCCCTCTGCCGCGGCCGCGGC
>CAZSOQ010000327.1:0-4900 GCA_964608495.1 uncultured Armatimonadia bacterium | reverse complement strand
GCAGGGGCCGCGGGCCCCTGACCCCATTATCCGCGCAGCTACGTCCGCGCCGTGCCGTCGCCTTGACCGCGGATGACCCCCATCGCCAGTCGGCGCGGACTCGAACGCGAGCCTCTCGCCCTGCGCCATGGCTGCGGACCCCGTTGTGGGACGACACAGGTCGGCCCGCTTGCCGCTGCATGCCTCTCGCTCTCTCAATGTGCGCAACTACTCAGGGGGCCCGTCCCCAGGCCCCGTGCTTCCTCGCCGGGATACCGACACCGAGGCTGCCTCAGGTCCTCGCGCAACCTTGCGCGGCAGGCCCATCGCCTGGCACTACCGCACCTTCCCGGCCCATTCCACGGCGTTCGTCAGTAGCCTCTGCACCTCGGACTGGAAGAACACCGGGTAGGTCTCGTGGCCCGGCCGGAAGTAGAACACCCGCCCTTCCCCGCACGTGAAGCAGCACCCCGACCGGAACCACTCGCCCTGAGGCCACGTGGACCGGATCACTACCGCGTCGGGCTCCGGTATGTCGAAGGGCTCGGCATACATCTCGGTCTGCGGGACCACGAAGTCCGTCACGCCCTCGGCCACGGGGTGCTCGGGCGCGACCACCGTGATCTCCTCCGGCTCGCCCTCCTCACGCCACGCCGCGATCCTCCCGCTGGTCCCCATGAGCCTCAGGAAGGGCTTGGCGCCCTGGGTCGAGTGCAGGGCCACGAATCCCATCCCTCGCTGGGTGACGTGGCGCACGACGCGCTCGGCTAGTTCGTCCAGCACGGCCGCGTGCCTGGCGTGCCCGAACCACACCAGCGCGTCGGCCCACCCCAGCTTCTCCTCGGTCAGCCCCTGCTCCGGCTCGCCAATCTGCGCCGTCCGCGCCTCGGTGTCGCTCAGCCTCGCCAGCGCCGAGGCCACCGCGCCATGGATCCCCGCCGGGTAGACCTTCCTCGGCTCGGTCACCTCCGACCAACACACCACCTTGAGTGCCGCCATTGTCTCGCCTCCTGGTTTCGGCCGCCAACCTTGGCGTCTTACCGGCGCCCCTCTGCCCGGTCAGCGCCTGTGGTTGGTGGTCGCCTTCCGCGGCACAAGGGCCTTGCCTTCTGCGCCGGATGCAGCTATGATGCTGCATACATCGAGCATATGCTGCATATATGCAGCGCTGGCCCCGGTGCCAAGGAGGGCGCCCAATGTGGCTCAGGGACCCACTCGACGACATCTTGTCCTCCAGAGCAAAGGTCGCTGTGCTCCGCGTCGTGTGCTGCGCCGCCATGCCGCTGAACGGCCGCGAGATCGCGCGCCGCGCCGGCCTTTCCTCGGGCCATGCCTCCCGCGTGCTCGGCGAGCTCACCGCGTCCGGCGTCCTCCTCGCCAGAGACCAGGGGCGCGTCCTTACCTACGAGCTGGCTCTCGCGCACGGTCCACTCGTCGCCCGGATCAAGTCTCTCTTCGAGGACGAGGCTGCGCGCCAGGAGGCGGCGCTCGATGAGTTGGAGGTCGCGGTCCCTGGTCTCGTGTCTATCGTCCTCTTCGGAAGTGAAGCGCGGGGCGACGCGCGGCCCGGCAGCGATACGGACCTGCTCATCGTGATCGAGGAGTACAAGGAGGACACCCGCGCGCGAGTCCGCGAGGCCGCCCTTGCGGTGGCCCAGCGTCACGGCCTCGCCCTCTCCTGGCACATCGCCGACCTCGCCGAGCTTCGCGAGTGGCAGGAGACGGGCTTCGGCCTATGGCGCGGCCTAGTGGCCGAGGGGGTCACCCTTCGCGGTACGCCCCTACGGAGGCTGGTGCGCCAATGGCAGCATGGCAAGACCGCCTGAGAGATGCGGGCGCCTTCTGGGACCTGGCTGAGGCCGCCGACGATCCCGAGCACGCCAACCAGGCTGTCAGCAACGCCGTCCTGGCCGCGATTGCGGCGAACGACGCCCTGTGCCTGTACCTTGGCGGCCGACGCGTGACCGGCAAGTCCCACGCCGAGGCCGCTGATGTTCTCCAGGAGGTATGCCGGGGCACTCGATGGGAGCGCGAAGCCGGGCCCAGGGCGAGCCGTCTCACCGAGCTCATCGAGGTGAAGAACGACGTGCAGTACGGTCGTCGCACCCTCAGTCGCGAGGATGCCGCTCGGGCGATGGTGCAGGCAAGGCGCTTCCTGGAGTGGGTCGAGGCGATCCTTGCCGACTCCTAGATGCCTGGCGGGGCCGGCACTGCGGCCCGCGGCCGTGCCGGCGTCCCTGATCCCACAGGCCCCGCCTTCCCCTGCGCCTAGCCCTCCCAGGCCCCGATGGTCTCCCGTCCTCCGACCACCGGATCGCACAGCTCCACCTTCCCGCCCGTCAGGTCCACCGTGGCCAGCGCCGGCTCACCCGCCTCCACATGCTCCCAGTTGCGCAACATGCACGCCCGCGCGCCCTCCAGGATCGCCACCGGAATCCGCTGGCTCGCCGCGTCCGGGTACGTGCCCTCCAGCTCCCGCGCGTCTGCCCCCAGGGTCTTCACGCGCCACACCTTCTCCAGGCAGTCCACCAGGCTGTCCTTGCCGTACCCGACGCACACCTCGCTCCCATCCGGCCGCCTCACCTGCCGGAAGAAGTGGACGTTGCTCGTCCGCGAGCCCTTGTTCTCGATCCAGTACCGCAGCCCGCGGTACTGGCTATCGCTCTCGACCTTGCCGCGCGCCCCGAGGACCTGGCTTTCCTGGTTCACCGGGCCCTCGAAGTCCGCCGGGGTGATCCAGTTGTTCTCGTAGCTCACCAGCGTCCCGCCCTCGTGCGTCACCAGCACCTGCGTCGCGTCGAAGGTATCCCTCCCGAATTCCTCCCGCAGCCGCTTCTTCACCCCCACCGCGTGCAGCGACAGGGGCCGCAGCCTCAGGTAGTGGCAGAACAGGTCCACCCAGTGGATCCCCACATAGGTGAAGGGGTCCGACTGCTCCGCCCACTTGAAGATCTCGGTAGACACTTCCAGCGGCTCCTCCAGCACTCCCCGCACGTGCACCGGCCCGCCCAGTTGCGGCACCAGGTCCAGGAACAGCCGCTGGTGGTCGGGGTCGTAGCGCTTGTGCATGTCCACCCCCACGATCAGGCCCTTCTCCCGCCCCAGCTCCACGATCCGCGCCGCCTCCGCCGACCGCATGCACATCGGCTTCTCCACCACCACGTGCACGCCCCGCTCCAGCGCCGCGACCGCCGGCTCGGCGTGCAGGTGATCGGGCGTGGCGATGATGAGCACATCCAGGTCCGGCCAGTCGCCGAGGATCCGCTCCCATGGCTTCTCACCGTGGTAGGGCACGGGCGCGCGGCCCGTCCGCCGCTCGTTCTCTTCCACCGCACGCCCCGCCGACGCCTCCGAGCGCGTGCCCACGGCGACCAGCTCCATCGTGATCCCCGCATACTCCTCGGCCCAGTCATCCAGCCCGATCCTGTCCAGGTACGGCGCGATCCCGTTGCGCTGCAGGTCCGCCATGGTCCCGGCAACCACGTCTGCCCCGAACATCCCATAGCCTAGCTGCGCCGCGATGACGGGTCCGCCTGGCATGTTCGTCTCACCTCAGCCTGCGCTCGTCTCCCGCGCCGGGGCGCTCGGGCCTGGCCCGCGCCTTGCGTTCCTCGGCAGGTCTTCCCCGGGCCGACGCGAAACTCCTGCCCGCGCCGGCCGGCAGCTTCCCGCGCCCGCCCGGACCGGGACCGGAATCCACTGGCGCACCACGGAGGCCCACCCATGTCCCTCGAGCTTGGCTGCAACACGCTCCATCCCGAGGTGCCTCGACCGGAGCCCTCGGGATTCAGCCTCGACCGCATCCGCGACGCGCTGGACAACATCGCTGGCCTGGACTACGAGGCCGTGGAGTTCTCGCACGTCTTCCATCTCAGCGACGACGAGGCCGTCGCCGCCGGCGAGTACTGCCGGGCGTTGGGCCTGATCCGCTGGTCGGCCCACTCCGCGGGCAGCGGGGCCGTCGCCACCGAGGACCAGCGCGCCGCGACCCTTCGCGACCGTGGCCGGTGCCTGGAGGTGACCGCGCTGCTGGGCGCGCGGGTCATGATCTACCACGTCGCCGACTACGCCGCGGCCACCTACGCCTCGGGCCTGCCGGGCGAGCTCCTCGCCATCGAGAGCCAGGTCCTGGGCGCCCTCGCCGCCAGGGCCGGGGAGCTGGGCGTGCGCATCGGCATCGAGAACGGCAGCGACCTGGGCATCATGGCCTACCTGCTCGCGCTCGTGGACACGGTGGACAGCCCGGCCCTGGGCATCTGCGTGGACACGGGCCACGCGGCGCTGGGGGAGCTGGGCCCGGCGCGTGCCGTGCGCATGAGCGGCGACCGGCTCTACTCGCTGCACCTGCAGGACAATTGGGGCGGCTCCGACCATCACCTGCCGCCGGGCTGCGGCCGGATAGACTGGTGGGAGGTGGCCGAGGCCCTGGCCGAGGTGGAGTACGACGGGGTGCTGGAGCTGGAGCTCACCGATGCCCCGGGCAGCAGGCCCTACCACCAGGAGCTGGAGATGCGGGCCGGCGCGGCCTTTGGCGGCGGCCTGCAGCGCCGTGTCCGCGCCCTGCGCGGCCTCACTGCCACCCCCGACGCCTGACGCGGACGGGCCCCCGGCGCACCGTAGCGCGGGGCAATCCGTGTGTTGTAGTCGCGGGTCGGGCGAAGCCCGCGCCCGCGGCGGTGGCGCGCTGTGGTCCGTCTCTGTGGAGGACCCCTGCACGGAGGACCCCTTTACGATGCATTCCTCCACGATCCACCCCTCCACAGCCCAGCGATCCCGGCGACTCCTCAGGTCATCTCACGGCCTTCCGCTGCCCCTCCGCTTGGCGCCGCTCGCATCTCCTGCGAGGAACTCCGCTCCCCGCCGCGAACTGCTATCTAGAGCGCCGTATCGGGGGGAGGCACCGACCATGGCAGGGGAAGCC
>CAZSOQ010000326.1:0-4948 GCA_964608495.1 uncultured Armatimonadia bacterium | reverse complement strand
GTTACTGGGGCGTTGGCCCTTCCCGCCGGCCATCATCAGTATTCCCATGCGGCAGTAATGTACAACGTCGTTTTCTATTTTCCGGTTCCTCCTTTTTGGGGATGGCTCTCCTCCGGCGGCGCTGTTGGCCTCGATGGTGGTGGGGCGGCAGCCGAAGGGCCCTTGCGGGGCCGGCGGGGCGGGGCGATGCGGCCCGCCAGGTGCAACCGGCCACAAGTTCAGGTAATATGCTTCACTGCCGGCAGTGCGGTTGGCGCATCAGCCGCCACGACGCAGACCCAGGGAGCGTACCGCCATGAAGCTCGGCATTGTCACCTACGACATCGCCCGCGACTGGGACCTGGAGACCCTCATCACCAAGTGCGAGGCGCTGGGCTACGACGTCGTGGAGCCGCGAACGACCCACGCCCACGGTGTGGAGCTGTCGCTGACCGGCGACGAGCGCAGGGCTGTCCGGGAGCGCTTCGAGCGAAGCACCGTGGAGCTGTGGGGGCTGGGTACGACCTGCGAGTACCATTCTCCCGATCCGGCAGAGCTGGCCCGCAACATGGAGGAGACGAGGGCGTGGATCGCCCTGGCCCGGGACCTGGGCGCCACGGGCGTGAAGGTCCGCCCGAACAACCTGCCCGACGACGTTCCCACAGAGAAGACCCTCCGGCAGATAGGGGAGAGCTTGGCGGCCCTGGCCCCGGACGCTCAGGGTAACGGCATCGAGCTGTGGGTCGAGGTGCACGGACGCGGCACGGCCGATCCGCGGCACATGGCCAGGATCCTGAGCTACGTGGACAGCCCGGTCGTGGGCGCCTGCTGGAACTGCAACTACCCCACCGACCTGATAGACGGCAGCCTCGAGCCCGGCTTCGACCAGCTCAAGGACCGCATCCTCACTGTCCACCTCCACGACCTCCACGAGGACTACCCCTACCTGGAGCTCTTCGAGCGGCTGGCGGGCATCGGCTACGACCGTCCCTGCCTGGCGGAGATCCAGCACAGCTCCGACCCCGATCGCGTGCTGCGCTACTTCCGCCAGTGCTTCTCGCTGCTGACGGGCCAGGCCCGCTAGGCCGGTCCGCCGCACGGGCCTCCCACGCGCCGGAACCGGCGGCCGGGGCCCGGGCGTTGAAGCCTTTGTGGGCGCTGTGGAAGGCGGAATCCGGCGCCCGAGGTCAGCTATGTTCTGGCAATATGCGTGGAAGCGCTTCTGGCGCCGACGCACGAAGGCGACGCTTGCCATCTCCGGCATCGCCTTCTCCATCGCCTTGCTCGTGGCCGTGCTCTCGATCTCCCGGTCGGTCGAGCAGTCCGTGGCCGGCGCCCTCAACGCCGCCGGCGCCGACATGGTCATCCAGAAGCGGGTCGAGCCCTGCCCCTTCGACTTCGTCAAGCTCCCCAAGGACCTGGCCGCCGTCCCCATGGAGGTCGCGGACAAGATCGCCGAAGACCCCGCCACCGAGGAGGTCTCCGCCGTCCTCGAGCTGTGGGCCTTCTACCAGGGCCACCCGACCGTCGTGGCGGGCATAGACCCCAGGAAGAAGACCCTCGGCCCTGTGCGCATCGCCCCTCGCGAGGGCGAGGACGGCGAGACGAGCAAGTGCTGCGCTGTCGTCAAGGGCCGCTTCCTGGTGCCCTCCGACGACTTCCATGTCATGGTCACCGTCCAGTACGCCGAGGCCAAGGGCCTCGACATAGGCGAGAAGGTCCACATCGGCCCCCACTCGATCTTCGAGGTCGTCGGTATCGTTGACCTCAGCGGCACGGCCCGCATCGCCGGCGCCGAGGCCTTCATCACGCTCGAGTCCGGCCAGCAGTTGCTCGGCCAGGGGCCGGTGGCGAGCACGCTGTTCGTTTCCCTGAAGGACGCCGCCAAGGCCGAGGACGTGCAGGCCCTCGCCACGCGCCTCATCGGCCCCGAAGCCAGCATGACCACCAGCCAGAACGTCGAGGCCGGCACCGCCGCTCTCGCCTCCGTCACGCGCAAGTCCCTTCTCGCCGTCTCCGGCCTGGTCATCGGCTTCGTCCTGCTGCTGCTCACCCGGCACGCCGTGGAATCGGTCACCGAGAGGCTCGACGAGGTGGGCCTCATGAAGGCCATCGGCTGGCGCGACGCCGAGGTCGGGCGCATCTTCATGTGCGAGGCCACCTTCAGCGGCCTCATCGGCGGCGTCATCGGCTGCGTGCTGGGCTTCGTCCTTGCCTGGGGCTACGGCCAGATCGCCACGCTTAAGCTCCCGCCGGCCCTGGCCTCCTTCCCGCCCTGTGCCACTACGCCGCCGCCCCTGAGCTTGCCTCTTACCATCACGCCTGCGGCCTGGGTCTTCGTCCTCGGGCTCCTTGCGGCGCTGCTAATCGGTACCCTGGCCGGCTCCGCGGCAGCCCGCCGCGCCGCCAGGCTGCCCCCCACCGAGGCGCTCCGGAGGATCTGACAGGCATGGCTGAGGATACCGCGCGCCGGCCCGGCGCCGATGGCTACATCACTCTCGACAATGTCGCCAAGGTCTACCAGCGACCCGAGGGGCCCCTCCACGCCCTGCGCGGCGTCTCCGTGCGCATCAGCCAGGGGGAGCTCGTGGGCCTGCAGGGCCCCTCCGGGTCGGGCAAGTCCACGCTCCTCAACGTCGTGGGCGGCCTCGACCGTCCCACCGAGGGTCGCGTCGTCGTCGAGGCCACCGACATCTCTCGCCTCTCCTCCGACGCCCTGGCCCTCTACCGCCGCGAGAAGATAGGCTTCGTTTTCCAAGACGCCCGCCTCATCCTCACCCTCACCGTCTACGAGAACGTCATGCTCCCCCTTATCCCAGTCTCGGTCCCCGAGGTCGAGAAGCGGCAGCGGGTCAGCAACGCGCTCGAGGAGTGCAACATCGCCCATCGCGCCGAGCACCTCCCGGGGGAGCTCAGCGGTGGCGAACAGCAGCGCACCGCCATCGCGCGGGCCATCGTCAACGACCCCCACATCGTTCTCGCCGACGAGCCCACGGGCGAGCTCGACCCCGAGAACGCCCTGCGCATTATCGAGTTGCTGGCCGGCCTGGCCGAGCAGGGCCGCACGGTCCTCGTCGCCAGCCACGACGCCTCGACCCTCGCGGCCGTGCCGCGGCTGCTCAGGCTACGCGAAGGCGAACTGCAGGAGGATGACGAGTGATGAGACGCCTGTGTGCCACTTTCGCCCCGGCCGCGGTCCTGGCGTGCCTTCTTCTTGCCGCCGGGTGCAACAGGGAACAGCCGGCGGCGGGGGGCGCCCCGCCTGCGCCGCCGCCCAAGCCCCAGAAGGCCAAGGTCACGGCGTGGGTCAACGTCACCTCCGGCTGCCAGCAGCCCACCGTTGACCTGCTCAACCAGCTCGCCAAGCAGTACGCCGATACCGTGGACGTCGAGACCGTGGACTTTGGTCAGCCCGACGGCGCTCAGCGATGGCAGGAGGCCGGGCTGAGCTGCATGGCGATCCAGTTCGATGGCAAGGCCGCGGTGGTTTTCCCGCGCGGCGGCGCGGACAAGGTCGTCGTGTTCCAGATGCCCGCCGGCTTCAACTGGGTCCACGAGGACCTCACGGCTGCCTTCTCGGCCCTCGCCGCGGGCTCCCTCCGCGCGGCCACCGAGGAAGAGGTCAAGGACCTCATGGCCCCCCGCCTCGTCGAGCTGGACGTGCGCGCCCAGGAGGTGCGAGACGTGGTCACCGGCGGCAAGGCCTACGGGCAGCTCCTGGTCGGCGACGTCGTCTTCGCCAGAGCCTACGCGACCGTCGCCGGCAAGTCTCCCGCCCAGCGCTGCAAGGCCGCTCAGCTTGGCCTCGAGGCCTGGCTGTCCAAGCCGATCCTACCCTCCGACCTGAGCGTTGCCCAGAGCAGCGACGGCTGGGGCCTCTACGTGGGCGACCAGCAGGTACTGCTGGCCGCACCCGAGGACGCCACCGGCCAGGCCAAGGACCTTACGCCCCAGGTCCTCGCCAGCCAGTGGCTCAAGACCCTTCGCAGGCAGGTTGTCCTGGGCGTAGCCAAGGCCCGCGAGGCGGCTGCCGCCAAGCCCGAGGAGACCGAGGAGTCCGCGGAGGACTGCTCGACCAGCGGCGGGTGAGGCATGCCCTGGCCGCTCGGGTAGCGGCCGGTCCTCCCAGCGTGCCCTGGCCCTCGTCTCTTCCCCCACGCGTCGGCGCACCCGGCGCCCGCGCCTTGGGGGGGCCCGCCCTCGTCCCGGGGTGCGCGGAATGCCCGACAGGCGTATGATAAGAGCTGAGGTCGGTCGCGGGCCCATCGGGCATCCGCCTTGTGCCCGGCGATCCCGAGGCCGGCGCGCCGAAGGGGTGTCACCGACTACAAGACCGGGGGTGCGCAAGGTCATGCGGATAGCCGTGCTGTGCGTTATGTGTTGTGCGGTCGTGACGGTCGCCCAGGCTGCTCCCTTCGCGACCAACGAGCTTGCGAACGGGGTGCGGGTGGAGGTCGAGGTGCCGACCACCTCGGTGGGCGCCATTGCCGACGTCGGCATCCTGCTCAGGGCGCCTGCCGGCGGCGCGATCAACCGTGTCCTGCTTCTCGTCGGCTACAACGAGGCGGCGGCCAGCTACGTGCCCAGCCAGCCCGCCTCCGCGGGTGCCCAGTTCGGGGGAAGCGCCGACTGGACCGTCCTCAACTCCGTCTCTCCCCCCAGCTACGCTCTCTGGCCCATGCTCGGCTTCACCAGGACCGACGCCACGGGTCCCGTCCGCAAGGTCCTCGAGCAGGCCGTTGGGTCCGATGCCGACACCATGCTCCCCGTGCAGGCGGTTCCTTTCGAGCGCCCTGACGAGCACGACTGGGTGACCCTCGCCTACGCCGACGCCGAGCCCGGGGCCACGGCCGTCCGCTTCGCCGTGCCCCTGGTCTTCACCAAGCCCGACGCCTCCCTCTACCTCTGGGTCGGTGCCGCCGCTGGCTCCCAGGCCGCGGGCAAGTACGTGCCTATCAGCCTTGTCAGC
>CAZSOQ010000325.1:0-4979 GCA_964608495.1 uncultured Armatimonadia bacterium | reverse complement strand
GTGTCAATGGGCGCAACTCGTCAGCCGGCCCCCAGGTCGGCGCCCGCCCGGCTGACGAGTTGCGCCCATTGACACAGCGAGGCGTCGAGAGGCACGCGCGCCCCACCGTCTCATCCGCGGCCCAGGCCCGCGCACCGCGCAGACGTAGGTGCGCGGACAATGGGGTGTGTCGTGGGGGCAGGCGGGCCGTCACCCAAAGGAGGCAGCGGCAGTGAGCCAGTTGACGCAGGAGTTCAAAGAGGCGGCGCGGGGATTCGGAGCGGACCTCGTCGGGATCGCCAGTCTGGACAGGTTCGACGGCGTCCCGGCGCAGCAGAACCCGGCCTACATCTTCCCGGACGCCAGGGCGGCCGTGGTGCTGGCCCGACGGGTAACGCGCGGCACGGTGCGCGCCGTCGAGGAGGGCACCAACTGGCAGACCTACGAGCTCTTCGGCTACCACTGGCTGGACACCGAGTTCCTGGCCCTGACGACCTTCGAGTCCGTGGAGTGGCTCGAGGATCGCGGCTGGGAGGCCTGTCCCCTATTTCCCTTCCCGCCCGAGGCCTCGCCACAGGGGATCGCCGTGCGCGAAGGGCAGCCGGCGCCCAACGTCTTCCCCGACATGGAGCGGGCCGCTGTGGCGGCGGGTCTGGGCGAGATCGGCTGGTGTCGCGTGCTGCTGACGCCGCAGTTCGGCCCCTTGCAGAGGCTGCAGATGATTCTCACCGACGCGCCTCTCGAGCCGGACCCCGTCTTCGAAGGCCAGCTCTGCTCACAGTGCGGCGTGTGCGCCGTGGTGTGCCCGCTGCATGCGATAGACGCCGGCAGTGAGGAGCAGATCACCGTCGCGGGGCGGCAGTTCACGGTGGCCTCGGTCAACTACTCGCGCTGCCGCCACTGCCAGAACGGCGCGCGGCCCAACCGCTACCACGGATCGGGCAGGCCCGACCGGCTCGCGGCCCTGTGCGTGCGCTCGTGCCTGGCGATGCTCGACCAGGCTGGCAAGCTCCAGGGCAAGTTCCACCGGCCCTTCCGCCAGCGCGAGTATTGGGCCATTGACGTGTACGGCGAAGCGGCCACCGTGGACGACTGGGACCAGGTGCGCGCCACCAATTGCGCCGACCCGTCCGGCTTCCGCGCGGCCGACGAGGGACGTGACCAGTGATGCCCGAGCTCGCCGCCGAGGAGGTAAAGGAGTACGCGATCGCCCGCGGCGCGGACCTGGTGGGCATCGCCGGCATGGACCGCTTCGAGGGCGCCCCGCCCCAGGCCGATCCGCGCAACATCTGGCCCGAGGCGCGGTCGTGCATCATGGTGGCCCGCCGGATCCCTCGCGGCGTGTACCGCGGCATCGAGGAGGGCACCCACTGGCCCAACTACACCGTCTACGGCTACAACAAGCTCAACACCTGGTTCCGGCCCAAGGCCACCTACGACACGGCTGTCTTCATCGAGGACCGCGGCTGGCAGGCCATGCCGATCTACCCCGGCGTCCCCGAGTGTGAGCCCACGCACCCGAAGGTGCGCCCCGATCGGCCGCCGGCCAACATCGTCCCAGCCATCCGCCTGGCCGCCGTCGCCGCCGGCCTTGGCGAAATCGCCTGGAGCAAGGTCTTCCTGTCGCCCCAGTTCGGCCCGCGCCAGCGCCTCGGCATGATCCTCACCGACGCCCAGCTCGAGCCCGACCCCCTCTTCGACGGCCAGGTCTGCGACCGCTGCATGGCCTGTGTGAGCGCCTGCCCGGGCGCCATCCCCCACCAGAGCGAGGGCAAGGTCGTGCGCATCGAGCTGGCCGGACGCACCATCGAGTGGGCCGACGTGGACATGGGCATCTGCACCGCCACCCACCACGGCATGAACAAGGAGGTCTCGCCCTTCCTCGCCAGGGACTTCCCGGGCCTGCGCCTGGACCTGCGCGAGCAGGCCCTGTCGGAGGAGGAAGCCTACAAGCTCACCCATCCGCTGGCCCAATCATCCTGGCGGCGCACCGAGGAGTTCCCAACCGGCGCCGTCATTGACTACTACCGCATGCTCACCAGCAGCGTCGGCTACTTCGCCCTCTGCGGCGCCGTGGGCTGCATCAGGACGTGCATGGATCACCTCGAGCGCGCGGGCAGGATCGGGCAGACCTTCCACCAGCCCTTCCGCCGGCGCAGGATGTGGCGCCTGCCCCACGACGCGCATCCTCAGTAGCCCGCCACAGTCGCCGCGACGAGGCAGCGTCCCCGCCGCGGCACCGAGGCGCCTTACATGGCCCCGTCGGCGTCTGCTATAGTGGTGCCACAGGAGGTAGGTGCGCTATGGAGCTGAGTCCCGAGGCCCTCGATCAACTCGTGGCCGAGATAGACTTCGCCAACGGCGACGGCCTGGTGCCCACGGTCACCTGTGACTGGCGGACCAACGAGGTGCTGATGGTCGCCTACATGAACGAGCAGTCCTTCCGCCACACCCTGACGACGGGCCTGGGCACCTACTGGAGCCGCTCGCGCCAGGAGCTGTGGGTGAAGGGCAAGACCTCCGGCCACGTCCAGCACGTCAAGTGGGTGCGCCTGGACTGCGACGGCGATTGCCTACTGCTGGGCGTCGAGCAGGTGGGGCCCGCCTGCCACACCAACCGGCGCACCTGCTTCTACCGCGAACTGCGCGACGGGAAGTGGCGCGAGACGATGGACCCGATGGAAGACTAGCAGTCCCAGCGTGCGCGGATGACTCATGGCCTCGTCTTCTTAGCCCTGGCGGCCGCTCTGCCGGCCCAGTCGCTGCCGACGGTCCGTGAGGACCTGTACGACATCTGGGTAAGAGAGGGCGTGAAGAGGCAGCAGGACGGCCGGCTGGAGGCCGCGGCGGTCTGCTACCGTCGGGCGCTCGAGTACCGGCCGGATGGGCCGGTGGGCCTGTTCGGCCTGGCGTACTGCCTGGCGCACCAGGGACAGGCCGCGAAGGCGGAGGAGCTGCTCGGCCGCCTGCTCTCCCTCTACGCCGGACACCCCGAGGCCGCCGTGCTGATGGCCCGGCTCCTGCGCGCCCGCGGCGCGCCCGGCCAGGCCGCGGAGGTCCTCGCCAAGGCCCTGGCCCAGAAGCCCGGCGACCCGGTGTTGTCCGAGGAGCTCGGAGGCGCGCTGCTCCAGGCCGGCCAGCCGCTGAAGGCTATCCCCCACCTCGAGCTGGCCCTCAAGGCCGGCACTGACACCTACAGGCTCCGGCTGTTGCTCGGCCAGGCCTACTCGCGCCTGCCGGATTTCGTGCGCGCCGAAGAGCATCTCTCCCAGGCCCTCAAGCGCCTCCCCCGCGACCGCGTGGCTGCGATCCAACTCCTGGACGTGTACCTGGCCGGCGGCCGTTGGCTGGATGCCGCGGCCCTGGCCGAACGGGAGACGGCCCTTCACCCGACGGAGTGGCGCTTCTGGTGGGGCCTGGGGCAGGCCGGCATCAGCCTCGCCGACCCGCCCAGGGCCATCCGGGGCACGGTCGCCGCGATCAACCTCGCCCCCGAGGCCGACCGCCGCACGCTTATCCTGCGCGCGGCCAAGACCGCGCTCGCCGCCGAACTCCCCGACGTGGCCGTGGCGGCCCTCCTGACCGTCCCCAGGCCCGACCCCGAGATGCTCACCTATCTCGCCCGCGGCTACGAGCGCCAGAACAAGTGGCGCGAGGCCGCCGCGGCCTGGGAGCAGGCCTCCGCGGCGCGGCTGGACCTCCTCGCCGACGCCGCTCGCTGCTGGCTCGAGGCCGGCGAGAAGCAGCGCACCCTGCGCTGCCTCGACCGCCTCGGCGAGAAGGACCCCGCGGCGCTTGCCCAGGCCGCCCGCCTCGTGATGTCCATGGGCAAGCCGGACGCGGCCGAGAGCTACGTGCGCCAGATGCTGGCCCGCAAGCCCCAGGAGCCCGGCCTTCACCTCGACCTGGCCGCTCTGCTGGCCGACCGCGGCGAGAGGGACCTCGCGGCCCAGCAGGCCAGGCAGGCGGAGCGCAAGGCCCCGGCCGAGGCCTGGCGCGTCAGGGCCGCCGTCTACCTCCGTTCCGGCTTGGCCGAGGCCGCGGCCCAGGCCTATCTCGCGGCCTGGCGGGCGGCCCGCCGGGTCGAGGACGCGGAGGCGGCGGCGCGGCTCCTGCGAGAGCTGGGCTGGTGGGACCGGCTGGGCACGCTGCTGGCAGACGTGGGCAAGCAAACCGACGCCCTGCGCGTCGAGGCCGGCTGGCTCGCCCTCCGCCGGGGCGCGCCCGTCCAGGCCTCGAAGGCCGTGGGCGACCTGAGCAGCCCGGAGGCGGCGGAGGTCCGCGCCAGGGCCCGGGCGACGCTCGGCAAGCCCGAGGCGCTGCACGACGCGGCCGTGGCCCTCAGAGGCCCCACCGCCGACCGCCAGGCGCTCCTGCGCGTGCTTCGTGCCGCAGCGACGGCGGCCCCCAAGACACGCCTGGCGGCCATCGAGAAGCTCCGCGCCCTGATCGCTGACGGCGTGGCCGGCGAGGACGTGCTGGACACGCTGGATGCCCTCCTCGAGGTGGAGTACGGGAACCGCGGCAAGCTCGAACGCTGGGTGACCCTCGCCGCGGCCCCCCGGGCGCCGCCGCCGACCGTGCAGCGAGCCGCGCAGCTCCTCGCCCAGCAGGGACGTCTCGAGGGGGCGCTGGCGCTGCTGGACGGTCGCCTCAAGCAGGCCGGCACCGACGTCGAGGTCCAGCTCCGCCTGCTCGGCACCGCGAGCCGGCTTCGTGTTCGGCGAGCGTCGGCTCCGAAGGGGGCACCGCTGGATGAGGCAACGGCTTCCAGACGTGCTGCTGATCTTGAGCATTGCGTACGCCCTGTTGGGGCTGCTGATGGCGCGGTAGCGGCGCGCGGAGAGGCGCGGGCGACGTTCTTGGCTGGTGGGCCTGGCCTCCGGGGGGGGGCCAGCACGGCCACGCTGTTCGGCCGGGCCAGCGGGTGGAGGAGGCGCGACGGTTCGAGGCGGGCCGGCAGGCATTGGCAAGGGTCTCGAGATGGTCAAACCCTGCCG
>CAZSOQ010000324.1:0-5009 GCA_964608495.1 uncultured Armatimonadia bacterium | reverse complement strand
CCCCCAGGGTTTAAGGTGAGCTTAAGGGGGCGTTAAGACGGTGTTAAGGGCGGGATGGGGCTGCGAGGGCGAATTCGTCGCCAAGACAGGGGGTGCCGAGGGTCTGATCAGTCGCTCTCCGTCGGCGGGCCATCGGGGGGTGGGGCAGCCAGCCAGATGACGAAGGTCGCCCCGCCGCCGGGGGTGTCCTCAAGCCAGACCTGGCCGCCGATGTTCTCGATGGCCTGGCGAACGATGCTGAGGCCCAGGCCGCTGCCGCCCATATCGCGCGAGCGGGCCTTGTCCACGCGGTAGAAGCGCTCGAAGACGCGCTCCTTGTCCTCCTCGCCGATGCCGGGGCCGTGGTCCACGACGGCGACACGGACGTGGCCCGGGCGCTGCTGCACCTGGACCTGGACGGCGCCCCCTTCGGCGGCGTACTTGAGGGCGTTCTCGATGAGATTGCGCAGGGCGACCTCGAGGTTCTCAACGGCGCCGACGGCGGTAACGTCCTCGGGGGCGTCTGCCTCGAGGGTGACGCCCATCTGCTCGGCCTGGCTGCGCAGGGCCTCGACGCTGTCGCGGGCGATGGCGGAGGCCCTGATGAAGAGAGGTGGCTGGTCGAGGGCCTCGAGGCGGGCCAGGCGCATGATGTCGTCAACGATGGTGCCGAGGTACTCGCTCTTGGCCACGATCTCATGGAGGAAGCGCGGCCCGGCCTCGGGGTCCTGGAGGGCACCGAGCTCCAGGGCCTCGGCGAGGGAGCGGATGGCGGTGACGGGCGAACGCAGCTCGTGGCTGGCGTTGCTGACGAACTCCTGCTGCAGGCGCTCGAGCCGACGGGCCTGGGTGCGGTCGCGGAGGACGAGGACGGCGCCCGGGCCTCCGACCTGGGAGGTCTGCACGGGAGCCGCGGAGGCGTTGATGATGCGCTCGTCCCCCGGCCCGAAGGCGAACTCGTCGTTGACGACGATCCCTAGCTCGATGGTCCTGCGCACGGTCTCGAGGAGATCGTCGTTGGTCGTGAGGTCCGAAAGGGGCCTGCCGATGGCCTCGTGGGGTCGCACGTCCAGCAACTGCCCCGCCGCGGGGTTGAGGAGGATGACCTTCCCGTCGGCGTCCACGGCGACCAGGCCGTCGGCCATATGGGAAAGGATCGCCTGCAACTGCGAGCTGGTGCGGCCCAGCTCGGCGATGGCGCGCTGCAGATTCTCGGCCATCTGGTTGATGGTCTGGCCCAGGGAAGCGACCTCGTAGCCGCCGGCCACCCGGGCTCGAGCGCTGAGATCGCCCGAGCCGATGCGCTCGGCGACGTCCGCCAGTCGGCCCAGGGAGAGAGTGAGCCCGTGGGCCAGCCAGACGGTGACGACCAGGACCCACACCGAGGCGAGGACGACGGCCTTGAACAGCTCGGCGCGCAGGCCGGCGGCGAAAGCGCTGATGAAGTCGAGGGGCACGGCGACGCGGATCTCCGTCTCGCGGCGGCCGTCGGCCAGGGCGGCGTAGAGGGTGTCGCCTTCGCCGGAGTCCGACAGGCGCACGTCGGCGCCCCAGCCTCGGCGGCGGGCCTGGATCACCTCGGGGCAGTCCTTCTGGCTACCGAGATCGGCCGGGGAGTGGGTCGAGTCGGCCAGGACGGCGCCGGTCTTGCCGATGACCGTGATTCGCCTGCCGAGCTGGAGGCCCATCTCGCGGACGCGGCTCTGCAGGTCGGCCGGGGAGGGCGCCGGCCTCGGGGCGTCGAGGGCCTGGGCCGGGGAAGCGCCGCCGGTGGTCGAAGGAAGCGCGAAGTGGGGTCCGAAGAGGGTTGATCCGACCACGCGGGCGTCAACGAGTGCCTCATCGCGGACGACAATCGAGACCTGCGTCCTGATGCCGCGCTGGGCATAGAAGAACATCAGCGCAGCCCACAGACAGGTCGTGACACCGTAAGCCAGCACGACCTTGTACCGCAGACCCATTTGGCCTGTCCCCCGTTCACTCGCCCAGCTTGTAGCCGACGCTCCTGACGGTCTGGATGAGCTGCGGACGCCCCGGGTCGCGCTCGATCTTCTGGCGCAGCCAGCGGATGTGCACGTCCACGGTGCGCTCGTCTATGTACTCGTCCGTGCCCCACACCTCCTCGAGCAGCATGGAGCGGGTGAGCGCGCGGCCGCGATGGCGGGCCAGGCACTCGAGCAAGGCGAACTCCTTGGGGGCAAGGGCCACCTCTTCCCCGCGGACCTCGACGCGGTGGCGGGGGCGGTCTATCAGCACGTCGCCGAGGGTGACGATGTCCTCGAGGGGGTCCTCCTCGCCGCCACCACGGCGGAGGACCATCCTGACTCGGGCCACAAGCTCGCGCATGGAGAAGGGCTTGACGACATAATCATCGGCGCCGAGCTCTATGCCGGCCACGCGGTCGCTCTCCTCGGCCTTCGCCGTCAGCATGATGATGGGAACGTTCCTCTGGCGACGAATCCCCCGGAAGACGTCGAAGCCGTGCATCCCGGGGAGCATCAGGTCCAGGATCACCAGGTCGGGGGTCGTCTCCTCGAAGGCTTCCAGGCCCGAGGGGCCATCGTAGGCGGCCGTGACGTCGAAGCCTTCGGACTTGAGGGTGTACTGGACGGGCTCGGCAATGCCTCGGTCATCCTCGATGATCAGAATCTTGACCGGCAAGTACCTCCCCTCCTAAGGACTTCCGGGTCCCGCGGTTCCCCCTCACCACGACCCACGGGCCGGCCCTTCGCACGCGCCTGCGGCGGCCAGGGCCCCACTCCCACCGTCGCGAGCCCTTCCCCTGGGTCGGGCGCCGCCCGTGAGCCCCAGGTTGAGACACCTCAGCCCCGGACCGGTCGCCGACCACAGCGACCCCCCGCGCGGCGTGCGAGCCTCGCGTCGCGGATGGTTCGATGCGCCTGGGGCCGCCCATCGCGCACCTACCGGCAGGCACGGCGTCGGTTCCCAGACCTGTCAGGAGAGCCGCCGTACCCGCCGCCAGCCAGTATGGGAGTATGGGCCAAAACGGTCGGCCAGGCAACCCGCCGGAGTCCCGGCCCGAAGAGGCAGAAGCGTCGAGGGCACCCGGCGGCCGACGCCCCTCGGCGCGTCGGTGGCCGCCGAGCCGGTCACGGCAGTGGGCTTGGCACCGCACGCGGCAGGGCACTATAATTCGGGCACATACCCTCCCCGGCCGGTGATAAACGTGGGACAGATAGATCAGACCCTCCTGGAGATCCTGGCCTGCCCGGTGTGCCACAGCGCCATCCGCCAGGAAGGTGACTGGCTCGTGTGTGACGAGTGCCGGCTGAAGTACCCGGTTCGGGACGGTCTGCCCGTGATGTTGCCCGAGGAGGCCGTCAAGAGCGACGAGGATCCCGCCGAGGGCTCGGGGGATGCTCGGTAGCCACGGCCATGTCAGGCCCCGCAGAACCCCCCGAAGGCCCGTCTCCCGGCCGGGGGGATGAGGGCTTCGCGCTGCTCCCTCGCACGGAGCAGGACCCGCGGCTGAGCGTCTGCATCGTCACGTGGAACTGCCGCGACTTGGTCCTGGACTGCCTGGCGTCCCTGCAGGGCGGCAACGACAGCGTCTCGTACGAGACGATCGTGGTGGACAACGCCAGCGGCGACGGGACGGTGGAGGCGATCCGGGCCCGGTTCCCCGCGGTGACGGTCGTGGCAAGGGACACGAACGTGGGGTTCGCCGCGGGCAATAACGAGGCGATGCGGCTGGCCCGCGGGGAGTGTATGTTCCTGCTCAATCCCGACACGGTGCTGCCCGAGGGCGCCCTGGTCGAGCTGCTGGAGGTGGCGGACGCCAATCCACGGGCCGGGGCGATCGGGCCCAAGCTGCTGAACCCCGACGGCTCGCTGCAGTACTCCTGCCGGCGCTTCCCGCGGCCCTGGGCGGCCCTGTTCAGGAACACCCTCTTCGGCAGGCTCTTTCCCCGGGAGCACTGGACGCGCGACTACGTCATGGCGGATTGGGACCACGACGAGCTGCGCGACGTGGACTGGGTGTCGGGCGCGGCGGTGCTTCTGCGCCGAGCGGCCGTGGCCGAGGTGGGGGGCCTGGACGAGGGGTACTTCTGGGGCTCGGAGGACGTGGACTACTGCAGGCGGCTCGCGAAGGCGGGCTGGCGAGTGCTCTACACCCCGAGGCCGGCGATCGTGCACGTGATCGGCGGCAGCACGGATCGGGCCGTGCTGGCGACGATCCGCCGGCGGCACGCGAGCTGGTACCGGCTGTATGTCAAGCACTTCTCGCGCACGCCGGTTGACCGGGCGGCGCTGTGGGTGCTCATCTGGCTGCGGGCGGGTCTGCTGGCCGCCTCCTGGCTGGGAAGGACGCTATGGGGAAAGCTGACGAATCCTCTGCGCCGGGCCCTGCGAAGGCGCAGCTAGCGCTGGCGGGTCTGACGTGCCTGACGCTGGTCAGCCTGCCCCTGTGGGCCGGGAAGACCGACCCCTGGCGGGCCTGGGCGGCAGCGGCGCTGGGCCTCGCTATCGGGGCGCTGTGGGCGCTGACAGGCCCGAGGAAGGCGCCGCGCGGGGCCACGCTGCTCGCGGCGGCCCTGCTCGTGGCGGCGGCGACGACGTGGGCTTCCGTGTGCCCGGCGGCGACGGCGCGCACGATGCTGGTGTGGGCGGCCTACGCCAGCGTGCTGCTGGCGACCTACGGGCTGACTGTGGCCGGGCTCGGCGCGGTGGTGGTGGGGTCCCTGGCGGCCGCGATGGCCGCGGTGGCACTGTGGAGCGTGCGCGAGTACTTCTTCACGGCCCTGGCGGTCGGCGACGTCTCCTGGCGCCCCTTCGGCCCCTTCGTGAACCCCAATGCCCTGGCCGGCTATGCCCTGGCGGGACTGCCGGCCATCGCGGCGATGGCCGCGTGGCTGCGGAACCAGGCCGCCGACAAGGAACCGGGCCACCCGGTGCGGCTGATCTTCCTAGTCGTGGTGGCGCTCGTGGCCGTGAGCTGCCTGGCCCTGGTGCTGACCGGCTCGAAGGGCGGACTGCTGGCGGCGGGCGTGGCGGCCGTGGTGGTGGTG
>CAZSOQ010000323.1:0-5026 GCA_964608495.1 uncultured Armatimonadia bacterium | reverse complement strand
CTCCGGCGGGTTGCTTCGGCGCCGGGACCGAAGCGCCTTCTCGTCGAGCGCGGGCCGGCAGAGGCCACTGCACCGTCGCCGCCATCGGGTGGGGTGGGAGCCGGGGGCCGGGGCGCGAGGTGCGGCCGGCCCGCGGCCGAATAGGTACCCCAGGGCGGAGCGACAGCGTGGAAGGCCCGCGCGCCCAAGGAAAAGGGTGGTGCTGAGGAAGGCCCTGGGGAGCGGGGAGCTGGATGGTCCTGCCAGCCGGGGCCTGGGATTCAGCAGCAGGGAGGTAAGACGCCATGCTCATCAGGCTTCTGTCACGAATGGGGGTCCTCCTCGCCGCCGGTGCGGCGCTCGTGGTCTGGGCGCAGGCGCAGGATGCCGCAGCGACGGCCAATCTGGTGAGGAACGCCGGTTTCGAAGACGGGACGGACGGGCCGACGGGCTGGCACCTGGGGATGGAGGGACGCGGAGCGGGCAGCGCGACGTGGGTCCAGGGGGACGTGCACTCGGGCGACCGCTGCGCGCGCGTCGAACTGACCGAGAGCGGCGACTACTGGATGGCCGACCAGATGATGCCCAAGGGCACCGCGTCCCACGACCGGCTGTATCGCCTGTCGGGGTGGTACCGGTCGAGCGCCGCGGGCGTCGCCCACCCGACGGTCTACTCCCTGGACGCGGAGGGCGGATTCCTCGGAGCCTTCGAGTTTTCGCTGCCCGCGGCAGACGAGTGGACCTTGTTCGATACGGTGTTCCGCCCGCGTCCGGGCGTGGATCATTTCAGGCTGCAGCTTCGGGTGCAGGGAACGCCGGGGGTGGTCTGGTACGACGATGTGACCCTGGCGGACGGGGGGGCGATCGCCGAGCACCAGCAGTCGCTGGCCGCGCGGCTGGATGCCGATGCCGCAGGCCTCGAGGGGTGGTGGTGCGCCCTGCTGCCCGGGGAGTCAGCGATGGAGGTGCGCCTGCGGGGCGTGCGGCAGGTGCAGGTGGCGATGAAGGCCGTGGGACGCGTGGCGACGGCGACGCAGCCCTTCGCGGGCGTGGAGGTGGAGAGCAAGGGGGCGCGCGTGGCGATTCCGGTGCTGAAGCTGGAGCCGGGTGGCGAGGGCCCCGACGCGCCACCGGTCGGGAAGCTGGTGGACCTGACCGCCCAGCCGGCCGTGGACTGGCGGGGGTCGGTGCTGCTGAGGCTCGTGGGGCGCGGACTGGGGCAGGAGAGCCGGCTGCTCGTGGCGGTCAAGCCTACGCCCGAGATCAGGAGCGGGCTGGTGGACGCCAAGCTGTGGACGGCCTACGAATCGCCCTCGGGGGAGCCGGTGCCCTGGGCGCCGCGATTTGTGGGCGAGGCGCGGGCCGCGATCGAGCGAGTGGCGGGCCGGAATCTCTACCGGCACCTGCGCGACCTGCTGGGAGCCAAGCCCGGGCAGGCGGCGGCGCTCGCCCTCGATGGGCTGACCAAGCGCCGGCCCGAGCAGTGGCGCGAGGACCTGACCACCGGCGCCCTGAAGCCGACGAGCGCCGTGGACCTGCTGTGCGCAGGCGGCGAGACCGAGAGCTTCCAGTGCCTGTTCGTGCCGACCTCCTCCTCGCCGAGGGAGCTGACGGCGGAGATGACGCCGCTGCGCGGGGAGGACGGGGCCGAGCTGGGGCCCGAGGCGTGCAAAATCCACCTGGTGGGGTACGTGCCCTTCGGCGAGGAGTGGCTGCCCGACCCGCTCCTGGAGAGCCAGCCCTTCGAGGCGTCGGAGCTGGGCCCGCCGGTGTTCTGGGTGACGGTGAGCGTGCCCGGGGGACAGAAGCCCGGGGTGTACCGAGGGCGGCTGCAGGTGCGAGCCGCGGGCGCCGGGGAGGGGAACGCCGAGGTGCGCGTGCGCGTGCCGGCGTTCTCGCTGCCGCGCGAGACGCACGTGAACTCGAGCTTCTGGCTGTTCCGGGCGCAGATTCGGCGGTACTTCGACCTGGCCGAGGAGCCGAGCGCGGAGGAGTATGGCAAGTACGTGGGCCTGGCGACCAGCCACCGGCTGAGCCCGATAGACGTGCTCGAGGGGCCCTGCGAGCCGCTGGTCAAGGTGTATCGCGAGGCGGACGGGTCGCTGAGCTACGACTGGACACGGTGGGACGGGTTCCTGCAGCGGGCCCTGGCGGGCGGCGCCAATACCGTCCACGCGGCGTGGACACACCACATGGGGTACTACTTCTCGGACCGGCGGCCCGTCGAGGCCGTGGACCGAGCGACGGGAGAGAAGGTTAAGCTGGCGCCGCCGCACCTGTCCGAGGAGCACCTGCGGTACCTGGGAGGATACGTGAGGGCCGCGGCCGAGCATGTGCGGGCGCTGGGGTTCAAGGGCGTCGTGTACGTGCAGCCCTACGACGAGCCGCAGCCTCAAGCTTACGAGATGGTGACGAAGACCCTGGTGGGACTGGGGAAGTACGCGGCGGGGGTGCCGCGGCTGATGGACGCCGTGTATCCGCCCAGACTGCCCGGGGACCTGCGCGAGAACATTGACCTGTGGTGTCCGCTCAGCCCCGGGATCCCAGGGAACGACTTCGAGAAGGAGCAGGCCGCGGGCGACATCCTCTGGTGGTACGTGTGCTGCGGGCCGAGAGGGCAGTACGCCAACTTCTTCACCAACCAGACGGTGCTCGAGAACCGGATGCTCTTCACGCAGACATGGCAGCACCAGGTGACGGGCGTGCTGTACTGGGGGCTGAACTACTGGATCTCGTGGGGAGCGCCCGTGCCGCAGCCGCGCTTCCCCGAGGGGCCGTGGGTCGCGAGCACCACCGCCGAGGGGGCCTACCACGGCGATGGGTACTTCATCTACCCGGGTCCGACGCCGGGCGAGCCGCTGTCGTCGGTGCGGCTGGAGACGCTGCGGGACGGGGTCGAGGACTATGAGTACCTGCACCTGCTGGGGGAGCTGGCGGAGGGAAGGGACGTGCCCGCGGAGGTGAGGGAGCTGCTGGCCGTGCCGGCGGAGGTCTCGAGTACCCTGACGGATTTCACGCGCGACCCGGAGGTGTTCCGGCGCTACCGCGAGAGGCTGGCGTACTGGATCGAGAAGCTGGGGAGGTGAGGGCAGAGCGCCGTGCGCGCGTCGCAGGATGCGCAGGCCGCACAGACGAATCACCGCGCCGCCACCACCGCAGGCTAAAGCCTGCGACTACGGCACGGCGGGTGCGGCGCGGCCGGGCCGGCGGCAGGGCTCGCCGGGGCGGTCATCGCGCCGCGAGCTGGCGCAGGGCCGCACGCGGCAAGCGCCAGCCCAGCCCGAGGCTGAGCAGCGCCAGCGCCCCCCAGTAGGCGAGCGGATTCACCCTACCGCAATAGTGCTTGCAGTAGAAGCGGACCTGGCTGCGGTGGGATTCGAGGGCCATGCGGAGCGGGACCTTCGAGGTGGCGGCGCCGTGCTCGTGGATCATCGTCGCCGTGGGCGTGAACCATACCTCCCAGCCCGCGTCCCACAGGCGCTTGCACAGGTCCACGTCGTTGAAGAACATCGGGAAAGCCTCGTCGAAGACCCCCACCTCGTCGAGGGCCTCGCGCCGGAGCATCAGGGCCGAGGCCATGGGCTGGTCCACAGGCCCCTCGTCGTCGTAAGCCCACCAGGTCATGCGGTACTTGCCGAAGCGCCGGCTGCGCGGGAAAAGCCTGCTCAGGCCGAGGGCCTCGTAGAGGACGATGTCGGGCGTGGGGAAGGTGCGGCAGCTCGCCTGGAGGCGGCCGTCCGGGTACAGGAGCTTCGGGGCCACGGCTCCGGCGCGGGGGTGGCGTCCGGCGCAGGCGAGGAGCGCGCCGAGCGCGCCGGGAGTCACCACGATGTCGGGGTTGAGGAGGAGGACGTGGGGCGCCGTGGCCCTGGCAATGGCCTGGTTGTTGCCCGCCGCGTAGAAGAGGTTCTGGTCGTTGGCCACAAGCTCCGCCTCGGGGAAGCGCTCGCGTACCAGGTCGGGGCTGCCGTCGCGCGAGGCGTTGTCCACGACGATGGTCTGCAGCTCCAGGCCGCCGGGATGCTCGCGGAGGCTGTCGAGGCAGCGGCCGAGGTGGTCGCGGGTGTTCCAGTTGAGGATGCAGACGGAAAGGTCGGGCACTACCAGTCCTCCACGATGTGGCGCCAGGCCTGGGCCCAGAGGCGCAGGTTGAAGCCGGAGCGGACGGCGGCTAGCTGGGCGGCGGCGTGGGCGTCGCGGTCGGCCAGGACGCGGGCCAGGGCCTCGGCCAGGGCGCCAGCGTCGGGTGGGGCGTGGACGCAGGGCAGGTCGGGCAGGCCGCCGACGTCGGTGCTGACGACCGGCGTGCCGCAGGCCATGCTCTCGAGGGCCGCGAGGGATGTGCCCTCGCCGCAGAGCGAAGGGATTAGGGTGAGTTCGGCGGCGCGGTACCAGCCGGTAAGCTCATCCCTGGGGCGCCGGCCGATGAAGACGGCCGTGGCGTCGAGGCCGTGGGAGCGGACGGCCTCCCTCGCGGCGGCCACGGCGACGGGGTCCCCCTCGCCGCCGGCGACGATGATGCGCAGGTCCGGGGAGCGGTCGGGGCATCGGGCGAAGGCCGCCAGGGCGAGGTGGACGCCGCGATTCCAGTAGATGTTGCGCGGGACGAGGACGAAGGGACGCAGAGAGGCAGGCTCGGCCGGGGGGTCGCCCGGCGAGAAGCGGTCGGTGTCGACGGCGTTGGGCACGTACCAGCGACCGGGAGCGACCTCGGTGAAGGGATCGCGGCCTGAGGGAAGATCGAGGCCGACCTCGCGGAGGAAGAAGGTGTCGTTGGCCACGTAGCGGGCGCAGCGACGGAAGGCCCAGCGGGCGCAGGCGCGCTTGATGCGCGAACGAAGGGCGGCAGGGCGGTCGTCCCAGAAGACGCCGTGGGAGAGGCCGATGACGCGGGGGTGCAGGAGGGCCGGGAGGCAGTAGTTGGGGTAGTGGCAGACGATGACATCGTGGCGGCGAAGGGCCCGCGGCATGAGCGGCAGAGCGAAGGGCTGGAGCCAGAAGGCGTTGGCGGCGGAGAAGAGGCGGGGGTAGGTGAGGACGGCGAGGT
>CAZSOQ010000322.1:4045-5053 GCA_964608495.1 uncultured Armatimonadia bacterium | reverse complement strand
GTCGTTCGCCTTGACCCCCGCGCGCGTGGCCCCGTGGAAGGCCACCCCCAGCGTATCGCCCCCCACCATCAGCGCCGTGTCCCAGTCCACGTCGTCGGGGACCGGCAGGCAGTGGCGCGCCGGCGCCGCCACGTACTCCGCGTGCCCGTTGCCCACAAACCCCGGGTTCTCGCAGTACAGCTCGAAGCCCCGCTGGCACCAGTAGCAGTGCCCGCAGGACAGGACCGCGTGGATCGCCACCCGCTGGCCTTCCCTCAGGCAGTCGTCGCCGCAGGCGTCGGCCACCTCGCCCACCATCTCGTGCCCGCCGTTGCCGCCGCTGCCCTGCTCGGCGCGGAAGGCCCCCATCTCACTGCCGCACAGAGCCGTGTGGCGCAGGCGCACCAGCACCTGCCCCGGCCCGGGGCGGGGCAGGTCCACATCCGCGACCTCGACCCGGCTGTTCCCAAGAAACTTCAGGCTTCTCATGACCCTTCGGCCTCCCGATCTGGCTGTTCGCGTATCTCTCGCCTTGGCTCCCGCGACCCTCCCGCGACTCCCGGCGACGCTGCCGCCGTGCGCGACTGTTTCCCGTCAGACGGGCCCTAACCACCGCCTCAGCCACCATAGCGCCTTGGCGTGCGTCCTCTCGCTGAAGCCGTGCCCGCCCTCCTCCAGGTGCAGTTCCACCTTCTGTGGCACCCGCAGGGCGGCGTAGGTTCGCCGCGCATACTCGTATGCCTCTCGCACGCCGTCAACCGGGATGTGCCGGTCCTGCGTGCCGCCCGAGATCATGAGAGCCCGCGGCGCCACCAGCGCCGCCAACTGCGGGTGATCGCACCGCGGCAGCAGCCCCGCCACGTACCACAGGAAGCAGAGGTCCACTTCGTCCCGCAGCACGGCCCGGTAGCTCGCCACGCCGCAGTTGGCCACGGCCACCTTGATCCGCGCGTCCAGCGCCGCGACCCACAGCGCCAGCGTGCCGCCCATCGAGTGGCCCACGACCCCTATCCGTCGCGCGTCCACCTC
>CAZSOQ010000322.1:0-4035 GCA_964608495.1 uncultured Armatimonadia bacterium | reverse complement strand
TCCACCTCCGGCCGCGACGCCAGCAGGTCCACCCCGCCCATCGCATCGCTCACCATCAGGGACGCCAGGCTCCGCCCGTACAGCAGCTCCCGCGTGGCCACATACCGCTCGTAGCTTGCGTCCTGCAGCACGCGCCCCCGCCGCTCCTCGAAGGCCACCGAGTCGGGCGCCAGCACCACGAACCCGGCCTCGACCAGCCGCCGCGCCACGGCCTGCGCCCGCTCACCGGCCATCCCCGCCGGCTCGCTCTTGCCCAGCGCGTACTGCTCGTTGTGCTGGTGCAGGGCCAGCACCGCAGGCCGCGGCCCGTCGCGCCCGCGCGGCACCAGCAGGTACGCCGGAATCCGGGCCTCGCCCCGCTGGTAGCGCAGGTAGTGCACGTCATGGCCTCCGCGAGGCCACACCTCGAGCACCTCCACGCTCGGCTCGCCGCGCTCCGGCAGGCCGCCTATCCGCTCCACCAGCCAGCGTCGCAGGTTGCTCAGCCCCGTCAGGTCTTCCGCCGCCGGCGGTCCCACTGCTCTCCCTCCTGTCACTTCCTGGTGTCACGCGAGGTCGCCGAGCGACCCCAGCCCGAACAGTCGCTGGGCGTTGAGGCCCAGGATCAGCCGCTTGTCCTCGTCGCTGATCCGGGCCATCAGCACCCGCGCCAGAGGCGGCCGCGGGTCGAAGAAGGGGCTATCGGTCCCGAGGGTTATCCTCTCCGCCCCGGCGTGCTCGACCATGTACTCCAGCGCGCCGTACCACAACCCCGATCCCGCCAGGTCCAGGTAGACGTTCTCCCGCTGCGCGGCCTCGGCGCAGCTCGTCTCGATGGCCCCCCAACTGCTCGCCGCGTGCCCGATGATGAAGTACGCCCTCGGGTACTCGTCCGCCAGCCCGGCCACCACGCTCGGCGCGCCGTGGGGGTCGCCGTCCCAGCAGTGCGACAGGACCGGCAGCCCGTGCGCGTCGGCGTACTCATACGCCGGCCGGTATCCCTCGCCGGACGCCTGGTAGCCGTGCAGCGACGGGTGCAGCTTGAACCCCCGGATCCCTGCCCCTTCCCACCGCGCGATCTCGGCCTCCACCGCCTGCCTCGGCCGATTGGGGTTAATGGTGACGTAGGCCACGATCCGCCCGGGGAACTCCTCCTGCGCCTGGTAGGCCTGGTCGTTGCCCAGGCGCTCATCCGGCCCGATGGCCACGTGCGGCGCGACGACGGTCGTCGTAATCCCACACTGATCCATGCTCTCGACCATGGGCCCGGCCCAGCCCCCCTGCCGCACCCAGAAGTTGTGCCACGGCCCGAGATGGGCGTGGGCGTCTATCACCAGCTCCCCGGCCAGCTCGCCGGCCAGGCATCTATCCCGGAGCACCGATCGGGTCATCGCCTTCCCTCCCTGCGGCCCTCTCGCGCGCCGGCCCGCCGCTTCACCGGCCGGGCGCCACGACCTTCAGATCGAATTCCAGCGTCGCGCTCTTCCCCGCCACCAGGTCCGGCGAGCCGCCGAGCCACAGCAGGAAGATGGTTTCCCCGTGGATCACGGGCCCGGCGAAGGCTGGCACGCCCGACGACGTCAGGTTCTCCACGCGCAGCTCCGCGCCCTGCGCCGTCGTCGCCGCGATCAGCGGGTTCACCGGGTCCAGCGGCCACTCCCCGTTGTACGACCGCCCGAACTGCGCCTCGCCTGGCCGCAGCGTGTGGCGCAGCAGACCCTCCACGCTCCTCAGACGCCAGCGCGCCATCGCCGGCACCGACCAGCACAGCGCCAGGAAGCCGTTCACCTCTTCCTTGTCCATCTGCGGCTCTATCGTCGCCTTCACGTGAATCGTCGGGCTGTCGTCAAAGCGCGTCTCCACGCGGTAGCCTATCGCCTTCTGCCCCACGGCCGGCTCGCCCTGCAGCGTCCCTTCCGCCACGGTCACCAGCCGCGTCGTCCCGTCCTCGGCCGTGAGCTTCGCACAGCTCGTCCCGCCCGTGCCCACGTACCCCCGCTCCTCGTACACCCCGAAATCCGTGTAGATCCGCATCCGCGCCAGCAGCGCCTCGCCCGTGGCCTTCGACGCCACGGCGGCCAGCAGGCCCCCGGCGTCCATGAGCACCTCGGCCCTGTAGTGCTCGTTCTCGAATCGCTGGTCCTCGGCCCACGCGCCGGGAACCGCCAGCGCGAGCGCCAGCGCACACATCAACGTCAGCGCCGGCCCAAGCCTCAGGCTCCACTTGATCGTCGCCAATCCGGTTCCCCCTTTGCCGCCGCGGCCGAGGCCCGCGCCTCACGTCCCGGCCGCCACCACGGCATGGGCTATCCGCCTGCCCGTCGCGGCTACTGCCCCGCCGCCGGCCCCGTCACCGCCAGGTCGTAGGCATACCCCCGCCATCGCGCGTCGAAGTCCGTCGGCGTCCCGTCCAGCATCGCCAGGAAGACCACGTAGTTCGCCCTATCGCGCTCCCGCAGCAGGAACACGTTCTGCGGCCCGTCGCCCCAGGGCCTCAGGTTATCCAGCCGCAGCGTGCCGCTCTGGGCGGCCAGCTCCACGTAGTCCAGGTCGCCCCCAGTCTCTCTCGTCTGCATGATCCGCCCCGCCCCATCGGTCGCGGGCGCCCCGGCTTGCTCCTCGGCCCCCGTCTTCGCCCTCCACGACCTCACGTCCGCCACGGACAGCACCTGCGACAGGAATCCCTTGTCCTGCCCCCGCGGCTGAATCATCGCCCGCGCGCGGTGCTCCACGCCTATCCGCGGGCCGCCGGTGAAGTGCCACACCGTCTCGACCTGTATGCGCGGGCTGGCCAGACTCCGGAACATCTGGTCCACACGCATGTAGCCCCTGAACCTCACCCGCAGCTCCCCCGGCCCGGGCTCGATCCAGCAGTCCGACTCGAATTCCCCACTCGTACTCCCCGTGGCCTTCTGCTCCCCGCCCAGCGAGTCGTACACTAGCCCCAGCAGGCCCTGGTCCGTGTAGGTCCGCGCCTGCGAGACGATGCTCCGCTCCTGCCCTGGGGCCCACAGCCCCCGAAGCTGGCCTCCCTCGCTGCGCGCCAGACACGCCCGGTAGTGATCGCTCTCCACGTACCAGTTCGCCCCGTCCGCCCAGAACCGCACGGGCAGCTCCACGGCCCGCGCCTGGGGCAGACCGCCCACGCTCAGCGTGAATCGCGCCGCGAAGGGCTCCTGCGGGTCCAGCGCCCGGCCCGACCGCCCCGCCATCCACTCCAGGTACGCTGTCAGCCCCGGATTCCCCTCCGGGTCATACTCCCGCAGGTACATGTCGTCCAGCACCGCGTCGCTGGGGTAGTCGTTCATCTCCAGCCACACCCACTGCCCTCCCGCCTGCCAGCCCACGGCCGGCGTCTCCAGGCTCAGCGGCTGGACGCTGTGCTCCCACAGACGCTGGATCGGGTGCCAGAAGCGCCCCGTGATCTCCCGGTCGGTCGGATGGCGCACCACGAAGGGCCCACCCACCGTGCCCTCGAATCCCCGTGCCTCCCAACGGCTCGCCTGCGGTGAGGCCAGCGCCAGGTGCAGTTGCCCGATCACCGGCTCGCTGGCCTCCCGGGGCGTCAGCTTCACCGTCGCCTCCACCGTCCCGTCCGGCCGCACCACATACCGCGACGCCAGGGCGAACTCCTCCCCCTGGCTCTCCCACTCCAGCTCCAGCGTGTCCCGCACGGCCGCCACGCGCCACCGCCGCGGCACGACGCCGATCCGCCGCTCGGGCGACGGCACCGGCTGGGGCCTGCGGGCGCCCAGCCGAAGCGGCTCGCCCCACGACACCTGGCTCTCGCCCTCGCGCACCCACATCCCGTCCAGCAGGGCGTCCTCGCCCTTCGCGATGCCCGCCAGCAGCCCATCGAGCACATCCACGCGCCAGCCGCCCTCCGCCTCGACCGTCACCCCCGCCAGCTCGCCGCTGCTCTCGTCCATCGCCTCCCGCGCTCCGGGCCCCACTTCCTCGACACTCTCCTGGCCCCCGGCCCGCACCACCGGCCGCGCCCTCAGCCCTTCCCAGCGCACGGGCGTCGGCTCGGCGGCGAGCGGCTCCATGCCACGC
>CAZSOQ010000321.1:0-5073 GCA_964608495.1 uncultured Armatimonadia bacterium | reverse complement strand
GAGCGAAGGGGAGGCGGCCGCGGGAAGGCGGGGGACGCGCGGTGCGGCAAAGACGGACGGCGGGGCCAAAGCCCCGCCTTACATGGGGACAGGGGAGCACCGCAAGGCCACAGCCGCCGGGGCTCAGGGAGCGTCCACGTCGTCCAGCCGCCAGGTCTCAATGGCCTCCGGCCGGCTCCGCCATTCGCCAACACTCACGGACAGGGGCGGCGTGGGCTCCGCGTTCCCGTTGAGCAGCAGGACCTTGCGCCGCGCGCCCGCCCGCAGCAGGCAGGCCTCCACCCCCGGCTGGGCCGGCCTCACGTCCACCGCCGGCGCGATCCCCAGGTCGCCGAGCACGTGGTTCAGCCGCCCTCGCTCGGGGCCGCCGTAGCGCGGCGCGCCCGGCTGCATCAGGAACAGCCCCGGCGTGTTGCCCGCCTTGACCATGCGGCGGATAGGCCCCAGGTAGGATCGCCCCCAGGCCTCGTGCCTGAGGACCCCCGCCCCCTCCGGCCACCGCACCGGCGGCCTCGGCCTGCCACCCAGGTCCCGCGACGCGAAGCGATCGCCCGAGAGCAAGAGCGGCACACCCGCCGCAGCCGCGCGCTGCAGGCAGGCCAGCGGCTCGTCGGCCAGGTACGCGCAGTCGGGCACCACCACGAGCCTGTAGCCCGTCAGGTCCGCGGTCTCGAGCTCGTGGAGGGTAAAGACGTCGGGGCACAGGCCGGTCGCGAGGAGGAGCTTGTACCAGCCCATGAAGTCGCGGAAGTCGTTGGCGGGCGCGGGCAGCCCCGCCCAGACCGGCATGAGCGGCTCGACAAGGGCCACCTCGGCCACGGGCTGCAGGTCCCGCAGCTCCGCGGCGACGGCCCTGGTCGTCCCGATCATGTCGCGCAGGTCCTCCACGCCCAGCTCGGCGAAGTTGTAGTCCGGCGTGCCCCACCAGCAGTAGTAGCTGATCCCACTGCCCCCGTGCTGCACGACGCTCAGCGACGTGCGCAGCAGGCTGCGCTTGCCCACCGCGACGCCACCGGTGAAGTCGAGCAGGTCAATGGCCCACATCGGCTTGCCGTACTTGCGGGCCAGGTCCAGCGCGGCCGTGACGTGGTGGTAGTCACCGTCGCCGGCCGCGATCTGCATGCCGATCACGTCCTGGTGCGCGGCCTTCTCGCACACCCAGTCCAGGGCGATGCTGTTCCCCACAACGTAGTCCCAGTGGAAGGCCTGGGCGAAGCTGAAGGTCAGGTAGGTGATGACCGGGCGCGACGGATCGGCGCTCTTGACCTCGGCGGCGATCCAGTCAATGAACTCGGCCACGGACTCCTGGAGGAAGCGGGTCCAGTCGTGGACGGCGGCCGTGCCGTTGCCCACTCGGCCGTCGCCGACGCTGATGGTCGGGTGGTACTCGATGGTCGCCTCGCCCGCGGCGGGCCAGGCGTGGCTCAGGCTCCCTTCCTGCCCGGCAGCCCAGGCTATGAAGGTCCAGCGACCGACCGCGGCGTCGAGCCCGGGATTGGGCGCCAGATCCTCTCCCCCATCTGCCCCGGCGAAGGCCACGCTCCTGTAGACGACCTTCCCTTCGCCGCGGAACTTCAGCAGCAGCCACGCCCGCGTGGCCGTGGCGGGAGCCCGTGCCCGGACGACCAGCTCGACGCCGGTGCGGGTGCCCGAGGCGCTCTCGCTGTGGGCGAGGGCTACAGGCCGCGCCTGGTCCGGGGCGAGCCAGGCGATCTCGAGGAAGGCCCCCTCGCCCTTCACCGCATCCAGGTCGCACAGGGCCCGGAGCTCGTACTCGCGCCCGGGCTCGACGGCGACGTGGCTGTCGGCGACCGTGTTGTACGAGCAGTCGAGCGTGCCGGCGTCGAAGGGATACAGCACGCCCGGGTCGTCGGGGCCGCCGAGGCCGATCCACGTCAGGCGCGGGGCGTCCACCTCGTCCCAGGCGGCCCAGTCGGCCTGCCAGGAGGCGTTGAGGACCTCCAGGCTCCCGTAGCGCTCGCCCAGCCAGGCGCGGAACCCGGCCACGTCCAGCGGCGAGTAGGCGTGAACCAGCGGGTACCACCACTCGCAGCCGTTGTTGTAGCCGACCACGGTGCCCTCGCGGTCGTGGCCGGTGAGGTACTCAGCGAAGCCCGCGATGAACTCGCGCACGAGGTCGCGGTAGACGGGCGAGAAGATGGAGGGGTCGGACTGCTGGCGGCCGTCGGGGTCGCGGGTCTCCTGGCCGGCGCGGCGCACGAGGTCGCGAACCCAGGGCGCGGCGTGGGCCGGGCCGCATTCGAGGATGTAGACGAGCTTGAGCCCCTGGTCGCGGGCCCAGGCGAGCTGTCGGTCCACGGGCGAGAAGTCCCACTGCCCGCGCTGGGGCTGCAAGAGGGCCCAGGGCGCGCGGACCTCGAGGACGGTGGCGCCCGTGGCGGCCACCTGGTCGTCCTCGTGCAGGACGAAGGGGTAGTGGCTTACGAAGCCGATGGGCAGGTCCGGGACCTGGACGCCGCCAAAGCCCGCCGCCCACAGGGCGACGCCAGCCCACAGCAGCACCGGCATGGGGAGCCTCCTGTTCTCAGTCACGCCGAGGAGCGGCGGCGCTAGTCGGCGCCAGAGACCTTGGCCAGGATGGTGGCCATGTCCTCGATGTCTTCTTCCTCAAAGAACTCGCTGATGGGGAGGGTGACCATCTCGTCCAGGGCGCGCTCGGTCTCGGGGCAGACGCCCTCCTCATAGGAGATGACGTGGCCGCTGCCGTACTTGGGGCAGTCGAAGGGGCAGTGGGACGTGCCGTAGACGGTCTGGGCGCGGAGGGCCTCGTAGAGGAAGATGGGCTTGCCGATGTAGCCGGCGCCGCAGGGCAGGCCCTCGGCGCTCACGGCCTCGGCGAAGCGCTCCTTGGTCATCCCAAGCGACTCTTCGTCCACGCGCAGGGCGTAGAGCCAGTAGGTGTGCACGCCGCCGGGCGTGACCGCCGGTGGGGTCAGGCCGGGCAGGCCCCGGATCTTCTCGGTCAGCGTATCGCCCGCCCAGTTGCGGGCGGCGCAGATGCGGTCGAGCTTGCCGAGCTGCGCCAGCCCGACCGCGCCCTGCAGCTCCGTCATCCGGTAGTTGAAGCCGAAGGACAGGTAGTCGCGCGCGCCGGCGGCGCTGTAGCGGGGCCAGCCCTTGTCGGCGAAGAGGCGGGCGCGGTTGCCCAGGGCCTCGTCGTCGCTGATGGTCATGCCGCCGTCGCCCGTGGTGATGTGCTTCGAGGCCTGGAGGCTGAAGGCCCCCAGGTGGCCCAGCGTGCCCACGCGGCGGCCGCGGTAGAGGCTGCCGTGCGCCTGCGAGCAGTCCTCGATGACCCACAGGTCTCGATCGCGCGCGAGGTCGAGGATTGGGTCCAGGTCGCAGGGGTTGCCGAAGAGGTGGACGACGATGACGGCTCGGGTGCGGTCGGTGAGGCGGTCGGCGATGGTGCGGGCGGTGACGTTGTACGTGTCGGGGTCAACGTCGGCGAAGACGGGCAGGCAGTTCTGGGCCAGGATAGGGATCACAGTGCCCATGTCGGTGATGGGCGCCGTGACCACCTCATCGCAGGGCTCGAGGCCGAGCGCGCCGACGGCGACGTGGATGGCCGCCGTGCCCGAGGTGGAGGCCGTGCAATGCGCGACGCCGAAGTGCTCGGCGAAGGCGTCCTCGAAGCGCCGCACGAAGGTGCCCTGGGTGCGGTTGAGGTTGCGGGACTCGATGACCTGGCGGAGAAGCTCCAGCTCTTCCTGCCCCACGTCCTTGCCGAAGGGCAGGGCCCGGGAGCGTACCGGCGTGCCGCCGTCTATTGCCAGCTTGCCCAAGGCGATGGCCCCCCGCGCTGCTCGGGACGCGCACGCCCGTCCTCGGGACCCGACGACCGTCTCCCCCAGAGCGCCCTGAGGGCACCTCAGGCCAGGCCCTCTCCCGCCTCTCGCTGGCGCGCGGCCACCTTGAGCAGGCGGTCTATGATCAGCGCCAGCTGGTCGTAGTCGGCCTGGGACTTGGCGATGAAGTCCGTGCAGCCCCGGTCGTAGCTCTCCATCATGTGCTCGGGCTGCTCCAGCCCTGTGAGCATCACGACGGGCAGGAACTGCCACTTCTCCTGCTGGCGAATGGCCGTGAGCGTCTCCCAGCCGTCGCGCAGGGGCATGATGACGTCGAGCAGGATTAGCTGGGGATCCTCCCGCTCGAGGACGAGGAGGGCCTCGTCGCCGTCGTAGGCCTCGACGACCACGTAGCCCAAGTCCTCCAGGAAGCCCCTCAGGGCGTAGACGTAGTCGGGTGCGTCGTCAACAATCAGTATCTTCGCGGCCATCGTCGAACCCCCGTGAGAACCGGCCTAGGGCTGCCGCCGGGCCTGTCTTTGCCCCTGCTCTCCCCATCGCCCCATCCTCCGGCACGCCGGGAGGACCCGGCCCCGTGGTCGCACCGGCGGCCGGGCCCCGCGCCCGGACGGCGCGGGGCCGTCTGCCTACCAGGCAAGCAGATTACAGCAGCGACCGGCCTCATGTCCACCGCCCCGCGGCCGGCGCCGAGCGCGTGGGCGTCCGGCCCCAGCTCGCGGACGGGCGGATTGACAACCGGGGCGCCGACGAGGATACTTCGCTGCAGCCGCCGGCGCACCTCGCGCGGCGGGGACGTTCCTGCCATCACCAGACGCGTGGTCCCGCGCTTCCTCGGAGACACGGATCCATGACCGACAAGCTCCTGGAACTCCTGGCGGGCCTACCCCCCGATGTCATCGTGGCGGCGCTCTCGGCACTGCCGGTGAGCGAGCTGCGCGGCGGGATCCCGGCGGGCGTCGCGCTGGGCCTGCCCCTCTTCCGTGTCTGGATCGTCGCGGTGGTGGCGAACATCCTCTCGGTGATCCCGGTGCTGCTGTGCTTCGAGTGGGTGTCCAACACCTTCGCCGACAAGCCGCTCCTGGGGGGCTTCATCACCTTCCTGCTGCGACGCGCCCGCTCGAAGAAGGACGCGGTGGATCGCCACGGCGTCTGGGCTCTCGCGCTTTTCGTCGCCATCCCCCTGCCCGTGACCGGAGCCTGGACGGGCGCACTCGTGGGCTCGGTGTTCGGCATGGGGTTCTGG
>CAZSOQ010000320.1:0-5098 GCA_964608495.1 uncultured Armatimonadia bacterium | reverse complement strand
GCCCTGCACCGAGACATGGCGGCGGCGCCGCCGGCTCGCTCCAGCGGCCTGTTCCCTGTGGCGACGCGCGACGGCTTGCAGGTGACGATGGACCGGGGGGGCGTGGTGCGCGGCCTGCAGGTCGGGGGGACGGACGTGGCGCTGTCGGACCCGTCGGGCTGCGGGGGATGGTGGGCGTGGGACGCGGCACGCGAGCCTAAGTACCACCGCTTTGTGGAGAAGCCCGGGGGCACTGGGCGGACGCTGAGCCTGCAGTGCGAGGAGCTGGGGCTGGAGCTGGAGGTAAGGGTCGAGCCCGGGGCGGACCGCCTCGACCTGACGGGGGAGCTGCGGGATGTGAGAGGAGAGGATCGGGCGGTGGTGCTGGTATGGGCGCTGCCGATGGCGGTGGAGGGATGGAGCTGGGGGGATGACCTGAACGCCTCGCGGACGATTGATGAGCCCGGGCGATACCAGAAGGTGGTGCCGTACCTGCTGCCAGGGCCACACGGCAGGCACATCGTCTCGATCTACCCGTGGGCCTGCGTGAGCTCGCGGGAAGTGGGCCTGCTGCTGTCGCGGCCCCTGGATCAGCCGCGCCTCGTCGGGTTCTTCTGCGACTACACGCCGGAGCACAGCCTGCTGGGGGCGAGGATCGAGCTGGGGCTGTCGCCGGCGACGGAGAAGTTCCCGCAGCGGGCCTCGTTCCGCCTGGCGCTGAGCACGCTGCCCGAGCCGGCGTGGGGCTTCCGGGCCGCCGGCCGGCGGTACTACGAGCTGTACCCGGAGGCCTTCGTCAAGCGCGTCGAGCGCGAGGGGATCTGGCACCTGTGGGTGAGCACGCAGGTGCCCCAGCCCGAGGACTTCGCGATGGTCTTCCACGAGCAGGAGCCGTACTCGGAGGACCGGGTGACCTTCGATGACCGGCACGGGGGCTATTCGCTCACCTACGCGGAGCCCAACACGCTGTGGCAGAAGACGGCGGCCTGGGGCGAGAACAACAGATTCGACGCCGGGGCGTTCCTGCGCGAGGTCGAGAAGCGGGCGACCCAGCCGCTGTCGGAGCTGACCAAGTACCCCTTCGTGACGCAGCCGAAGGGCGTGCCCGACGCCGAGATAGCCCAGGCGCTGCTGCGGTCGTACCTGGGGGCGCCGGGGGAGCCGTCGTGCCACGCGGCGCCGCCCGAGCGCGTGGCGGTGAACTGCAACGGCGACCCGGAGCTGGGGAAGCCGTCGCGGGCGAGTCTGTGGTTCGACTACGAGGGCGTGCCGGCGCTGACGGACGAGCGGGTGGACGGGGCGTATCTGGACAGCGTGGGGTGGAACGCCTTCGACAACGCGGAGAGCGTGCGCAGGGAGCACTGGGCCACGGCCGATCTCCCGCTGGTGCCCAGCTTCCGGACGGGAGGGCCGGTGCAGCTCGGGGCCTTTGCGCACTACGAACTGTACGAGGCGATCGCCAGGGCCATGCACGAGCGGGGCAAGCTCGTGATAGCCAACAGCTTCCCCTATGCGCACGGCTTCTACGCCCACCTGCTGGACGTGCTCGGCGCCGGCGAGGCTGGCAACCTGGACGCTTTCCACGACGTTGAGCGCCTGGGCTTCTGCCGCGTGCTGGCCTTCCGCAAGCCCGTCAGCCACATGAACTACGCCTACCTCAAGCCAGAGGTGCCGCTGGAGGAGAAGGAGAGGGCCATGCAGCGGACGCTGGTGTATGCCGTGTGGCCGGGGACGGGTGACGGCGGGAAGCTGGAGCCGCTGGAGGCGGTGCGCGGGCTGTACCGCAAGTACATGCCGATCTTCCGGGCCCTGACGACGGCTGGGTGGGAGCCTATCCCCTATGCGACGGCCACGCCCGAGAGCCTGGTGGTGGAACGCTACGGGCGGCCGGAGGACGGCACCGTGTACTTCGCCGTGCACAACCCGGGCGAGACGACGGTGACCGCACGGCTGGTGATAGGGGCCGGGGTGCCTGTGTCGTGGCGGCTGAAGGATCTGAGGGACCTGGTGTCGGGCGAGAAGCTACGGGTGAGGGACAACTCGGTGGGCCTGGGGCTGGCCCCCTACCAGACCGCCGTGATCGAGGTGCCGATGGTGCGCACCACACCCGAAGAGGACCTACAGCACGAGATGGGGCTGTAGCACCGCCGGCGGCCGGGAGGGAGGCGCTTCGCTGCGCGGCGGCGTGGGGGCTTGGCGATTGGCGTGGCCGGGGCGCGGGGTCGCGGGCAGGCGTCAATCGGCCCGGGCCACCAGGGGCCACGAGCAGACGGGGAGCCTGCCCGAGGCGGGTCGCGTGAGCAGGCGCCCGTGCAGGGGGTCCGCGACGAGCGCACCGGCCGGCACCTCGATGCCCGTGTGCGTCGGGCCGACGCTGAAGTCGCCGGACGGGCGCCACCAGACCAGGTAGCGGCGCCCGCGGGCGTCCCGCCACCGGATCTCGATTTGGTCCGCGCTCATCTTCGCCTCGAGGGCCGTGGCCGGTGGGTCCACGACCGCCTGCCAGGACTGGGCGGCATAGTGTAGGGGCGTGGGGTCCCAGCGACCGTCGAGCAGGCCCCCGGCGCTGGAGCCGATCCACCAGAAGACGGGCACGTGCTGCCACTGGCACAGGGCCAGCAGGCGCAGGAAGTAGGCGCTGCGGAGGGGCTCGTCCACCGTCTGCCACGAGGCCGTGTCGAGCCAGAGGTCGAGGCCGTGGTCGCGCACGGCGCTGGCGGCCTCCAGGAGGGCGCGGAGTATGCTCTCCTCGGGCGCCTCCTGGACCGACATCCACACCGCCAGGCCGTCGGCCTTGCCCGCCAGGGCCGCGGCCGCGGCGCCAAGGGCCTCGACCGCGTTCGGGCCGAGCAGGGGCAGGCGCGAGACGACGATCCTGGCGGCGGGACCCGCCAGCGCGCGGGCACGGTCGCAGGCAGCCGCCCAGTCGGCCGGCGTGCCCTCCGTGCGCCAGGAGCTTAGCGGGGCGTTGGGGTCGGCCGCGGCGCCGTTGGCCACGACCACGGCGTCTAGGGCCGCAGCGTGCTTCTTAAGCCGCGACCAGGCCTCGGCCATCGGCGCCTCGTCGGCCGGCAGGGGCACCGCGAGCTTCACTGCGCGGGGCCGGCCAAGAGTCAGGCCGCGGTCAAGGGCAGTCCACTCCTCGTCGTTCGCCGGCAGGCGCGCCAGCCGGAGCCACTGGGACCCCAGCGCCTCGACCAGCCGCCAGCGGTGGTCGTTGACCGTCTCGCGACCGTCGGCGCCGTAGGAGAAGGAGGGGGGCGGCATGGTGGCAATGCCGAGGATGCCCTGGGCGGCCTCGGTGGAAGGCCGGCCCACCAGCCTCCCCGCCGCCAGCTCCGCCAGCTCCGGCGGCGGCGCTCCCACCTGCCAGTAGAGGGGCACCCAGCTTTCGTGCGGCTCGCGGCCACGTACGCGCACGACCAGGAAGCCGACCTTGTAGGGGTTGTAGACCTCGGCGTCGCCGGGGATTCCCTGCTCCGCACCCCTGTAGTTGCGATTGAAGGTGGTCGAGTTGATGGTGCGCAGGTGCAGGCCGTCGTAGTCGTTGGTGATGTCGAAGTGCGTGTGGCCGGCGTAGAAGACCGTGCCCGGATAGCGCCGCAGCAGGGCGAGCAGACGGCCGCGGGCCGGCTCCAGCACCGGCTCGTAGTTCTTCGGGCCGGGCTCGTCGGGCCGGTTCCAGAAGAGCGGGTTGTGGGCGAACACGAAGGTCGCCCTGGCCGCGCGGCCCTTCTCCAGCTCCGCCGCCAGCCATGTCTCCTGCTCCTGCTCGGCCTCGAGGCCGCTGTTGCAGAGCTGGTCGTTGAGGATAATGAAGCAGCAGCCGCCCTGCTCGAAGCTGTAGAAGTCTTTGCCGAAGTACCTGCGGTACACGTCGAGCCGCGGGCGGCTGACGAGCATGTCCTCGAGCGTGATCTTCACGCGCCCCAGCCACTGGTCGTCCCAGACCCGCATGTTGCGCTGGTTGCCCACGTCGTGGTTGCCGGGCGCCAGGTGGACGGGCACGGTGAAGCCCTTCAGCACCTCGACGGCATTGCGGCATTGGCCCTCATACTGCTCGTGGAAGGGGAAGGCGGTGATGATGTCGCCGCAGTTGACGACGAAGTCGGGCCTGAGGCCGTTGATCTGGCGTATCGTCTCCTCGACGCGCCAGTTGTGGCAGTAGCGCTGCTCTTCCTCGCGCGTGCCGATGTGGGTGTCGGTGATAACGCAGAAGGTGAGGTCGGCGGGGGCCAGGTGGTCGAGCGTCGGCTGGGGTGCCGGGTTGTGCCGCGTGAGGCCGAAGAGGTCCTCGAAGGGCTCCATGAGCGTGCCCGGCGTCACGCCCGCCGCGAGCCTGGCGCGCGACTGCGAGAAGGCCGCGGCCACCTGCTCCGGCGAGAGAGCCGCGGGGTAGATACGCACCTCATCTACGCAGCCGATGAGGGGGCTGACCTGGCGGCCGAGGACGAGCCGGTCGGTCGAGACGTTGATGTCGCCGGTGCGCTCTCTGGCGCCCGAGGGCTCGCCGTTGACGTAGATGCGCATTTCGCGGCCGTCGTAGGTGCCGACGAGGTGATACCACCGGGCGGTGCGCAGGCTGCCTTCGGCCATCACGGGCCCCCACTGGGTGGTGAAGATGTGGAAGGAGGGCGTGGTGCCGCTGATGCGCAGGAGGTAGGAATTGCCGGCGCTGACGATGCCGATGCCCTCGGCGTTGGCGGGCAACTCGTCCACCCGGACCCAGGCCTCCACCGTCACCGCCTTCGTGGGCCGCAAGTCGGGCGCGGAGGGCGTGACGGCGGCGGTCGTCCTGCCGTCGAAGCACAACGCCTTGCCCACCGCGCCATCCACCCAGGCGGGCGACGTCAGGGACAGGTCGTGCCCCTTGCCCGAGGCATCGCGCGCCGTCGCGCCCGCGCCGTCGTCCATGGGCCAGTAGGCGACGGGCGGCGGCGGTCCCGGCTGGGCCCACGCCACGGCCGAGGCGCCGATCAGCGCCAGGACTACCGCGGCGATGGGAGTCAGGTTGCGGTGCATGTCCCCATACCTCCCGGGTAACGAGACGGCTACAGCCAAGGCCCGGCGCCTCCCGCCGGGCCTTGGCTGTAGCCGTCTCGTTACCCGGGAGGTATGG